>QMPV01000130.1 GCA_003648765.1 Candidatus Aminicenantota bacterium
ATTTCTCCTACTTTTTTTCCGTTCCTAATAAAAGTTAAAGGATTCTCAGGTCCTTCAAAAGCATTCTGCTTTGTGGCTAACCAATAATCAAATCCATGATCACTTGGTGTGGGTTGGTGACTATCAGGCTCATCTATTTGACTGAGATGCCACTTACCTACAAAACACGTATCATATCCAGCTTCCTTTAGAAGAGAAGCTATCGTAACTTCTTTGCGAGGCAAATGAGCGCCACCACCAATAAGATAATAAATCCCCACCCTGAATGGATTTCTTCCTGTCAAAAGAGATGCTCTAGATGGAGAACAAACAGTTCCTCCTGAATGGCAGTCAGTGAGAATAACACCTTCTTTAGCAAATTTATCAAGGTTAGGGGTCTTTATGATTGGATGACCATAACACCCCAAATCCCCATAACCCAAGTCATCGGCGAGGAAAACAATGAAATTAGGGCGGCTTTCTATCTTCCGACATGCATCTTGAATAAAAACCTCTGAAATCGGGATCAAAGTCCCAGAAGCGATGATAGTTCTCAAAAAATCTCGCCGTTTCATAAAAAACCTCTTCCAAATTTATTTATTTATCTATTATTTATTCAATGAATTCTATATCCACAAAAAAAGGAGTAACTTTAGCCCCATCTTTGCGTTGACCAGTAAAATAAGTCTCTAAAGCGCCTTCAGTTTGGGGCAACTCAATAAAAAAGCTCACTCTGGGAGACCCTTCTTTTATTTTTTCCTCCCGGTATACTTTCCCTAGTTTAAAAACAGCAATGCCTTCTTTTAAAGGTACTTCACGACCTCCACTCAGAGGCCCAAATCTGAGAGTTATTTTATATCGACCTGCTCGGGTCGTCTTTACATGCCAAACACCAAATCCTTCCGGCTCTGCTTGGGGATCTCGAGAAAGTCTTCCCCAACTCACATAGGCTGCCACTGCCCCCGGTCCATAGAGGTCTTGATTAGTCAAAATCACAGGATTTTCAAGAGGGCTCCCCAGATAAATAGAAACAGGGCTAAGATTTTGAGT
This sequence comes from Candidatus Aminicenantota bacterium, assembly GCA_003648765.1. Classification (GTDB taxonomy): domain Bacteria; phylum Acidobacteriota; class Aminicenantia; order Aminicenantales; family Aminicenantaceae; genus JdFR-80. Next base: position 1,030 of record QMPV01000130.1, read on the forward strand.
TACATTATTAAACCATTTTTCGTAAGCTAATCTCATTTTTCTTACAAGATGTGGATGAGAACGAGCTATATTCAGCGTTTCACCAGGGTCTCTGAGCATATCATATAGTTCTGTTTGTTCGAGTCCAATTGCTTCCGTCTGACGTTTTTTGGGATCACGAGAAGTCATAACTATTTTATAATTCTGACTCCTAACTGCACAATGGACAAACAATCTTGGCCGATCAACACCATTTGGATCAGGCCGAGACTGTTGAAAAAATAAATATCTATCGGGCCAATTAACTTTTTTAGCCAACAAAAGAGGAGCTAGACTAATTCCATCTAATGATAAATCCTTTGAATCGGATATATCACATAAATCTATAAGTGTAGGGAACACATCAATAAAATGAGCAATCCGATCAATATCTTTTCCTCCAATGATTTTTTTAGGCCACCGAATAAAAAAAGGTACTTTAATTCCTCCATCATAAACGGAGCCTTTACCTTCACGAAGACCAGCATTGTAGCGAAGATCCCGATATGCCGGACCATTATCGCTTGTAAATATGACGATAGTATTAGTTGAAAGATCTAATTCATCCAGTTTGGAAAGTAAACGGCCAAAATTTTGGTCAAGATTGGTCAACATAGCATAATGTTTAGCAGTAATCTCATCCAAGCCCATTTTTAGATAAGGAAAAACCTCTTTTTCTTTAATCTCAAGAGGGACATGGGGCACATTGGTTGGAATATAGACAAAAAACGGTTCTTTGGCATGCTTTTCGATGAATTGAATAGCTGCCTGGAAAAATATGTCAGTACAATATCCGTAAAATTTTTTGGGTGTTTCATTGTGATAAAGAATAGGATCGTAGTAATGATTATCAGGGGGATTAGTTCGGCCTCCTATTCCTGCTCCCTTATGAATTAACGATTCATCAAATCCCTGATCAATAGGCCTTAAAGGATAATGATCCCCTAAGTGCCACTTTCCAAAAATACCTGTCTTATAACCTGCTTCTTTTAACTTTTCAGCTATTGTAATTTCTTCTGATCTCATCATAGCCAGCCCTACCCAAGTATCTATCACTCCCGTTCTGTAATTGTACCGTCCAGTAAGGAGACTAGCTCGGGTTGGAGAACAAAGAGGACAGGAATAAAAATTAGTGAAACGAGAACTTTCCTGATAAAAATTATCCAAATATGGAGTTTTTATATATTTGTTACCGTGACAACCTAAGTCTCCATACCCCTGATCATCAGTCAAAACAAGAACTACATTAGGAGGTCGTCTATGCTGAGTATCTAAAGAATCCGAGAAAGAAATTCTAGAAAGTGGACTTAAAGAACGGGACACTATTTTTACTCCTTTCTTTTCTTCTTACAAACTTTTCTTCTTACAAATTTTTTTAGTATTAAACAAATTCTTGTGGGATTGAGAAAAGAAACTCAACTCTGTCCTCTTTAATAAAACTTCATTCGTTTGATCTCTTATTACTAAATTAAAAACAAATATTATGAAAAATTAAGTTTGTCCCAAAGTGAGGGGGATAACTTAGACTTTCTACTCCAGGGAACTAACGTTTCCCCTCACTTTGGGACAAAACCTATTAAATCAATTTTTCTAGAAAGTGAACTTAAAAGAGAACTTTAAGGTTCGAACGCCACTAAATCCAGTAATACCTGTCCACCCTGGGCTATATGTTCCTTCATTTGTATTATTATCCACTGGCCTCCAAACTCCTCCGGGATTTGTAGTTATATAAAAGTAAGTATTTCCGAGTACATTATAAATATCAACAAAAACACTGAGAAATCCATAGTCTTTTATTTTAAACCTTTTTTCTAAACGAAGATCAAGATTGCTGGTTGATTCAGTCCAGCGAGAACCCCTGGGCTCAACATTGATACTAAAAGATTGAGTTGAAACATTATTTGCTTTTGCCCATGACGATGGAGGAACCACTGTTACCGTTCTTTGCCAAGGTGAGCCACTACTATGAACGAAAAAGAAAGATCCCAAAAAGCCAGCTGGAAGCTGAGCTGAACCATAAAGCTTTATTTGAAGAGGCCTACTAGCTGGAAGGTTTCCATCGGCATTAATATACCAATTTGGATCCCTAAACTTTCTATTCCATACAAAACCAGAAGTAGAGACATCATAGTTTCCTTTAAGCGAAGAAATAACTAACGAACCTCCCAACTGCCAACCGTGAGACATGCGTTTTATGAAAGATAACTCGAATGCTTGATATGTCCTTTTGGCGTCATCAATGTTTCTTAAACGGGTTACTTGTTCTGGGGCGTCCTTGGAAAGAAAATACATTGTAATTTCTTGGGCTGGAAAATTTTCGTAAGCTGGAATTGTGGTTGTGAAAGGAATCCAGTAACCTGAATCCTCCTTGCTCCAGTAACTTCCAGTGTTAAAGTCGTAATATTGATCTCCTATAACGTTTTTCCAATCTTTCCAAACATAAGACAGACTAACTTTAAGATTCCTGGCTAACTCATGTTCAACTGCAAACACTGCTTCATTCACATAAGGAGAAGTGATATCTGGGTCAATTCGTTCCTTGTATAAAGTAGACAACATTCCCGCTGGACTGGCACCATAATGTTTGTAAGCGTCGATGGGAGGAGCGTCTGGTTGCCTGTTACCGTTAAGATCCCACCAATAAAAATTGAATGTACGTCCTCCGGCAGGATAAACGCTTTCAAAAACTGCAGTTACCAGGGCTTCTGGATATCTGCCAAAAGATGATTTTAAAACAGTTTTCCCATCTCCGAATAAGTCGTAAGTTAAACCAAAAGTAGGCGTTATCTGAAGCAGAGTCATTGCCGGGTCCCACTCGTCATATTGGAGAAGACCAAATGGATTAAAACCATATTTAGGAACCATATAGAATTCACCCACTGCTTGAGCTAAACTATCAGCGGGATTATCAGTTACTCCAGGAATTCCTCCAGAAACATAATCGATTCGTAATCCAACATTTAGAGTAAACCTCTGAGCAATGGTCATTGAGTCATGAAAAAATCCACCCACCCGGTAAATATGCGATCTTACAGCACTTGCTCCATCTTCAGTACCTAAAGTTGTAAGATTTATTCTCCCATCTCCGTAATTAGGGTGAGGGTTATTTAACCCGTAAAGTCCTCGATAATAATAAGGATTTTCATTGTAAAATGTCCATAAACTGATTGAATTTGGCCTCCAATTATTATTGAGTTGACTTCCGTATTGGAATTCAAAGCCTAATTTAAATTCATGATCGCCACCCAGAAAGTTATCTTGAAAGCGAGTTAGTTTCGCATTAGCAATCCATGTAAATTTACGACCTATACGATAATTCCATGCTGCTCCCCAGTAATAACCTGTATAAGCATCATAATATTGAGGATTATCTCGACTTTCTTCAACTGAATAAGGCATTTTACTTTGATGTCGCCAGAAACCAGCTCTAAAGTCAACAAAAGTATTTTGGTCGATAATCCAAGATAAAAGTGCTGTCCCTGTCCTCTGGGATGCATTATTGGAAACCCAGGCTTCTGCGGGACGGTTCCAACTAGTTGAATTATAAGGTTTCGGCCGCCACCATAATGTTAACATGGTAGAAAGGCGTAGAGATTGAGCCAGTTGAGCACTCAGTTTTAAATAGCCATAATGTTCTTGCTCCTTAAATTCATAGGGACCATAGTACTTTCCTAAAATAGTGGTTGGTCGAAATCTATTATGGTTCTTGATATCATGAAATCTGTAATTAGCAAAAAACCATAACTTATCCTTAGCAATCGGTCCACCAAGTACACCGGACGCCTCAATATCATGAATAGAAAAGAAAGGCTTTGATATACCTAAAACATCCATCTTCTCTTCAGGAAGAGTTGGAGAAGAGAGATCTTCATTGGTGTAATACCCAATCAACATGCCAGAAAAATCATTCCCTCCAGATTTTGTAACCACATTCATGAACCCCCCAGAAGAATGATAGCCCTCAGGAGTAGATCCGGCTGTTATAAATTCTATCTCCTCTATAGTCTCCCAACTAATTCTCGCTTCAGCATAACCTTGATTTGGAGCATTAGCAATAACCCCGTCTATCATATAGCCCGCATCATTTCTTGAGGAACCATGAACCCGTCTTTCTACAACTCCAGGAGCTATCTGAATGGCTGAAATAATATTTCGGGCAAGAGGTAAAGTTTCTATTACTTCAGTTGTTATATTTTGAACAACTTTTGTAGAGGTGACATCTACCATTGGTGAAGCTGCAACTACGGTTACTTCTTCTTCCATAACAGATTGTTTCATAGTAATCCTCACATTAGTCACTTTCCCCACATTTACAATTAAACCTTCTCTTCGAACAGTTTGGAATCCATCTAGAGTGCAAGTTATCACATAATTCTCCCCTGGCGGAAGAGCTGGAATCCGGAAAATCCCTTTTTCTGTGGTAACAAAAGTCATAGTCCCAATAAGAGCTGGTCCTGTGACTTCAACCGTAACTCCTGGAAGCGGTTCACCTTGATCATCCACAACAATGCCTCTTATAGATCCACTCTGTCGAACTTGGGCTCTTCCTATTGAAATTCCTATAAAAGAAATAATGAGAATAATTAGAAAAATAACTAACAATCTTCTTTTCATTTCCTTCCTTCCTTCTTATTTTTTTTATTTTTTTAAATATAAAAATTATTGATTTTAAATTTTAATCTATCACCCCCCTTTAAAAGCAATGAAACAAAACAAATATAATTCAGATGATTTTATATGTTCATAAATTTGAAGATATATCGAGAAGAAATTTAAAGAATTATTCAGTTTCTCTAAACTTATTTTAAACATACTTTCTTAGATTTTGAAAGTTATTTTATTTATATTAAAATGTCAAGTATTTTTCAATTTTTTGGTTACTATTCTAAGATGCTTTTTACATATATTTATTTTCTCATTCCCTAAGCCTTAGAGGCTAAATTAATTTAGACATCGTGGCCTTGGACAGGAGGATGCCTTATCCCTACGCTATCCGCTTTAATTATCTCCGTCTTCCCGCTGACTACTCCCACGTGCTTAATAAAATAGGAGGTGGAGGAGGTAGAACGACATTTTGCCGACAGGATCCGCAAAGCTTTCTCCTCCGGAATATCTTTATTGATGCATTTCACTAAAAAGTTAATCCGTTATGCCCAGGGTATTCTTAATAATTTGATCAAA
>QMPV01000131.1 GCA_003648765.1 Candidatus Aminicenantota bacterium
AGCAGCATATTTTTCAATATTCCAATGAAGAAAATGTCCACTTAGTCCCAAGAAAACAATCAAGGAAGAAAGAGCATCCGCCCGAGAATGGTAACCATCAGCCTGAAGACTAGGGGAGTTAATGTGTTGACCAGCTTTAATTTTATAAAGAGAAAGAAAATAGGAGACTCCTCCTGATAAAGCAGCTATAGCCAAGGCCAAAGGGAGTTTTTTCACCACTGAAGTCTGGGCGAGAACTACTTCTTTAATAATCTCATAGCCCGCCCAAAAAATAAAAAAGGCCACCACTAAGGCCACTAAATTTTCTATTTTATATAAGCCATAAGGGAAATTTCTTGATTTTCTCTTAGAAAGTTTAAGGCCAATAAAAACAGCCAGGGTAGAAATAAAATCAGTCAAGCTATGAATAGCGTCAGCTTTAAGGGCGATACTCCCCGTGAGAAAAGCAATACTCATTTTTAAACTCATCAATCCAAAAACAACGGCTCCTGAAATAAGGGAAACCTTTTCAGCTTTGTCCATAATACCTGACCTTTTAAATTTCCCCGCTTTTTTTTTGGTCTTAAAGAGACTACAAAACTGTCCTTAACTTGAGGAAAATTGCGCCAGAAAAACTCGCTGACTGACCCCGATTTAAGGACAGGAAATATGGTGCCGGAGGAGGGAGTCGAACCCACACCCTGGTCGCCCAGGACTGGATTTTGAGTCCAGCGCGTCTGCCAATTTCGCCACTCCGGCAGCTCGTTTATTTTTTTAGCATTTTTCATCGAGGTGGTCAACCCGGGTCTCTCTTCTCTTGTCATTTGCCAGTCTCTTCTTTAGAATAAGAGCCCATGGAGAAAAGAATCATTTTCTGGGACTGGACAGGCACTTTAGCCGATGAAGCCCAATTGGACCGGGCAGTCTGTCAAAGTCTAGAAAAAGAGATCGCCCGCCGGCACCATCTCCCTCCGGAGGAAGCCGCCTCTCTCTTTCAGGCTTATCTCCGTCGTCTAGAGGGCACCTGGGAGTGGCATGATTATCTGCGCCATGCCCGCCATTTTGGCCTTGACTGGCGGCCATCCCAGACAGAAAATTTGCCTCTACTCCGTCTTCTCCCCGGAGCCCGGGAGATATTAAAACTGGCTAAAGACCTAGGTTGGTTGAATATCCTGGCCACTAATGCAGTTAAAGCCGTCATCGAACTCCGACTCCAATGGATTGGACTCTTCGACATTTTTGATGACATTATCACCAGTGATATGGTTCAGTCTTTAAAGTCAGCCGGGAAACATTTTCTTTATGGACTCCAAAAATGGTCGGCCCAGGCAACTGACTCCTTCTCAGTAGGCGATAACCCTGTTCAAGATATTCAGTCGGCTAAAACTCTAGGGTTGAAGACCATCTTCTGCTCTTTCGGTCGGAAGCTCACTCATTATCACTCTCCCCATATCTCTCCTGACCATCATCAGCCTGTGGTCGCTGATTATCAAGTTGCCTCTCTGGGGGCCATAAGAGATATTCTCTTGGAAAAATCTGTAGCTAAAGAGGCCACTCATGGTTAAGACACAAGAAGCCCTTTGTCCCTATTTTGGCCGTTGTGGCGGCTGTGCTTTCCAAGATATTCCCTATCCTCAGCAAGTCAAAGATAAAACCAGAATTCTGGCTGATACTTTAAAAATAAAAGAAATAGAAGTTTTCACTGGTCCTCCCTTTCATTACCGTCAGCGGATGGACTTTGTTTTTCACTCGGGTGGACTAGGTCTGCGGGAAAAGGGGCGGTGGTACCAGATTGTAGATATTGAAAGTTGTCTTATTGCTAATCAAGCTTTAAATCAACTCATGACTGAAATCAGGGATTTTTTTCGCGATGTAGATGTTTTTGACCTCCGAAAAAAAGTAGGCACTTTCCGCTATGCTGTTATCCGAACGCCTCCTTCGGACTCCTCCATTTCTATCGTCCTTAACCAGGCCTCATCCCGTCGAGAGGAAGCTCGGGAAATAATCAAAGAATTTGCCACCCAGACAACGGCCCAGAATGTACTTATTACTTATGTACCACCCAACCGGGATGTGAGTGTCTCCGAGGAATATGAAATAGTTAAAGGCACTGATTTTCTCCAAGAAGAACTGCTTGGTCAAACCTTTGAATATCCTATCCAGGGTTTTTTTCAGAACAACCACCTCCTAACTGAAAAACTACAACGCTATTGCCGGGAGCTTCTTCTTGAAGATAAGTCTCAACTTCCCCAAGCTTACCTGCTTGACTTGTACGCTGGGGTGGGTACTTTCGGCTTACTCAATGCCGAGCACTTCCGGAAAGTGATTCTCGTAGAAAATCATCCCCCCTCTCTCGAAGCTGCCCGCCATAACATAGTCGCTAATAACCACCGCAACATTGAACCATTACTACATGATGCCAAATATCTTAAAAACATAATTCTCCCCCAACCTTTAGTGGTCATTGCCGATCCGCCGCGAAGTGGCGTTCATCCCCGAGCCTTGAAATATCTCAATCGTATTAAACCGCAAAGGATTCTTTATATTTCCTGTAACATCCGTCAATTAAGAACCGATCTTAGCCTGTTGGATAACTTCCGAGTGAAACGAGTCGCTTTCTTTGACTTTTTCCCCCATACTCCCCATATTGAGGCGGTGGTCGAACTCCGGCCTATTTGACATTTCCCACCAATCTGAACATAATCTTTGCCTGGAGTTATGGTGGCCCGAATTAGTCGAAAAAAACTGGAAAAAATAATTGATAATTTTGCCGGAAGAAAAATCTTAGTCTGGGGCGATTTCATTCTCGATGAATACATTTTCGGAACCACCTCCCGTATTTCGCGAGAAGCCCCGGTACTCATCCTCTCTTTCCGGCGAAAGGAATTTACCCCTGGCGGGGCAGGTAATACCGTTCTCAATCTCAAAGCCTTGGGCGCCATACCTCTGCCCGTGGGCTTTATCGGCCAGGATGAGCCGGGCCAACGGCTGCTTGATTCTCTGGAAAAAGCTGACATTACTACCCAATACCTCCTGCCGCTGGCTACTTTCCCTACTCCTTTAAAAACCAGAATTTTAGCCGGGGAAGAAACAGCCCGTAAGCAACAGATTCTCCGGATTGATCATGAAGAAAAAGTTCCCCCGCACCCCCAGGTCAAGGAAAAACTAAGAAGCTGTCTCGAGCAATTGGCCGGTGAAGCAGAGGCCCTCCTTATTTCTGATTACAACTACGGCAACGTCCAAGAGGATGTTTACCGCCAAGTCCGAGTTCTTTTCCCTTCACAACCCGTAACCCTAGATTCCCGATTTCGACTACTCCATTTCAAACAGGTGACCGCTCTGACCCCTAATGAATCAGAGGCTTTTCACGCTTTAAAAATTGAGGCTCCCGAAGAAGAGAAAGACTTCCAATCTATCGGGCGTCGGCTGTTGCACCGGAGTCGGGCCCAGGCGGTCCTGTTAACTCGAGGATCCCGGGGAATGATTCTTTTTGAACGCCGCAAAAAACCCTTCCCTATCCCTATTTTCGGCACCACTGATATCGTCGACGGTACCGGAGCCGGCGATACGGTTATCAGTGTTTTTACCTTGGCCCTGGCCAGTCAGGCGGGCTTCAAGGAGGCAGCTCTACTGGCTAATCTGGCTGGTGGAATTGTAGTGATGAAAAAAGGCACAGCCACCGTCTCCAGGAGCGAGCTAAAGGAGGCTCTTCAGACTTGACCAGACAAAAATTCTTCCCTTTGGATGAACTGGCCCAAAAGATTGCTCATTTGAAAGACCAGGGAAAAAGAATTGTCCTAGCCAACGGCTGTTTTGACCTCATTCATGTTGGTCATATCCGCTATCTCCGGGAGGCTAAAGCCAGAGGAGACATCTTAGTGGTCGCCCTCAATAGTGACCGTTCTATTCGCCAACTTAAAGGATCCGGCCGCCCTCTCTTGGAAGAAGGTGAGCGAGTGGAAATCATAGCTGCCTTAGAATTTGTTGACTTTGTGACAATTTTTGATGATTTGACGGTGGAAAAGGTACTCCGCCGTCTCCAACCTCATGTTCACGCCAAAGGGTCAGACTATAGCCCAGAAACAGTGCCGGAGAAAGAGACGGCCAAGGCGATTAAGGCTGATATAGCTATCACTGGCGGACCTAAAGTCCGTTCCACTTCGGACATAATTAAAGAAATAAAAAGAAAATTTTCCCCAGGGCAGGAATAGGCTCCCATGAACAATTGCTCCTGAAAAACACCGACTGATGATTAAAGAAAAGGCTTCACTTTCTCTTCCTGAGGAGCTTGATTTTCTGATTATCCGCTTAAGCTCTTTAGGTGATATTATTCACACTTTGCCGGCCCTGGCTGCTTTGCGAAAACATTTTCCTCAAGCCCGGATAGGTTGGGTAGTGGAAAGTAAAGGTAGCGAAATTCTGGAGTGGGTTTCAGGCCTAGATCGAATCTTTGTGCTCCCCACTTCTCAGCGAAAACCAGCCGGTTTTCTCCTCAAACCTGCTTTAGCAGGTTTTTTTAAAACACTTCGCCAGGCTCTCCGATCTCAAGTGAAAGCGTTGGATTTTCAAGGGCTGCTTAAATCGGGACTTATTGCTTTTCTTTCGGGAGCCCGGACCAGATTGGGCTTTAGTCGACCTAATCTTCGTGAACCCCAAGCGGCCTGGTTTTACACCCAAACTGTGCCTCCTTTTGATGAGACTAACCACGTAATCGACAAAAATTTAAGACTTCTTCAACTCTTAGGTGTTAGCCCACCTAGTTGGGAATTTCCCTTGGTGGTAGAGGCGAAAGTGAAGGAAAAAATAAAGACACTTCTTTCTAAGCTCCAACCTAGTTCCAACTTACCTATTTTGGTGGCCAATGTGGGAGCAGCCTGGCCTACTAAACGCTGGCCAGCCAGTCATTGGATAGATTATCTCCGGAAAATCAGAGCTTCGGGTAGATTCTCTCCTTTTATCCTCTGGGGGACTCCGGAAGAAAGAAAACTGGCGGAGGAAATAAGTCGGGAAAGTAAGGTCCCCAGGCTGCCTTATTTAACTATTAAAGAAGTCATGGCGCTTATCGACCTGACTGATTTGCTTGTTTCCGGGGATACCTTTGCCTTGCAAGTGGCCGCAGCTCTGGAGAAACCAACTGTGGGCCTTTTTGGCCCGACCAATCCTCAACGGAACGGTCCCTGGCACAAGGCCAGTCGAGTGGCCGTGACACCCTTAGAATGTCGAAATTGTTACGCTCGGCGATGCCGCGAGGCCACCTGTTTAGCGGCAATTCCGCCGGAAGAAGTCTGGCAATTGACTTTAGAATTAGTGGACTGAGATGGGGAAGAAAAAAATAATTGCTTTAATCTATCGCTGGCGGGTCAGAGTGGGCTCGTTTGGACTGCTGCTCGCTCTAATTCTGGCCAAGCCCTCCTGGTTGTCTCTGGGGGTGGGGCTGAGTGTTTGTGGGCTGGGATTAGGGCTACGAACTTGGGCCTGTGGGCATCTAGAGAAAGACAAAGCTCTCACCATCTCCGGCCCTTATCGTTTTACCCGAAACCCTCTCTATTTGGGTAATTTAATTATCGGGCTCAGTGTAGTAATCGGGGTTCGGTCAGTGATTATTCTCTTCTATTTTTTGTTTTATTTTCTCCTTTTCTATCCAGTGATTATCAGCGTAGAAAAACAAAAAATGCAACAGATCTTCCCCCATGAGTATCCTGAATTTGAAAACCAGGTGCCGCTCTTTTTCCCCTCTCTGAAACCCTCTTTACCCCGAAATAATCGCCGTTTCCAATGGTCACTCTATCAGAAAAACAAAGAAATAAGAGCTCTCTGGGCGGCTTTACTCTTCTGGAGTCTGTTGACAATTAAAATGTTTATTTTTTGAAGTTCTTTAGAGAAATTCAGCTCAAAAAAAAGCAATTCTCTCTTCTCGGGAGGGAGAGTAACAATCATAAAAATCAAGCTCAAAATCAAGTCTAAATCAGATAAATCACACTTAAATCCAGATTAAATTTTATCTGAGGGCTTACCTTCATCATAAATAAATCAAGCTAACTAACTGACTTGCTTTAAGTTGGCTTAAATTCATAAGTTAGGCTCACTCATAGCTAATTTCTTGGCTAAGACTGATTGATTTGGTATATATTGGTTTGACCATGGCCACCTCACGCCGCCGCGAGAAAATAAAAAGGGTCCTCAGCCTTCGCCAAGGGGACCTTCGG
>QMPV01000132.1 GCA_003648765.1 Candidatus Aminicenantota bacterium
AGCTGAGCTACAGCCCCACCAGGCGAATGCTATATTAGCGAACATTCTATTTTCCGTCAAGACAAAACCTGTCTTTGGCTAAAACAAGGCGAAATCAATTTTATCTTCAACTTATAATCCCTCCTCCATTGCCCTCCTGAGGGGGGCATCAGGAAGAAAGCTTAAAAAAGAAAGACTCAATTATTAGAAAGCTCGGTTTAATTTTTTAGAATCCTTTATACCAGATATAATAACAACTATTTGGCGAAAAAGATTGGTTCTATAAAAAGAATCCAATTATCAGCTAGTCATTAACAATTCCGCCAAAAGATGATAGAATAAAAACCGCAAAGGAAAGATTATGCCTTTACCAAAAAAACAACCTAAATCTTATAAAAGTGCCCTTTTCTGGCTGGCTGCCGGAATTATAATTATTATTTTGTGGAGCTTACTCCAATCTTCAGGAGTAGCCCGTGAAGAAATAAATTTTAGTGTTTTTCTTGACTCCGTGGAGCAGAATAAGGTGTCTGAAGTCACCATTTCTGGCTCCAAAATTGAAGGTAAATATACCGACGGTTCGGCCTTCAAAACTATTGCTCCTTCTCAATATAACGACTTAGTCAAAATCCTCCGAGACCATAAAGTATCTATTGAAGTCAAAGATACTACCCGCAGTCCTTGGTTCTCATATCTCTTTACTTGGCTTCCGATCATTATTCTTATCCTTTTTTGGGTCTTTTTTATGCGCCAGATGCAAGCGGGAGGCAACAAAGCTCTTTCCTTTGGTAAAAGTCGAGCCAAAATGTTCTCAGGATTACAAAAAAAAGTCACTTTCAAAGACGTGGCTGGCGTTGATGAAGCCAAAGAAGAATTACAGGAAATTATAGAATTTCTGAAAAACCCCAAAAAATTTCAGCGTCTAGGTGGTCGGATTCCCAAAGGGGTGTTGCTGGTGGGCGCACCAGGAACCGGTAAAACACTATTGGCCCGAGCAGTAGCTGGAGAAGCTAATGTGCCTTTCTTTTCCATCAGTGGTTCAGACTTTGTCGAAATGTTTGTTGGAGTAGGTGCTTCCCGAGTAAGAGATTTGTTTGAACAAGGGAAAAAACATGCACCTTGTCTTATTTTCATTGATGAAATAGATGCCGTGGGCCGGCAACGTGGGGCAGGCTTGGGTGGAGGACATGACGAAAGAGAACAAACACTCAATCAACTATTGGTAGAAATGGATGGTTTTGACTCCAATGAAGGAATAATTTTGATTGCCGCGACTAATCGACCCGACATTTTGGACAGTGCCCTCCTCAGACCGGGTCGCTTTGACCGTCGGATTGTGGTCAATATGCCTGATGTCAAAGGAAGAGAAGAAATTCTCCGAGTTCATACTCGACAAATACCTCTCTCCAAAGATGTTGACCTTAAAATCCTAGCTCGCTCCACTCCAGGCTTTTCCGGAGCTGATTTAGCCAACCTGGTCAACGAAGCTGCCCTCTTAGCCGCCCGCCGCGGTCAGAATAAAGTTACTATGAAAGATTTCGAAGATTCTAAAGATAAAGTTCTGATGGGCGTGGAGCGGAAAAGCATGATTATTAGCGAGGAGGAGAAAAAATGTACGGCTTATCACGAAGCCGGACATGCCCTGGTCGCTGCTCTTCTCCCAGAAGCCGATCCTATTCATAAAGTGACCATTATTCCTCGGGGGCTAGCTTTGGGCGTGACTCAACAGCTTCCTCTTGATGACCGGTATACTTACTCCCAGGATTATCTAGAAGCTCAATTAGCGGTGCTGATGGCCGGTCGGATTGCCGAAAATTTATTTTTGAACAAAACCACCACTGGTGCGGCCAATGACTTTGAAAAAGCCACCGAAATCGCCCGCAAAATGGTTTGTCAATATGGTATGTCAGATTTAGGGCCGCTCACCTTCGGCGAAAGAGACGACCTCATTTTCCTCGGGCGGGACTTGGCCATGCACAAAAATTTCAGTGAACGAACCGCCCAGCTCATCGATGAAGAAGTCAAAAAAATTGTGCTTCGCAATTATAATCGGGCCAAAAATCTCATCGAGGAGAACAGAGAAAAACTCCAGGCCATCGCTGAAACGCTTCTGGAAAGAGAAGTTCTTTCTTCAGAGGAAATAGAACGCCTTATTCAAGGTAAACCTCTTAAATCTTCCCCGAGAAAAAAAAGGAGGACCTCCCGAAAATCGGCTCCCCCCGGAAAAGCTAAAGCTAGGCCATCCACGAAGAAATCTTCTTTGAAAACCAAAAAAGCAATTCCGGAAGGGAGCTTATCCTAAATGAAGCGGGAGTTACTCCAGCTGAAAATCCGCCAAAGAACTTACTTGCTCGGTGAACGAACTTGGTATATGGGTGTTCTCAATGTAACACCTGATTCTTTTTCGGACGGTGGAAAATTTCTCTCTCCTGAAAAGGCTATAGAACGAGCTCTCCAGATGATTGAGGAAGGCGCAGATATTATTGATATCGGAGGGGAAAGTAGCCGTCCGGGTTCAGATCCGGTCCCGGCAAAGGAAGAACTTAAGCGGATTATTCCGGTAATAAAAAGACTCCGGCCTCAAACCAACTGTCTTCTTTCAGTGGATACAACCAAATCTTTTGTGGCCAAAGAGGCACTAGAGGAAGGAGTCGATCTTATCAATGACATCAGCGCTGGACGATTCGATTCAGAAATATTTAACTTGGCCCATAAATACCAAGTCCCTCTGATTCTGATGCATATGAAAGGCCGCCCTAAAACAATGCAGGTTAATCCTTTTTATAAAGATACTCTCCATGAAATAGCTCAATTCCTAGCAGATCGAGTGGCTGCCGCCCACCGAGCGGGCTTAACTTCAAACCAAATTGTAATTGACCCAGGCATTGGCTTTGGTAAAAGATTCGAAGACAATCTTCTCCTCCTCAATCATCTTAACTTCTTCCAGAAATTTCATCTTCCCCTATTAGTGGGAGTTTCTCGGAAATCTTTTATTGGAGAAATAACTGGACAGCCACCAGAGAAAAGATTACCGGGTACTATTGGAGCCTGTCTTATTGCGGTGCTCCGGGGGGTTCATATCCTCAGGGTCCACGACGTTCGAGAGGTCCGAGAGGCCATTCGGGTAGCCGAAGAAATTTTGGCCTCTGCACCTACCTCCTCTTCAGAAAAAAAAGATTTAAAAGAAGGCTATGTTCACTGATATTTTAACTGCTTTAAGAAGTTTTACCTTAGGGGATTTTATCGACATCCTGCTAGTAACCATTATTCTTTACTCTTTTTTCCGCCTTATCAAAGACACGAAAGCTTACCAGATGGCTATCGGGTTGGGCATCGTGGGTTTACTGTTCATTATCACTCAGTGGGGCAATCTTTATGTGTCTCATTGGTTGATTAAAAACTTTATTACTTATCTCATTATCGCCATTATTGTCCTTTTCCAGAGTGAGTTACGGAGTTTTTTAACCACCATCGGCTCCCGTTCTTTACGGAAACCTTACAGTTTGCGCTCAGTTCGGGAAAGAATGGAAGACCTTTATCTGGCAGTTGATTATCTCTCCGCCAAGAAAATTGGGGCGCTAATTGGTATCGAAAAGGATGTCTCCCTTAAAGGTTATATTGACCGTGGCACTAAACTCGATGCCCTCATTTCCAAAGACCTGCTAGTGAGCCTCTTCTTCCCCCACTCTCCTCTCCACGATGGAGCCGTAATCATTCAAGGCAACAAAATTGCCGCTGCAGGTTGTCTTTTACCTTTACCTCAGTCCCATAACCTGGGACATAATTTTCTAACTCGCACCCGGCATCTAGCTGCCATCGGTCTTTCCCAGGAAACAGATGCAGCCGTTGTTGTTGTCTCTGAGGAAACTGGCACTATCTCTCTGGCTATTAAAGGTCAACTCATTCAAGGATTAGATAAAGACGAGCTCAAAACAAAATTAACTCAATATTTAAGCTTAAAATAAAATCATGTTAACTCTATTCAGAAATTTGTTGATCAAGAATTGGGAACTCAAACTTATCTCTTTTCTCATCGCTTTCATCCTCTGGATTTCCTTGATTCCAGAGGAAAGAACCTTTGTCGAGAAAACAATTAGTGTTCCACTGGAAGTCCATAATATCCCCGCTCATCTTGAATTAGTGGAAAAGCCACCTGCCACAGTTGATGTCAAAATCCGCGCTCCTCAAAGTTTAATGCCTCAGATAAATCCAGCTACAGTTCATGTAGTGCTCGATCTGCAGATGGCGGATGTCCGGCAAACTGAATATCCTCTAACTCCCAATATGATTAGTCTTCCCCCTGGAGCTGAAGTTAAAGACATCCACCCCAGCCAAGTTTCGCTGCGCCTCGAAGAAGGCCAGGAAGTAATGATGGAAGTTAAACCTAATCTTATTGGTTCACTCCCCGAAGGATATATCCTGGAAAAAGTTGAAGTAACTCCCTCTCAGATTTTGATTCGTGGTCCTGCCAGTCGCTTCCGGAAGAAAGATGTGGTCATGACCACTCCAATAGTTCTCTCCAATCTCACTCAATCCACCGAATTAGAAGTTGCCCCCATCCCGCCCAACCCAGATCTCCGCGTTGCCTCCCCAGTCTCAACCATTAAAATTAAAATTCACATCAAGAAGCAAGCTCAGCAACCCGAAAAGAAGGAGTCATCCCCAACTATTAAGAAATAATTGGGGGGGAGAGGCCTTCACCTTTTCCCTATATCATTAAACGGGGCCACTGATTACCAAGGGCATAAGCGGTTTTAGGTCTCCGCTTTTTACCTTTGTTTAGAGTGGGGCCATCAAAATTAAGCCAGAAGGGTTAAAACGGGATCATCACCTAGCCGATGCCTCGGACTACAATTTAATTGCTTTCTTCTTTTTAGATTGCTTCCCTGGAAATAGGTTTTTCCTCGGCTACTTATCTATGTTGAATTGGGCCTCACTTTGAGTATAATGAAGATTAATCTTAAAGCGGGGGACACCAATGCCTGAATGGTTTGGCACTGATGGTCTTCGAGGAAGAGCCGGTGAATTTCCTCTGGACGACACAACTGTTTTTAACCTGGGTCGATCGCTGGTAGCTTTACTGAGAGCCAAAAGCCTCTCGCCCCAGGTGCTTATCGGTCGCGATACCCGAGAATCCAGTCCTTGGCTGGAAAAAATCCTCACTCAAGGAATCATTTCTGCAGGAGGACAAGTCGAATCTGCTGGAGTAATTCCAACTTCGGCCATTTCTTTTTTAACAAGGGAAGAAAAGTTCTCGGCGGGTATCGTTATCTCCGCCTCCCATAACCCTTATAGAGACAATGGCATCAAAATATTCCAAAGGAATGGGTTTAAAATCCCTGAAGATTGGGAAAACTTCTTAGAAGAAAAGATGGTGGCTACTTCTTTCTCACCTTCATCCTCCCTTCCAAAAATTTCTCCCTTCCATCCGGAAAATTATTATCAGGATAAATATTTTAAATTTCTAAAATCTTGCTTCCGTTCATCATCACCGGCACCATTAAAACTTGTTCTTGACTGCGCCCATGGCGCCAGTTCAGCTTACGCTCCTCGTCTTTTTACTGAATTGGGATTTGAGGTCGTCCCTATATGTTGCTCGCCCACCGGCCAAAACATTAATTTAAACTGCGGTTCGCTCCACCCTGAACAACTCGCGCGACAAGTAGTCACCCACCAAGCCCACCTGGGAATTGCCTATGATGGTGATGCGGACCGAGCCATTTGGGTTGACCACCACGGCCAAATTCTCAATGGCGACCATACTCTTTATATCCTGGCGAAATATTTCCAGAGAAAAAAGGCTCTCTCTTCCGATAAGATTGTGGCCACAGTAATGAGCAATCTTGGTTTGGAAAAAGCCCTAGCTGGTCTGAATCTGCAACTAATTCGAACCCAAGTCGGCGATAAATATGTTCTGGATAAAATGGTGGCTACTGGCTGCAATTTAGGAGGCGAAAGATCGGGCCACACCATAATCCTCGACGAATGTCCCACTGGCGACGGTCTCTTGACTAGCCTGAAAATTTTGGAAGCAGTAAGTGAGGAAGGCAAACTGCTCGATCAATTAATTGCCGGCTATATGGAA
>QMPV01000133.1 GCA_003648765.1 Candidatus Aminicenantota bacterium
CTATTATACGAAATCTTTCCTTTCCTCTTGTGTCCGCCTCTTAAGCCAAGCTTCAAGGTCTTCTCTCCTAAACTTAACAAGCCTTCCCACTTTAATATGCGGAATCTTCCTTTGGATAATCCATTCATAAAGGGTATTCTTGCTAATTCCTAAAAATTCAGCCGCTTCTTTTGTATCTAACAATTGTTTCTCTTTTTTAATTTGGCCAGAAACAATGTCTTTTTCAGAAACAATACGGGTTGGATCAAGACTGGAAAGAAAGCCTTTTACCTGTTCGGGGACATAAAACCTAATTCTCTCCTTTTCTCTTATCGTAAAGTTCTTTCTGGCTTCCTTTTTTATTGCCTGAAGATTCTCTTTATTATCGCAAACTGAAATAACATAGTCATAGCCTGCTTCTAAGCATTTTCTAATATTGTAAATCTCCTGATCCGGTTGAGTGGTAGATGAAATCTCAATAGCAACTCTCATCTCATCTTTCGTTAATCCTACATCAACACTTTCAAGTGTTCGAGGAATTCTCTCCTCAATCTTAGCCTTCCAGCCAAAAAGTTCTGCCTGCTCCTTAATCATCATCTGGAAGTGTTTATGAAAATTTCCTCCTTTCCCTGGTGATGGCCGTTTTTTTAAAAGAGAAACACCTTCATTGGTAATAGTAAGAATTTTCGCCAATCTCCCCAAATGTCCTTTTCTTGTCTCCTCTTGAATAATAAACCCTTTTTTTATAAGGTTTTCTTTTATTTTATTTCCTTTATAGCCACTTAAGCCCAGAGATTTATAGATTTTGGTGACAAACATCCCAGGGTGCTTAGAGATATATTCAAGAAATATCCCCTCCTCGATGGACAGCTCATCTTTATCTTTTGCCGCTACTTTCTTACTTGTCTTAAGGAGGGCGGATGGCTTTGGAACTTTGATTTTCCTCTCTGGACGTTTCTCTTTCTCTAACCCTGCCTCAACCTCCTCCTCAATAAGCCTCTGTTTCTCACTAATATGAGCGACCAGTTTTTCTCTCTCTATTAAATACTTCCTGCCAAAAGGAAGGCTTTTCAAGTATTTTGAACAACTCTCTTCATCCATCTCTAAGGCTTCCCAGATAGGTAAAATCTCCTCTGTCTGGATTTGAATTATTCCTCCTTGGATCTTATGCTTCACATAGCAATATCTTGGAGGAAGGTTTTGAAGTTTCTCAATGTGTTTCTCCCATTCCTCTCCTAAACTCCAAAAAATAGGATGTAATTTTCTTACTGACTTAATCTCATAACCTGAATATTCAAAGGCTTCTTTTCCTAAAAGTTGGGCATCTTGGCGATTAAGGCGGAAATAAACCTGGATTCCTGTGTTTCCTAAAATTAAGCTTTTAAGCTCAGAAGGTATCTGGGAAAGAGTCTGGTGAGCCATGATGAGGCGAAGTCCGTATTTCCTGGCCTCAGACAGGATAACAGCAAAGGATTCACTGGCAAAGTTCTGGAATTCATCAATGTAAAGATAAAAGGGAGTTCTTTTACTTGAGGGAAGGTCTGACCTTGAGAAAGCGGCCATCTGAATCTTGGCCATGAGGAGTGAGCCTAAAAGGTCAGCCGAATCCTTAAGCCTTCCTTTGTCGAGCTTTATGAGGAGAATTTTCTGATTATCCATTATCTCTCTTAGATTAAAAGAGCTTTTTGGAGATGAAAACATCTGCCTTGTTCTCTCATCAGCAAAGAAAGCATTTATTTTGTTCATCACCGGCTCAATGAAGGGAAGCTGCCCTCTATCTGTTAAGGCGTTGAACCTCTTGAAGTATTCCTTGCTTATGGGGTGGCTTACGCGCTTCATCACTGCCTCTCTAAAAGGCCTTCTTGTCAAAAATTGAGGAAGCTCTGTTAAGGTAAGTTCCGCCTCCCCCAAGGCAATCAAGGAGTTTCTCATCAGGTCTTCCATCCTTACGCCCCAGGCATCTGACCAGATTTTTTTGAAAGCACTTACAAGCTCATTTGCTTGCTCTGGCACTGAAACTCCAGGCAGTTTCTCTAAAGGATTAAAGGTGACAGTGAAATCCTGGTCTGTTGGGTCAATAAGGACTACTCTTTCTTTAATCTTCTCTTCATCACTATCGTGAGTGTACTCAGCAGCTAAGAAGCCTTTTATATCTTCAACCAAATCGCCGTGGGGGTCGATGACTCCAAAGCCCTTACCATTCCTGATATCCTGAAGAATTAAAAATTCAAGAAACTTCGTCTTCCCAGTGCCTGTGGCCCCAACTACATAAAAATGAGTAGCTCTATCTTCCTCAGCAATCTTTGCTAGCTGGAATTCTTCTTTTTTTTCTGACCAATACCAGCCAAGGTCGATAGTTTTATTTTCCATGCAATTCTTTACATTGAATCCATCTTACTTCTTCAGGGGTTAACAAAAGGACATCGATTGGGCCTCCAACAGTTTTAGGTCTAGCCTGAAATCGCATTGTATCAATTGTGGTTTGTATTGCATATATTGAAAAATCGATAGCATCTTGAAGTGTCATTCCATCCCATGCAATTGGAGCTACAGGACGGATTACTCTTTCCCTACCTGATTCATCCTTAATTGTTACAGGATTTAGTATAGATGTTAGAATGTCAATTTCCCCAGACCAAGTAGCCCCATAACGTATAGAACCATCAGGATTAATATTTCTTCTTTCGACAATATTTCTGCCTACATGGCAAAAATAGACATGAGGAATACTAATTTTGATTTCTTTCTTGTAGCCAGCAACATGAAACCCGGTATCAGTATCAGGAAATAATTTCCGGAAATAATTGATTAACTTCTTTGGAATACTTATTATATCGTCAGCGGCCGTCATTTCTTCCTCGATAAATTTTTTAATATGGCTTGCTATGGGCACCCCAGCGAGTAATGCAGCGCCAAAATAAGAAACGCCAGTCCTTTGGTCTTCTAAAAGAAGCGTTTTGGTTACAGCATCTGAGGTAGGTGTTTCAATTTTTAAATCTTTTCCTTCGTGAGTTTTTACTTCAACAGTTAAAAACTGACGGCTATCTGAGGCCATAACAATTCCTTCTGGCACATAAACTGTTATTACTAAAGACATGTTTCTCCTCCTTTTTAAGAAATCCCCAGAAATCCCCTCGATTTCCTGTCTATCTTTGATGGGTCTTGATTCAAATTAAGCATAAGCTTCTCCACTGCCTCAAGAAGGGAATGATGGACATTAGTCACATAAGCAGTTAAATCCTGCTTATCGAAAAGGTTGAGATCATCTAAGCCCAAGACTTTTTTTGACTCCAGGCAAAAGCATAAGCAGGGATTGCCAGAAATCTGGTCTGTAAGTGAGATACCAGGAAACAAAGAGATTATCTCCATAGTCATTGGCGTTAATAAAGGTTTTAAAACTGCTTAGTTTTGTGTTTCTTCGATCTGAGACAATTAAAAAATCCCTTGTCTCTCCAAAGGATACTATCTCCAAGCCAGGGCCTACTTTTTCCTCTTTCATCTCAATAGAAGGGGCTTTGCTATTTTTAATTAGGTCTTTTGTTACAGAAATTATTTTATCTCTTTGACCGCGGGCGTTTTTAATTAATATTGACCAATCTTCTAAAACCTCGGCTTTCCTATTGGCTACAGCAATAACTATAAATATAAATCCCAAAAGAAGTAACAAGAGGCCAAGAGGAGGAAATAAAACAAGGAAAATAAAACCAAAGAAGAGGAAGAAATAGATTGCTAATTTAAGCATCCCTCTCCCCTTTTTCATTTTCTAATGCTGATTGAGAAACACTTTCTGTAAAAGTTTTACATCATAATTTTTTCATTTTCAAGTAGCTTTTCTCTCTCTCCTTCATCAACAATCTTGCCCATTTTAAACATATATGCTCTGTGGCATATCTCAAGAGCCTTAAAGGCATTTTGTTCAACAAGAAGAATAGATGTGCCGTCCTTATTTATCTCGACTAATTTCTCAAACACCGCATCCACATAGTTAGGTGAAAGGCCCAAAGAGGGTTCATCTAATAAAAGAAGTTCGGGTTTAAGCATCAAAGCACGGCCAATCGCTAGCATTTGCTGTTCACCAGTAGAAAGGGTACCAGCTTTTTGTTTTCTTCTATCCTTGAGTATAGGAAATAGATGAAAAACCTTTTCCAATCTGTCTCGGAGTTCTGAATGATTCCCTCTGGATAAGGTGAAAGCTCCCATTTCTAGATTCTCTAAGACGGTCATCGTTGGAAAAATTCTTCTTCCCTCAGGAACAAGAGATATTCCCATTTTTACTAATCTATCTGGAGTAAAACCATTAATCTTTTTGCCCCGAAACAAAAATTTTCCTTTTTTTGCTGGTATTAGACCACAAATAGCTTTTAAGGCGGTAGACTTCCCAGCACCATTAGGCCCCAAGATAGCCACAATCTCTCCTTCAGCCACATAAAAAGAGACATCGTCTAAGGCCCGGAGTGTACCATAGTAGACAGAAAGATTTTTTACTTCAAGAATTTTGTTCATACTTTTCTTTTTCCTAGATAGGCACTTATAACCTTTTCATTATTTTTTACTTCCTCAGGTTTACCCTCAGCTATCTTTTTTCCATAATTAAGAACAATCACCTTCTCAGCTACGCCCATGACAGAATTCATATCATGTTCAACAAAAAGAATAGTTCTCCCTTTTTCTTTTAGTTTCCTCATCAAATCAAGCATTTTTCTTTTTGTCTCTGGAAAAAGGCCGGCAAAAGGTTCATCAAGCAAAAAAAGTTTCGGATCCAGGGCTAATACCCTAGCCAGTTCTAAAAGTTTTCTTTGGCCATGGGAAAGATTTTCAGCCAGTTTGTTTCTCTTATCAATTAAGCCAACAAACCTTAATATCTCTTCAGCTTTAGCCCTCTTTTCTCTTTCTTCTTCTTTCATGCTTTTTGTCTGAAATAAGGCTGCAAAAAAGCGCTCCCCTTTGCTATATTTAAATCCTAACATTACATTATCCAGAACTGAAATCTGAGGAAAGAGGCGAATATTTTGAAAGGTTCGGCCCAAACCTAAACGGGCATTTTTATCTGGAGAGAGATTGGTTATTTCCCTGTCTCTGAAATTAATCCTTCCCTTATCAGGTTTTAAATAACCGCAGATGAGATTGAAAACCGTAGTTTTTCCTGAACCATTAGGACCAACCAGGCCACAAATTGAGCCACTTTCTACTTCAAAGGAAAGGCCATCAACTGCTTTAATTCCATCAAATTCTTTGAAGAGATTTTCAACTCTGAGAATAGCCATACTATTTAAACCTAAATTTTCCCATTAGACCTTGTGGTCTTAAAATCATTAAGATAATGAGTAAAAGGCCATAAATCATCTGTCTTAATGGAGCAGCCACTGAGTTTGGCATCCCTAAAAATCTTAAAAGTTCTGGGAAGATGATTAAAATTGAGGCTCCCACAAAAGAACCCTTTAAACTTGCCATGCCTCCAAACACCACCATCAGAAGAACAACTATCGATTCCATTACAGTAAAACTTGAAGGGTCAATAAAAGTAATGTAATGGGCATAAAGAGAGCCAGCAATGCCTGCAAAAAATGCTCCAACTACGAAAACAATGAGTTTATATTTATTGATGTTCTTTCCCATGGCCAAAGTAGCTATTTCATCCTCTCTTATTCCCTTAAGAACTCTTCCGAATGGAGAATTGGTTATATTCTTTATTACAATATATGTAACGGCCACAAAAATGGAAACTAAGACAAGATTGCTCCAGACATTGGCTATTTCATAGCCAAAAATAGAAAATTGGGGAATCCCTGGAAGTCCCATTGGACCCCGTGTTAAAGAGACCCAGTTTTTGGCGACGGAATAGACAATGATTCCCAGGCCGAAGGTGGCTAAAGCTAGGTAATCTCCTTTTAGTCTCAAGGACGGATAGCCAACAATAAGACCAAGAATTGAGGCAAGAATAGCGCCCAACAAAAGCCCTATCCAGGGCGAAATTCCAAAGTTCAAAGCAAGGAGGCTTGAAGTATAGGCACCTATGGCAGCAAAAGCAATGTGACCCAAAGCTGCAAGACCTGTAAAGCCTACAATTAGGTTAAGGCTA
>QMPV01000134.1 GCA_003648765.1 Candidatus Aminicenantota bacterium
ATCTGGCATTTAGAGCGGGAATTTAAACAGGTATTGGGAGAAGAGAACCAGGAATTGGTGGAGAGTTTAAAAGAATTAGCTTTAAGAGGTAAGGGGCAGGAAATTCTCAAGAGGCTGATGAAAGAGAGTGAAGACCCTGAAAAAGAAGAGAAGATAGCCAAGTTAGCCAATTATGTGGTGAATAATATGGAGTGGATAGAGAATATTGCGGAGGTGGCCGGCTATGGATCAGGGCCGGTGGAAAAGACAGTAGATATTGTTGTGGCCCGAAGATTTAAAAAGAGAGGAATGAGCTGGTTGAGACAATATCCTAATCCACTTCTCAAAATCAAATTGGGGTCAAAATTGTATATTGGCGAAACACAAGCTTTTCTTATAAATTATTCAGGTAATTTATTCTTGAATTACCTCTCGCACTTTTTTCTTCCTCTTTCTGCACTCTGTAAAATATTTTCGATAGATTACGGCATATCTTCTCCCTTTATTTTGCCTTTTTTTACCATTTCATCTGCGAATTTCTCAGCTTTTTCTTTAGTGATAGTCATAAACCTCAGACCTATCAAAATTAGTCTTTTAAAATAATCTTTCAGTTTTAAATACCTCCCTTTTTCTCTTCTATTTCAAAAATCTATCTTGATAAGAAAAAAGGCGAGTTTATCATTCTTAAATACACCAAATTTAGTGTTCAATCCTTTACCTGTTGTTATAAATGCACCTGTTTGAATTATTACATAATCTAAAGCTCTATACTCCAGGGAAGGCATATAAAAAATTGCAGTCTCATTGCTGGCAAATTCAACTATTCCTCCTATGCTAATTTTTAGATCCTCATTTAAAATTTTATACTCTGCTCTGGCTATTAGATAGTCCTCGATTTCTCCAAAAAACATGCCCTTTCGAAAACCAAATAAATTTTCAGCCTTTTTTGAGTAATTCTTCTCGTCAAAAAAACCGTGTAGATATTGAGCGTTAATATAAAGGCCGTTTCCTATACCAATTGTATAGTCTCCACCAATAATATATTTAATATATCCATTTTCAAATAGAGGCACTTCCTGTTTTACAATTTGAAATTGTCTTCCAACGGAAATAGGAACTTCAACAAAACCGGACATCTTTTCTGGTCTCACATAGGCTACTTCTGCCCACCATCCGACTGATAATATTTCCCCAGAAAGATCAATCCCGAAAACATTCTTCTGCGGATACCGGTAAAATTGATCAATTGAATACACATCCAAGGCTGAATAACCATAAAGAACAGGAAGGTGATAATTGCCGTGATAGTAACTTAAGCCAATATCTGTATTAAGTAAAACTGTAGAAAGCCTCAATCCGAAATTGGTATTTTTAACAAGGAATCTTTCCTTATCAATATGAATTCTTGAAGTTACCTCCCCAGATAAGAGCCTTTCAGTAAAACCTGCAGGGAGGGGTGCATACTGGCGGGAGAGAAGCCATACTAATTGAAACTTGCTTATTTCCGAGAGATAATATTCCAGATTTAAGGCAATCTGGGGACGCCGCTCGGCAAAATAATCAGGGTCAAATGTGAAAAAATTGGCAAAATCGATTGGGTTGAGATTGTCAACAACATTAACCTTATCGGCTGTGCCCCATTGAATCCGTTGTTTGCCCACTGTTAGGTCCACATTCCTAGAAAGAAAATGGTTAATCCTAACATATCCTTCATAAAGAGAAAGCTCAAAAGGCTCTACTTGAGTTGGAGAACCAAGGATTCCGGCTTCAGGAAATGCGGTTGAATTAAATGAAGCATCTGGCCGGGAAAAAGCATCAAAACGGATGAAATAGCTAATATTATCAGAGATCTCCCCAGCCATTTTGAGCCGGGTTTCAAACCTTTTAAAGCCAAACTCGCCTCTATCATGAGAGAAATATTGGCCATATAAATTTTTTGAGATAAAAATAGAAGAAAAGAGTTTAAGCCGCCCTGAGAAATCAATAGAAGCACTATAAACAAAGGATAAATTAATAATAAATAAGGCAGGTATTAGAATAAAAACTTTTTTCATTTCACTCTTCTCCTTAAAAATCTATTGGTAAAAATTTCCTTGCCCAGACCTTGATCAACTTTGATGTCCTTCATTTCCAGTGTTGTAAAAGAATTTTTCTTTACATCTTTCATATTTATCTTAAAAGGAATCCAATATTCTCCAATTTTTTTATTTTCTTCTTCTGATACCTTCCATAATTCATCAGAATTGTCATACATTTCCATTTTAGCAGGAAGTTCGGATTCCTTTGAGACCCACATTTTAATCCTTTTGTAAGGCTTATCAGCTTTAGGCTTTCGAGAAAGCTCAAGCACCCATTCTTTATCATCTTCTTTGATAAGTTTCACTTCATAATATCTGGAAAAGCCTGATGTTCCCATATCATCGTAGGAAAAATCAGAGCCCATGAAGCTTTCTTTCTTATTATGCGAGGCAATTCTTCTTATGCGTCGAAACTCAGGTAAATAAAGATACATTTGTTCATCAGACAAAACCAAAAAGCCAACGTTTTTTATATCCGGAGGAGATAAAAACTTCATCACTCGCCAATCATCTTCATTTATATTATTTTTTGTCCAAGCTTTGAGTTCTCTGACTTTTTTTGAGCCTTTGGGGCTAACAATAATCATCCTCATAATGGCTTCCATGTCCTTTGGTGCTTTTTCACCTATCATTCTTTCTTCTACTCTCTTCAAGACTTCAGAGCCAGTAATTGCCCAGATAGATACATTAAGAACAAAAATACTCATGGTTACTAAAAAAGTTATTTTTCTCATTTTTTACCTCCAATTTTTGGTCTAATTATCAAAATCAGGGCTGGCAAGATAGTTAAAGCTGAAAAAGCAGCCAGAAACATTGAGCCGGCCATTGTCCCTCCAAAATGGCGGAGAGGGCTCATGGAAGAGAGAAGGAGAACCAAAAAACCAACAATTACGGCCATCGAGTTGGTAATTATAGCCTTCCCCTTTTCCAAATATGTAAGATGAACCGCTTCTTCCAGAGAACGACCTTTATCCATGTTCAGGCCAACCCCATGAATAAAATGAATGGCATAGTCAATGCCTATCCCTATTGAAATGCTGGCAATCATCATTGTGGCATAATCAAGAGGAATGCCTGTCCAGCCTAAAAATCCGTAAATAATCCCCAAAGTGAATAAAATTGGAGTTAGCGAAATGCTCCCCAGAAGTAAAGAACCACTCATTAAACTCATTAGAATAAAAGTTACGATTAAAGCTAGAATTAAAGATTGAAACTGGGAAATATAGAGAAACCTATCCAATCTGGTCAAAACGGCCGGAAATCCACTCTGATCGATCTTTTGGAACTCTACAGTTTCACCAACAATTCCTTTTAATACAGGAATTCTTTTTAATTTATTAATGGGAAGAATTACCAGAGAATCGGCTATTTCATAGAACAGTCCCAAGGCTTTCTTTTTAAAATTGCCATTTTTATTAACATCTTCGGGAAAAATATTCTTAAGAGCTAGATAAGCTCTCTCCGAGAAGGAAAACCTCTTGGCTTCTTTTACTCTGAAAATCAAAGTATTGGCTACATCATCAGCAATTTCTTTATCATATATTGAAGATGGGATCGATGCCTTTAAAATTCTATCGATTTCATCTTTTCTGAAATTTTGTTTAAACGCTTCGGTAATTAATTTTAAATAAAGCTCCTCTTTTAACCTTGACGAAATTTCAAAGTCAAAATACTCAGAGAATATGTAATTTTTGAATTCATCTTCTATTCTCTCCTTCACATCTGGATCTTCCGCCTTAGGCATTGTCTCAATTAAAGACAGGAGTATTATCTGGGCCTGTTTTTTATCGAAGTTCTTTCCTTGCCCGTAATAACTCACAAGCCAAGAAATCTCATCCAAGATATATTTTACTTCCTCTTTTCTTAAGGATTGTCTCAACCTTTCAGGCAATTTATCCATATCGAATTTGACAAAACCCTCTGAAAATTCTCTTTTTAAGAAAACAGACATTTTTTTCTGGATATTTTTCATAAATTTTGTATCCGTATGGGAAAGTTTGGAAAAAACAAGGCTCTCTTTTAAATCATCAGTAACTATCTGCCTCAACTCATCTCTTCCTTCCATAAAAAACCATAAATTGGCAACTCCACTGTTGCTGTCAGGTATATGA
The DNA here is from genome assembly GCA_003648765.1 of Candidatus Aminicenantota bacterium. Taxonomy (GTDB): domain Bacteria; phylum Acidobacteriota; class Aminicenantia; order Aminicenantales; family Aminicenantaceae; genus JdFR-80. Next base: position 4,169 of record QMPV01000134.1, read on the forward strand.
AAGCGCCTGTTGAGCTGAAAGTTCATTTCCTGAATAAAATCAGCCACTGAAAAAGCCAGGCTTACTCCATCAATACTGTAAAGATAATTCTCAGCTCTTCTTAAAATCCTAAGGTCTGCAGCCGATTTAATATTTTCGCCCTTGAAATAAATAGTGAGAGGATAGGCCCCCCCAAAATGTTCTTTTACAACATCAAGGGCAAGTCGTGGTTGGCTTTTCTTGGGATAATATTCAGCGAAATTAACTTCTCTGGTTATTCTTGGAATCCCGATTAAAAAAAGAAAAAATACCAATAAAGCAAAAAATAAAGTTAGTTTTGAATGTTTCCGAACAAATTTGGCAAGAGGGTTAAGAAATTGAGAATAATAATGGTTTTCATAATTTAATAATCGCTTTTTTTTACCCAGAGGCAAGACGCCATAACCAGCCGGAATAAATGATAAGGAAATAATCAAAGCAAATATGATCCCTGCCCCAGCGAGCAGGCCGAATTCTATTATGATGTTTAGTTTGGCGGTTACAAACGAAGCAAAACCAACAGCCGTTGTTATTCCTGCCATAATAACAGGGATAATTATTTCAGCAGTGGCAATTTTTAGTCTCAACAACTTGGTTTTTTCTGAACCTACCTCATGGAAAATCTTATTTAGAACATGAATCCCGTAGGCTGAGCCTAAAGCGATAAGCAAGACAGGCAGAGCAGGGGTGACTATATTCATTGCTCTATGAAGGAGTCCCATCAAACCGAAGACCCAGGTTGTTGCCATTAAGACTACTAGAGAGGGAAATAGCACTCCCTTAAAACTCTTAAAGCTAAAATAAAGAACAAATAAAATAGCAAGGATTACGATGGGGATAAGCCTAGTTAAATCCTTTGTAGATAGTACATTAGCAAAGTAAGCATCAGAAGGTTCTCCCGAATAATAGATGTTTACTGTATCAGAAAGATACTTTTCAACTGTTGGTTTTATAACATCTTTGAAGGTAGCAATTGGATCTCCACCACTTTTTATATAAATGGCCATTGCCAGCCACTTTCCATCTGAAGAAATTATGTTATTAACGAAAGCTTCTTTAGAAAGCGCATAATTTTTAAGCTTTTCTAATTCCTCGCTACTCTCAGGAATCACATCAAGAAAATCTCGGACTTCTATTCCACCCTCAATCCTTTTTATATCAGGAGAGTTGGTTATAGAGGTCACCAGAAATATCTCTTTTTTTTCCTTTAACTCTTCGGTTAACAGCTTAATTCTCTGTAAAATTTCAGAAGTAAAAGTTTCGCCTTTTTTTGCCTTAAAAGCAATCATAACAAGCTCGTTAGAACCAAATTTTTCCCCTGTATCTAAAAGAAGTTTCAATATGGGATCATTTTTCGGAATCCATTCAGTAAACCTGTTGTTGTAATAAAGATTCTTCATCTGATAAATAAAAAAAGCGGTAATTACTAAAATGATAAAAATAATTAACCATCTTTTCTCTATCACCAAGCTTGATATCTTCTGCAACATATTTTCTTCTCCTCTTAGTGAACATTTACTCTAATTTTTAGTTTTTTAAAAATTAAGCTTTTATGCCTGAAAAGAATTGTGAAAGGAGCTTATCTCCAACTTTAATTAAAGATATTTTCCTCTCTTTTATTGTCCAAAAAGAAAAAGCTGTCTGAATAACGCCCAAAAAATGAACAGCAGCCAGGGAAAGATTAATGTCTTTTCTAAAAACGCCCTCTTTCATTCCCTGGGATATTATCTTTTTCACCGACCTAATAGTAGCATTAGTAAAAAAATGGAACTTATCTAAAAGAAAACTCTCTCCCATGTGAATCTCATCTGAATAAATGACTCTGAATAATCCTGGATATAAT
>QMPV01000135.1 GCA_003648765.1 Candidatus Aminicenantota bacterium
GTCCGTGATGCTTTGGTTGAAAATAATTTGTTTGACGTGGAAATTGTCCCCGGGATGACTCTGCCTTTAAACCTAGCGGCCCGGCTAGCCATAAGGACGAAAAATAATTATAACCTTATCCCCGAATTTCCCACTCACACTCAAATTGAAAAAATTACCGAAAAATCCTCAGGACACATTATTTACCGAGTTAAATTTAATAAACTAGGCGAAAATAAAATCACTGTTAGCTGGGATGATGGGAAACGAATGTTTTTGGAATTTTTCATCACCCAACCCTTGGAAACTCTCATCAAAAAAAGAGCCTCCTTTCTGGTCAATAAACAGCAACATCGAGATCCGAGTAAGTGGTATGATGGTTTATTTTCAGAATGGGACATGAAAAAAAAGATCCTTCTGAACCCGGACAAAAGAGATGGGCTCAAACGATATGTCCTCTCTTGCGATGATCCCGGATTAGGTAAGGCACCTTATGTAGCGGCCAAGAATGTTGGCTGGCCCGAGCCAGAGGAGATAGAAGCGGTGGAATACTACATCAAAAATTTTGTTTGGGGTAAGCTCCAGCGAACCAACCAAGAAACATATCCCTACGGAGTTTATGGGATCCCGGATTGGAAGACAAACCGGGAAGCTGGCCCAACCGACCGGGAAGGATGGGTTGGTCATCTTTGGAGAGTTTTCGATTACCCTCATGTCATCAACTTATACTGGAACATGTATCGGCTGGCTCAATTTTACCCGGAACTGGTCCACTATCTAGATGCTGATGGTTACCTAGAGAGGGCATTGGGAACAGCTAAAGCTTACTTTACCCTTCCTCTTGAACTGGCTCACTGGTCAGCTCTTGATCTTGGGACCATGGATGAAATGGTCATTAATTTTCTTATCCAGGATCTTGAGAAGCGTGGCTGGAAGGAAAAAGCTGAGTGGCTAAAAAGAAGATGGGAGAAAAAAGTTGAACACTTCATCAAAGATGATCCAAATTTATTCCACTCTGAATATCCGTTTGATCCCACTGGATTTGAAGCTTATCATGCTCTGGCTAAATATGCGTATCAACAGTTAAAGGAAGGGAAAAGCACCTTAAAAGTGACCTTAGATGAAGTCAAGCAATTCATGGAGAAAGAAATCGCCTTAAACATTGCCACTCGAGGATGGCTGGAAACATCTTATTATCAGCTTGGTGGCGAGAAAAGATTGCGCTACATGTCTCAGATGGGTGGATGGTCAATTCTTGATTATGGTCTCTATTATGCAGAAAATCTCTACCCTTTTCTCCGGTTAGGGTATGCCTCGTTCTTGAGCTCGTGGGCTCTGATGAATGCTGGAGATGAGGAAAGTAACTATGGCTACTGGTGGCCCGTAAAGGAAAATGATGGAGCGGCCGGCAGCGCTTTCGTCACCGAAGCCTATGGTCGGACCTGGTTAGGAAACGAACAAAAAAGAGGCGCCTGGCGATACAGTGCCGAGATAGATCTGGGTTTTGGGGCTGCCCTGAGGACGGCGGCGACTATTATTGCCCAAGATCCTCTCTTTGGCCTCATCTGTTATGGAGGAAAGCTGGAAGAATCAGGCCATGAATTGAAGATATATTCTTTAGATGGCCTCCGCCAGAGATTTCATTTAATAAAAGTCCATGTTAAGCTTCACATGAACTTAGAGAGAGATGGCTTTACTTCTTCTCCCCCAATTATCATCCACAAGAATTTAAATTACCTCAAATTTGTTATCGAAAGCCGTTATGAGCAACCTCACCTCACTAAATTATATTTAGATGGATTACGGCCTGGATCTTACCGGGTAGTGATTGATGGGCGCGAAAAAGATATCTTCTCAGCTCAACAGTTAGCCAGAGGAGTTGATATTCAAGTAGAGAACCGCAATATTCCGGTGGAAATTATTTGTATCGCCAAAAATTGAATAATAATTAGAAGAAATGATTCTGTAGAATAAAGTATTTCGTATTTCGTATTAATTAAGGAGTTCATATGGATTAAAAAATAAAATAGTGGTGACTTATATTTTTTTTACTTAATCAGAATAAATCTGAACCTTGGGGTTTTAATCATCTACCTGTTAGCTGTTCTCAGGGTTGAGAAGTCTTGTTTACTGAGGCAAGATAGAGTCAATAGCTGAAGACTATTTTCGATTTATTTTCGATTTTAAAAGAGGCAGTTAAGTTATCATCTGAATTCCTAATAATTTACTGATACTTAAAATTTGGCTTGAATTTGCAATTTGGCCAGAATAAAAATTCTCCTATTGAGCCGAATGATGAACTATTCTAGGGCCCTGATTTCACCAGGATAAAACTTTTACCCGGTTGATGGTAGCCAAAGAGTCTGACTTAATTAGCTTGGTTTTGATTTTAAAACAAAAACTTAACGAGCTCCATGAAAATATGTTAAATACAGATTCTTAATTAAAAAATCACATCTATCAAATACTGAAGCAGATTTAGGCTGGCCAAAAAGATTAAAACAACTTGGATTTGGATTAAACTAAGAATATTTAGGTTCAGAGATCGATAACGGCTTTGATTACCCCATCTTTATAATTAGAGGCAACTTCAAATGCCTCTTGAATTTCGTTTAAGGAATAGCGATGGGTAATCAGGAAACGAAGAGAGGAAGCATGGCTCTGAAGAAACTGAATCGCTCCTGGAATACAATTATTCTGGCGGCGAACATTAATAATCTCAATCTCTTTTCGTCGAAGAAGGTGCGGATTAAACCAGATGCGATCCGCTTCGGGAATACCGATAATCACTAACTTTCCCCCTGGCTTTAAAAGTATTTCTGCTTGATCAAGTGCTTCTTGTTGGCCACAACATTCAAAGATAATGTCTACTTGCTCAGGATTTATTGATTCAACTTCTTTAATGATATTTTGGTCAAGTGGATTTCCAATCCAATCGGCTCCTACCTTTTTAGCTCCTTCTAATCGAGCATCAACTTTATCTGTAACTCCCAGCCATTGACATCCTTTTTGTCGACTTATATAGGCCACCACCAGTCCCAGGGGCCCTCCTCCCAAAACGATAACTTTTTTATTTCTGACACCCTCAGCAAGATGGTGGGCATAGATGGCAATAGCAATTGGCTCCACCAGAATGCCTAAGGTAGATTCTTCTTCATTAATTTTAAAGCAGTTATTTCGAGGAAGAACTAGGTAATCTTGCAGACACCCAGCTCGCTGACCGGGACAGCCTAAAAACCTAAGCTGGCGGCAAGTGTGGGAACGTCCGGCCCGGCATTGGTCACATCGACCACAAGAAAGAGCGGGGTCAATGACCACCCAATCTCCCGGTCGTAAATCTCCCTCGTTAGAGCCAACTTCTTCTACCACCGCCACGGCTTCATGTCCGATGATGAAAGGGAAGTCCACTACCTGGTCTCCAATCCGGCCGGTTCTAAAATAATGAAGGTCTGACCCACATATTCCAATTGTCTTAACTCGCAGAAGAACTTCTTGAGGTGATGATATTTGGGGGCGAGTAACCTCTATTATCTCCAAGCGCCCCACACCCGATAATACCCCAGCTCGCATCTCATTCATTGTCCTCATTCCTAGCTAATAAATTTTTCCTGCTATTTATGTTCGAAAATAACCCAATCATAATTTACCAAAATCTAATTTGAGTATCACTAAAAAAGGTCAAAAACTTTAATGTTGGATTACATCAATTTTTCATCTTTTATTTTAACCTGTTATAATTGAGGCAAAATCGCATAACCAATATACTAAATTTTAATCTAATCATAATTTTTTTAATAATTTAAGTCTCTTTATTTGCATGAAAAATCTATTGAATCACCAATAGGAAAAAATAGAGAGGATAAGCTTTTAATGGAAAAGGGCTGTTTAGAAGAAGGTAATCTTTCGGGTAAAGCAGGGACACAAATTAATTTGACACAAAATCTTGTGCTCAAATATTTTCCGAAAAATAAAACTCCATTTCTTCTCATCACGAATTGGGAAGAATGACTCCTAACATTAAGCCTTAAAATCTTGTTCTCAAAAAATCTAGTTAACGATAACTATTTTAAATTAGATAATCTTGCCTAAATTTCATTCCAATGAAAAAAATTTCTTTCTTGCCTTAAATTTTGCTTGACAATCACATTTGAAATCATTATTTTTTAGTTAACGTTAACGAATGCAGAAAAAGTGCTCAAATTCTACCAATTTTAAAGAGACTGAAAAAACTAAGCCTTATTTTCATCTCATCCTGATAGAACAACAAGTATGGGAAATAAGCTTTTTTTCTATGTTATCATCTTTTTGCCTATCAAAGAAATTTTCAAAAAATTAAGAAAGGAGGGAAAATGAAAACGGCAAAAAGAATCTTGCTTTCTTTGGTGTTTTTATTGCTCACCGGATTTCTCCTCCAAGCTCAAGTAGCCCGTCAAACAGGTGTTATTCGGGGAGTAGTCGTTGATGCGGAAGGAAATCCCGTTCCTGGGATGTCTATCACCGCCACGAGCCCAGCTTTAATGGGAAAAGCAAAAGATGTCACTGATGAGGACGGTTCTTTCCGGCTTCCTAGTCTTCCTCCTGGAGTGTACACCATTACGGCTGAACTTCAGGGATTCAAAACCATCAAAAGAGAAAATGTTGTCGTCCGAGTTGGAATGGTTGTAACTCTCAGACTTACCACTTCTATGGCTACCCTTGAGGAAGAAGTGGTAGTAGTGGCTGAAGCTCCTACTGTCGATGTTCAATCTTCAAAAATTGCCAATATCATTAGTTCTGACATGCTAGAAAGATTACCACTTAACCGCAACTTCATTGACATTTTCAACACGGTTCCTGGTGCCGTAGGCGCAATCGATACTTATTCAGGAAGTATCCACGGAGCTACGCCTACTACTGTAACCTATGAATTAGATGGAGTAAATGCTAACAGTCCAACTCATGGGGGGCCGATTGTTTATCCTCATTATGATGCTATGGAAGAAGTAGAGATTGCCACTGGAGGACTACCTGCTCAAGTGGGAAATACTGGGGGAACTTATGTGAATATCGTTACCAAATCGGGAGGAAATGAGTTTCACGGACACATTCAACTTTACTATACTAACGAAAGCTTCACTAATATTCTTTTTCCCGAAGAACAACTCACAGCGATGGGCATCGGAAAACCTGAGTCTCCAATTTATGATTGGGATGTTTCCGGAACATTAGGTGGACCGATCATCAAAGACAAAATCTGGTTTTTTTCCGATTTAGGGCTTCTCACTTCCAAAAGACACGGCCGATTTATCCCCGCCACCATCTTGGGAAAACGATATGATCAATTCGATCTTCCCGAAACAACCTGGCGAGGGATGTTTAAGCTAACTTTTCAAATTTCTGAGTCACTTAAATTATTTACTATGCTCCATGGTGAAGTCCTCGACCGAGATGTGTATAACTTTTGGCATACCAAAAGGACTTACGATTCACGTTTTGTCCTCGATAATAACACCCGAATCGCGGCCACCGGAAATCTAACCTGGATCATCGGTAGTGATAGCTTTGTGGATTTTCGGGTGGGATATGTTAATCGGTGGTATCCCATCGTCACCGACCCTCAATATGATGCCAATGAATGTTATATAGACAGTTACACTGGCTATACCTGGAACGGAATACCTACCTGGAAAAGTAAAATAAGTCGCCAAACAAAGCAAGCTTCGGCTCGGTTGACACACTTTCAAGATGACTTTCTCGGGGGGGATCATGAAATAGGGCTAGGGATTGAATATGTCTGGGGGCTTGACCGCTACGGCTATGAAAGGACTAATCCCCTCACCTGGTTCTTCTACAACGGTAATCCTTACTATTACCGTAGTTATTATGGTCTTAATGGCCCCCATCCAGTCTTTGGTGACGGACGTTTACGATATACCAATTGCGGTAAAAATCCTCATGATAGTGAAAAAGACCTTATCGTTAACCGCCTTGGGACTTACATCCAAGATGCTTTTACAATTCGCAATCGTTTAACCATCAATGCCGGTCTCCGGGTA
>QMPV01000136.1 GCA_003648765.1 Candidatus Aminicenantota bacterium
CATAATTATGCAAAACACATTACTTTCAGGCCAGCCTTAACATCAAATCCACTCATATGTTTTGTTTTTTGGCTGCTCTTGAATCAAAATTTTTTCCCTTTCACAATTTATGAATAAATCAGGTATTATAAAATAAAAAAAATATTAGTGATTTTTTATCAACTATATTTGACTTTTTTGATTAATCAAATTAATTTATATAACGAATAGCGAGCCAAAATGTAAGTGACCTTCAATCAATTTAGTTCTTAAAGAAAAGTCAAGGCGCACCTGCCTGGGAGAAAGATTGTGGCCATCTCAGTGAAGAATTCAGGGCTAGGCGTAATTGGCCCTGTAAGTTGGGGCTTTCATCTTTGTCTTCTCTATCGCACTCGAGAAGATCTTCTGGAAATTCTTTTGCCTTATGTAAAAGCCGGCCTGGATGAAAATGATCTGGTTATCTGGATTACGGATGATCCTTTACCGCAAGAAGATTTAGAAAATATCCTTCAGTTGGAAATACCCAATTTTGCTGAAGTCACTGAGAGTGGTCAACTTCAACTTTATTCCACTCCAGAATGGTATTTTCCCCAGGGTGAATTTAATTTTCAAGTAGTTGACCGTCGTTGGCAGGAGAAGGAAAAGGAAGCCCTTGAACGGGGTTTCAACGGATTGCGGGTGACCGGGAATGTTTCCAAAATACCCAGCCAGGTGTGGCCTCAGCTCCAGGCATACGAAGAGAGAATTCATGCTTCTATTGGTCAATCAAAGATGATAGCCATTTGTCAGTATGACCTCAATCTTTGTTCAGCTGAACAGATAGTTGATATCCTCCAACATCATCCCCATGGTTTGCTCAAACAGAAAAATAAATGGGTCAAATTTGAGAGCCCGGTTTCTCAATTTTTTGCTTTAAAACTGGAAGAAAGGGAAAGACTGTTTGCCTCTCTAGTGCGTTCTTCCCATGCGGGAGTTTTGATTGTGGATGATCAGTATCGATTTATTTTTGTCAATGATGAGCTGTGTCGGATGTTGGGTTGTGAAAGGGAAGAAATAATTGGTCGTGACTTCCGGGATTTTCTGGATGAGGAAAGTCGACGATTAGTGGCTAATCGTTATCTTCGCCGCCAACGAGGCGAGGACGTCCCACCAAGATATGAATTTAACATTCTCCGAAGAGACGGTCACAAACGACGGGTAGAAATTATTTCTAACGTAGTAAAAGATAGTCAAGGAAAGCCCCAAACAGTGGCCCAATTACTGGATATTACTGATAAGAAAAGAGCCGAACAAGCTTTAGCCGAATCCGAAGCCTATTATCAGAGTATATTTGAAAATGCGCATGATGCTATTATCATTTTTGAACCCCAGGAAGAGATAATTCTCGATGCTAATCCGAGGGCTTGTGAACTTTACGGCTTGCCCCGGGAGGAGTTTATTGGTCGGAGTCTCCAGGAATTTTCCAAAGATCCTTCCAGGGGGCGGAAATATATTAAGAAGACATTGGAAACGGGAACGTTGCGAGAACTCCAGACTATTCATGTTCGACCAGATGGTCAGGAAATGATTTTGGAAGTAAACGCAGCGGTGATCAATTATAAAGGACAACTGGCAATTATCAGTATTCACCGGGATATAACCGATAGAATCCGGACGCGACAGGCGCTTGAGGAGGAGCGGGCTTTTCTGAATGAATTGTTTGAAGCCACGCCATCAGCAATTGTGATGACCGATAATCAGAGGAAGGTACTTCGAATCAATCAAGAATTTAGCCGACTTTTTGGTTTTACCCCCGAAGAAGCCGTCGGGCGGAAAATTGAAGAGTTAGTAGTCTCTCAGGAGGAAATAGAGCGACTTCGGGAAAAAATAGAAAGAAAATTGATTCGGGGCAAAAGTATTGTTTATGAAGCTGTCCGCAAGACGAAGAAAGGAAAAATAATTGATGTTCAGGTAACCGTCACTCCTATTGTGGTGGAGGGAAAACTTAGAGGCTACTATAAATTATATCAAAATATCAGTCAAAGAAAGAGAGCCGAAAGGCGATTAAGAGAATCGTTAAAGGAAAAGACTGTGTTGTTACAGGAGATTCACCACCGGGTCAAAAATAATATGCAGCTCATCGCCAGTCTCCTGCGTCTCCAGGCCTCACGCAGTCAGAATGAAGAATATCGTCGGTTGGTAGAAGTCGGTTACCAGCGGATTCGTTCCATGGCGCTTGTTCATGAATCTCTTTATCAGATGGAAAATCTAGCTCGGATTGACTTTGCTGATTACACCGACCGTTTAGTCAACCATCTTTATGCAGCTTATTTTCCCGAGGATAGGGGGAAAAACATTCAAGTTAAAATTTGTATCCAAAATGTCTATCTAGATATCAATCAAGCCATTCCTTGTGGCCTAATTCTTAACGAGTTAATTAATAATGCTTTTAAATACGCCTTTGTCGGCTTGCCTGGGGGAAGATTAGAGGTTTTAATGCATCCGCGGGGCAGAAAGTATTATCGTTTGGAAGTTAGTGATAATGGTGTAGGGTTGCCGACGAATTTAGAGCTAGATAAGCTCCCCACTCTTGGTTTACAAATAGTAGTTGACTTGGTCAAGCAGCTGGAAGGTAAATTGGAAATCAACCGGGAAAAAGGTACTTCCTTTATTATTATTTTTCCTCGCAAACGGATCAGATGAGAACGCCTCTTTTATTGTCCAGTAAAATTAAATATTAATCAGATTAAAAAGTCAGATAAGAGAGAAAAGAGATTCTCCAGAAAGCAGCAAGAAAAGCTCCCTTTGAGGAAGAGGGAAGGCATTTATTTGTTTGCTATTTCTAAAAATTTGGCTGTTTCTCTTTACTTCATGCTTAATTTTCAGGGAAAAAAATTTGCTCGAGTGATGTTTCTATCTTTTAGAAGAATTGGGATTAGTCACATTTGATTTGGACTTACTATTAAATGAAAATTATTAACTTAAGTTCATATTCTTTTTCCTGCTCTTTATTCCAAGGTGAAAGGTGGCGACCTAACCCCGAATTTAATTAAGCCATGTTTTCGCTTTATCTCCAATAAAGGTAGACATCTCCAATAAACTTTGGTTGGTCCAGAGGTGGAAAGGGAAGATATCCTCAGTTAAAAATAGATGCGAATATAAGGACCAGAGATTTAATCCAGTGTCCGAGACCAAGGACTGTTGGAAATTATACTGTGTGTTTTTGCCTAGTGTCTGACACGCGGAGAGGTGAGGTGTCAGATACCTCAGATGTATGGTGTCGATGTATGGTTCCAGACACTCATCGATGTATGGTGTCAGACACTCAAAGTTTATGCGACAGTCACGATGTATGGTGTCTGACACCCAAAAATTATGCGACACACCATTCTGGTAGATGTCTGACACCAAAATGTTTTGACACCAAAATGTTGGAGAAAGTATCTAATCCCGGAAATTTGGGGCTTTTCTTTTTGAAGAGCTAGTGTTTGAGAGCTACCTTACTCTTTTTCTGAAAATAAAAAATTAGTTGGGTGGCTTTCCTCTTTGTTTTGAGATTAAACAAAGTAAACAAGGAAGTTGTCATGAAAGCTAAAATGGAGTATAAATTATTAACTAAGTGCGCCTGTAGCTCAGGGGATAGAGCGTCGGACTCCGGATCCGAAGGCCGCAGGTTCGATTCCTGCCAGGCGCGCCATTTTTTTATCTCCGGAAAATAAAGGAAGGTTTTTTCATCCAGCGGGCTGATTCTGGGAAGAGGCGGAAAAGATCTCCTTAAAATGGAGATACGTTATAATTAAACTCCTGGAAAATGGATATAGATACGAACTCCTTGACTATTAATCTCATAAATAATATTCAAAGTAGAAAAAAGAAATGAGCTAGAGGATGAAATTGAAAAAAAGCTTATTCCGTCCTATATGCCTCATTCTTTGCCTCTTGGGATTAATCTTAATTGGTTGGACCTCTTCTTTGCTTTCTTCCGAACCCGATGAGATAACCAGGATTAATCTGCAGATAAGGCTTGAAGGATTGAACTGGCAGGCTGGCGAGACTTCCTTGACCCGCCTTGCTCCGCAGGAACGTCGGCTTAGGCTAGGTGGATTTGTTCCTTTAGCCGAAGATCCAAGTCGTTTTGCTCCAGTCTTTATTCAACCTGAATTACCTTCTGCCTGGAATTGGGCCAATCGTCAAGGAAAAAATTATTTAACTTCTGTCAAAGACCAGGGGAGTTGTGGGAGTTGTTGGGCTTTTGCCACCTTGGGACTGGTCGAGGCTCTCTACAACGTCGAACATGATAAATATACGCTTCTTTCTTCCCAAAGGATTGTCAGAAACAAAAGAAATCAAAATGAGCTAGGTGATAGCTCTTTTCCTTTAACCCCCGGTTTGATTATTCAGGCTCTTAATTACCCCGATCTATCTGAACAGGAGTTAGTTTCCTGTTCAGACGCTGGTGATTGTGACGGAGGCTGGGCGTGGAAGTCTCTAGTTTATGTTCAAAATAATGGCGTTTCTCCTGAGGATTGTTTTCCTTATCAAGCGGCTGATGTGGCTTGCCTTCTTTGCGCTGATTATGCTCGTCGTCTGACTAAAATTAAAGGGTGGGGCTGGGTCACTCAAGCCACACCTCAAAAGGAAAAGATAAAATCAGCTCTTCTAGAAGGCCCTTTGATTCTCTATTTGGATGTTTACTCCGACTTTTATGCCTACCGGAGCGGGGTCTATCAACCTACTTCAACGGCTACTTACGAAGGAGGCCATCTAGTTGTTTTGGTGGGCTATGATGAAACCAAGAAATGTTGGATCTGTAAAAACTCTTGGGGAAAAGATTGGGGAGAAGCTGGTTATTTTAAAATTCGCATGGGCAGTTGCAGTACTGGAACCTGGGTTTTAAAGGCTTGGGGAGTGAGCATCGGAAATCGTCCTCCAGTACTTAGTCCATTAGCGCCAGTAACCATTAAAGAAGGGGAGAAATTAACAGTTAAATTAATGGCCGTTGACCCTGATGGTGATGAGCTGACCTTTGGAGCTGAAGGATTACCGGCAGGAGCTAGTTTCAATTCAACTACCGGAGAATTTAATTGGACACCTGATTATGACCAGGATGGTCTTTATAAGATTAGATTTTCGGTAACGGATGGTCTTTATATCCGGTACCGGCAATTGGTCATTACTGTAATCAATATAAAGAAAACTAAAGGGAAGTACTGAAACGGTTATTGCCTGTCTTTTTCAATGGACCCTCTATTTTATTGGTAAAGAATGAAGACTTTCATGTATGGTGTCAGACACCCAATATATGGTGTCAGACACCACATGTAGGGTGTCAGACACCCAAAAATTATGCGACACGATCATGAAGAAAAAATAGGCGACATATTATGGATGTCTGAAAAAAATGGTGTCAATATTTGTGGATGTCTGCCACCAAAATATTGTGACACTAAAATGTTGGACAGAGGAGCTGGCCCCAATTCTTTTAGTTGAGTAAGGTGGTGCTTTTCGGAGAATTCTTAGCCAGTTTTTTTCGCCAAAAACTGGTCATAGTGGGTGTCTTGACAAATCTATGACCATCGAAATAGAGAATTCCTTTGTTTCTGATTCTAGTGACCATTTCTTCTAGAGTCAATTGGGGGGGAAAGACGCCTTTGTCTTTTAATAAATTAAATTCTTTTAGAAATAGGTCAGAGTAATCAAAAAAGATAAGTTTCATCTCCTGGTCAAAAATATAAATTAAAGGGGCCATTTGTTCTTTGACTTCAAGCCGAGGTCCATCAAGTATAGTCATTCTAAGGATGGCGTTGTGGTTTCCTTGTTTGGCGGTGATTTCGTTTTTAGGCAAAAGCAGGTAATACTTTTCATGTCCTCGAATGGGTGTGGTCTTACAATCATAATGGTCTTTGATTTGCGGAGAAGCTCCCTCCAGATGGTCAGGAGATAAAACGGCGATTCCTTCTTGCCGCCATTCATTATTTTGGAAACCAATGATAATTTCTTTTTGGCCGTCACCATCAAAATCAGCTGTGAGAACATCGTTAATTCGA
>QMPV01000137.1 GCA_003648765.1 Candidatus Aminicenantota bacterium
AAAAGATAATCACAGCTTCATAATCTCGGTGTCAGACACTTTTTTCCCTTATTATAGACACCTTTATTATTCAATCCCGAGGCCAGACACTGATAATTGTGTCGCATAATACTAAAGTGTCAGACACCTTATGTTGGAAGTGTCAGACACCTTATGTTGGTGTCAGACACCCTAATTCAAGTGTCAGACACCTTTATTATCTCCTTTATTATTTTGCAGACCGGTGTCAGACACCCTTTCTAATTTGTGTCGCATAATTTACAGGTGTCAGACACCCTTTATCCCTTGCTTTTCTTTGACACACCCTTACTACCCCTGTGAGGGCTACCATGGTTTTGGGAATGCTTATAATACTCCAACTCTTTTTGCCAATCTATCTATAAATTTGTTATAATGCTTTCTATCAAAGGAGGTCATTTTGCCAAATGTCAAATTAGAAGTCGAACTTCAAGTGACTACTCCCAATGAACCAGGTATCCTTCATCGAGTCTTAGGCACCCTGGCTAACTCTGGGATAAACTTGCGGGCCCTTCTAGCTTATACCCTGGACAACAAAGGACTCTTTCATATCCTCTGTTCCGACCACAAAAAAGCTTTCCAGTGCCTGCAAACAATGAAATATGAAGTTAAAGAAGTGGAAGTAGTCACCATTCTCATTGACGACCGCATCGGCGCTGGAGCCGAAGTCGGCGCTCTCCTGGGCAATGCAGCTGTGGATATTAAATACTGTTATGGCTCCAGTAGTGGTTCAGGCAAAGCTCTTCTGGTACTCAATACCAACAATAATTCTAAAGCCATACAAACTCTAAAATAATTTTCTCCTCTAATTTCAAAAATTTCTCGATTTTAACTTTTTTCTTCAGTAAAATGGGAGCAGTCGTAAGCGAAGACGAACAAAATAGAAAAACGTGATGGTAAGCAAAGGCCGGCTCCTGGTCGTCACTTCCGACGTCCCTTTTGTGGAGGGCGGTCACCTGATGATTGCCCGGAGTACGGTGCAAGCCTTACGCCAAGCAGGTTACGAAGCTGATTTAGTGCTGACTCCACAAAATCGCTTTGGCCGGCAATTCCAGGCTTATCTAGCCAACTGGCTAACCGATGTCGGCCAAGACGGTTTAGGTCGGGAAATTGACCAGGTTATTTCCTTTCGTTTTCCCAGTTATGCCGTTCGCCATCCTCGTCACGTCTGCTGGTTGAACCACCGCCTCCGGGAGTATTACGACCTCTGGGAAATGTTAGCCAGCCAACTTTCCCGTCGCGCTCTCCTCAAAGAGAAGGTCCGTCGGCTGTTGATTCATGCTCTTGACCGCTACCTGCTTAAAAAAAATGTCACCAAGTTATACGCTCAATCCCAGACTATCCAGGCTAGACTTCAGCGATGGGGAAAAATTCCCTCCGAAGTGCTCTACCCTCCCCCTCCGCCGCGGAATTACCGATTGGAAAAATATGATAATTTCATCTTCAGCGTATCCCGACTTCATCCTTTGAAAAGGCTCCACCTTCTGGTGGAAGCCTTTAAATTTGTCCGTCATCCCGAAGTAAAAGCCGTTATCATCGGCCAGGGACCCGAAAAAAGCCGCCTGGAGCAATTAATAAAAGATCTAGGGCTGGAAAAGCGTTTTCAGATTCTCTCGGGGGTTGATGAAAAAACAGTTATGGACCACTACGCCCGTTGCCGAGCTGTGTTTTTTGCTCCTTTCCAAGAAGATTATGGTTTTGTCACCGGAGAAGCTTTTGCCTGTTCTAAACCGGTGTTGACCACTACTGACTCCGGCGGGCCAAGCGAATTGGTTGAAGACGGTCGCTCCGGCTTTACCACTCCACCTGACCCTCAGGCCATCGCTGCCAAAATTGACCTTCTGGCCGAAGACCAATCCTTAGCTGAACGCTTAGGCCGCCACGCTCAGGCTTTTATTGCCACTCTCAGCTGGGAAAAAACTGTTAGCCAACTAGTCCTCAGCTGAAAAATCAATTAGGGTTGAGGCTCAAACACTGGAGCTACGGCTCTGAGATTGAGCAAAAAATAGAAAAAGGAGAGAGGATGGGTAACGATTTTCAACCTTATGTTCCAGAGGCTTCCTCTTACCGGGATATCACCTTTAAAGCTGTTTTCATCGGCACCATCTTTGGAGTAATTTTCGGTTCAGCCAATGCTTATCTCGGTCTTCGTGTGGGGCTAACAATTTCTACAGCCATTCCTCTGGCAGTTATTGCCGTGGCTATCTTTCGCCTCTTAACTCCCCTTCTCGGTCAAAGCTCTATTCTCGACTGTAATATTGCCCAAACTACCGGCTCAGCCAGTTCCTCGCTGGCCTCAGGTATTATTTTTACTATTCCGGCACTTTTCCTGTGGGGATTTAATCCAACTATCTGGAAAATAGGTGCCCTGGCCATGTGTGGTGGTGTCCTGGGAGTGTTGTTTATGATTCCGTTACGTCGATTTTTGATTGTCCGTGAACACGCTACTCTACCCTACCCGGAAGGAACTGCGGCCGCCCAGGTGCTTATCGCTGCCGATGAGGGAGGGGCCAAAGCTAAAAACGTTTTCTTGGGTCTGGGAATTGGCGCTGTTTATAAAAGCTTAATTGGGTTTTTTCATCTTTGGCCGGAAAAAATATTTTTAAAAATACCTGTTTTAAAAAAAGCTGTGCTGGGCATGGAGCCCACTCCTGCCTTGCTGGGTGTCGGCTTTATCCTTGGTCCCCGGATTGCCGGCATCATGGTCGCCGGGGGTTTACTTTCTTGGTTAGGAATTATTCCCCTAATTGCTTATTTTGGGGAACACCTGCCCCAACCTCTTTTCCCCGAACAACTTCTGCCTATCGCCCAGATGTCCGCCGACCAGATCTGGAACCGTTATATTCGCTATATCGGGGCTGGGGCAGTAGCTGTGGGGGGACTGATTACGGTGGCTAAATCTTTACCCACCATGATTCAGTCCTTAAAAATAGGGGTTAAAGAATTAAGTTTAAAGAGACAGGGACTTCAAGCAGAGAAAAAAAGAACCGAGCGGGACTTGCCCATTACGGTTCTTTTTACCGGGATTATTCTGGTGGTGACTATTCTAGTGCTTCTTCCCCAATTACTGGGAGTTCACACTTCGTTTTTAATGAGACTCATGGCTTCTCTCTGTATTATTATTTTTGCCTTTTGTTTTGTGACGGTTTCTTCCCGGATTGTAGGTATGGTTGGTGTTTCTTCTAATCCTACCTCGGGAATGACCATTGTGACGCTGTTAGGAACGAGTATAGTTTTTGCCTTACTGGGCTGGACGGATATTCTGGGCCATGCCACGGCTCTTACAGTAGGCACAGTAGTGTGTGTGGGAGCCTCTATTGCCGGTGACATTTCCCAAGATCTCAAGGCGGGATATATTATTGGAGCCACTCCCGCCCGCCAACAAACCAGTGAATTGGTAGGCGTTATTACTTCAGCTTTTTTCATTGCCGCAGCTGTCTGGCTGTTAGGAAAATCCTTTACCTTTGGCTCAGAAGCTCTGCCGGCACCTCAAGCTGTCTTGATGAAGACGGTTATTGAGGGAGTTCTCGGAGGCGACTTGCCTTGGGGTCTTGTGCTCATTGGCGGCTCTTTTGCTGTGGTGGCTGAGCTGCTCCGTGTTCCTTCCCTTCCTTTTGCAGTGGGCATTTATTTGCCGCTGTCCACTATGACGCCCATTTTTGTAGGAGGTTGGCTCAGAAATTTGGTGGAAAAAAAGGCCGACCGGGAGGATACGTCTCGGCGGCAGAAGACTGAAAAAGGGGTGCTCCTAAGCTCTGGATTCATCGCTGGAGAAGGGATAGCTGGTGTCCTAATAGCTCTTTATGCTTTTATTGTCGGAGCTAAACCGAGAGGCTTGGGCCTGCATTGGCCGGCTAATATCGGCGACCTGATTGCCTTGGTTATGTTCCTGCTACTGGGTTATTATCTTTTCCGAAAAACCAGCTCTTAAACCAGCAGAAAAAAACTGGCCGAAGAATCAAGAAAGAATTAAAATAATACAGCTCACAGGAGGCGAAAATTACTGGCCATTGAGGGAAAATTGTTTTTTTCTTGGGAAAAAAGGAGCCTTTTCTCCATCGATTTGACCTCAGGCCAGGAAGGAGGTCTGTAGATGAATGCTCTGATTCCGGCCGCCATTCTCATTGTGTGGCTTATCCTTGGCTATAAAATTTATGGACGTTTTATCGAGAAAAAAGTCATCCAGGTGGACACTTCTCGCCCCACACCCGCCCGGGAACTTAACGATGGTATTGACTATAGTCCGGCGAAAAAAGCACTTCTTTTCGGGCACCACTTTTCTTCCATTGCCGGGGCTGGTCCCATTTTGGGGCCTCTCCTCGGTGTGCTCTATTTTGGTTGGCTGGGGGCTCTTCTCTGGGTGGGCTTGGGGAGTGTTTTTCTGGGAGCAGTCCATGATTTCACGTCATTGATGACTTCGGTTCAAAACAAAGGTCGATCCCTAGCGGATATTTCTGAGCAAACTCTAGGCCGGCGAACCAAAGTCATTTTTTCTATATTTCTTTGGATGTCTCTAGCTTTGGTCATTGCGGTCTTTGCCGTGGTGGCTTCCAAGACGCTGGTTTCTCAACCGGAAATCGTTATCCCCACTTTCGGACTGATTCTCTTAGCTATGGTCTTCGGCTGGTTGATTTACCGCAAAAATGTCAATGTTATTTTAGCCACTATTGGCGCTCTGGTGGTGTTAGGCTTGCTGATATATCTAGGGGAAATGTGGCCGATTGTCTTGCCGACTACTTTAGCCGGCCTTTCGCCCCAAAAATTCTGGTTTTTTGTGCTGATTATTTACAGCTTATTTGCTTCGGCCCTACCGGTCTGGTTTCTTTTGCAACCCCGAGACTATATCAGCACTTGGATTCTCTTTTTAGGCTTAGGCCTGGGCTATTTGGGACTGATTGTTTTCCATCCTCAGCTCCAGGCTCCGGCCTGGACCACTTTTCGCAGTGAAGGTGGCCCTTTCTGGCCGATGCTCTTTGTGATTATCGCCTGTGGGGCTATTTCTGGGTTTCACTCCGTGGTGGCTTCAGGTACCACGGCCAAGCAACTTCCTGATGAAGGGGCAGGTCGGATTATTGGCTACGGAGCTATGATTACCGAAGCCGCCCTGGCGGGCTTGGTTATTTTTATTGCCGCTGGAGCTCTTCTCTGGGATCCTTCAAAAGCTGAACACGCCTTCGGTTTCCAATACATTATTTCTTCGACTGGTGACCCCATTAGAGCTTTTGCTGTGGGCTACGGACGACTGCTAGGGGCTCTACCGGGACTTACTCTAGCTCTGGGGACTTTTTTCGGTATGGTCATGCTCAATGCCTTTGTCTTAACCACTCTTGATACAGGAACCCGTCTGGGAAGATTTATTTTCAGTGAACTCCTAGGGGAATATGGGGCTTTCTACCGAAACCGCTGGATAGCCTCCGGGGTTATTTTAACTGTGGCTGTGGCGCTTGGAGCCACTGAAGGCTATAAAGCTATTTGGCCGGTTTTCGGAGCTTCCAACCAATTGGTGGCCGCCTTAGCCCTGATTGTGGTCACTTCTTATTTAGTCAGTCGAAGAAGACCCAAAAAATATACTCTTTACCCGGCTATCTTTATGTTGATTACAACAATTGGGGCTTTGGTCTATCAGGGATATACATTTATTCTTAAGGGGAGTTATCATTTAGCGATTATCTGTCTAGTCTTGGTGGCCCTAGCGGTAATTATTGTTTTCGACGCTCGTCAATTATTTCAGAAAAAGCCCCAAAAATCAGACCTTTGATTTTTAGAGAGTAGTAACTTTAAAGACTACTCCTTTAGGGTCGGGACAGCACAAAGTCTCGGTTTCAGCTATCCAATCATCGTGAGG
>QMPV01000138.1 GCA_003648765.1 Candidatus Aminicenantota bacterium
AGAGCCATCACACCGCCAATAATCATTAGCCTGAGCCAATTCATTGTTTTTCAAAGTAATAAACCCTTCTGCCTCTGTCAACTATTTTCGAAACGACTGTGGTGACTATTTTAAGATGGCCTAGATAATTACTAATTTATTAGTGCCCCATGGCCCAGCTGAATCTAACCTCCAAGTCTAAATGCTTTGAATTCCAGGAGAAAACAGTATAATATTTCCCCGATGCATCAGACGAAAGTAGCCCTGGTTAGATGTCCCGATTACCAGCCAGAAAATCTTCGCCACGGGCTGACAGAAATTTTCTCTTACTTGGGGGGACTGGCCTCTCTTGTTCGCCCAGGAAGTCATGTTTTTCTCAAAATCAATCATCTTTCTCCTCCCTCCCCTCCGGAAAGGGCCATTGTCACCCATCCCGAATTTACCCGAGCCGTCATTGCTCTCTTGAAAGAGCATGGTTGTCGGATTGTGGTGGGTGACGACATTCAATCCGGAGCTAAAGATGGTTTTTTGCTTTCCGGCTACCGGCAAATGTGCCGGGAAATGGGAGTAGAATTAGTCAATCTTAAGGAGAAGGGCTTCCAGAAAATCTCTCTTCAGGGAAAAAGATTAACCGAAACACTTATCTCACCACTTGTCCTGGAAAGTGACCAAATAATCAACTTGGCCAAATTAAAAACCCACTCTTTAACTACTTTCACCGGGGCAATTAAAAATTTTTATGGCCTTATTCCTTACGGCCTCCGACTGGATTACCACCGGGAATTCCGCTGGGTTAACGAATTTTGTGAAATGCTGGTGGATATCTATGCCGCAGTAAAAGACAAACTTTGTCTGACCTTGATGGATGCGGTGGTAGCCATGGAAGGCGAAGGCCCCTCTAGCGGCCACCCTCGACCATTGGGTTACCTCCTCGGTTCCCAAGATGCTGTGGCTGTTGATGCTGTAGCCGCCGCTCTCATCGGACTTTCCCCCGAAAGTGTCTTAACTACCAGCGAGGCTCAAGCTCGGGGACTGGGCCAGGGAGAGCTCGATAAAATTACTCTGTGTGGTCTCAATCTTCAGGAAGCTATGGTGCCCGATTTCAAACACTCCGCCGCCGCTCATCTTGCCGGCCGAAAAATCCCCAACGCAATTTATATCTTTATCCAAAGCCAATTCCACCTTACACCTCGCGTGATTAAGGACCAATGTAGTGGGTGTAAAGAATGTATTCGAATCTGTCCCCAGCAGACAATTAAGCTCATTCAGGGGAAAGCCTGGGTAGATACCGCCAACTGCATCCATTGTCTCTGCTGCCACGAAGTCTGCCGTTATCAGGCGATTAAACTTAAGCAAAAACCAATCGGCTGGCTCTTTCGTCGGGTAGTGTCTTTACTTAAAAAAGTTAAAAGGAAGAAAAAGAAGAAAGTCGCCCTGAACTGAGAAAGGTCCATAAATTATTTTCATTAAGGATTTTTTCTTAAGGAGAGGATAAACAGCCACTTCAAAAGTTAAATAACTAGGGAAAAGGAAAAATGATTTAATTAATCGGAAGCGAGCCTGATTTTATGCTTCTAGCTGGAAATAATTTAAGAAACCAGCTAGGCTATGAATTCTTCAAGGAGGAATAATGAATTGGTTGGAATATTATCAAGAGCGTCAGGAAGAAATGGTGTCTTTTCTCCGGGAGTTGGTACTTCGAGAATCTCCCAGTCATGATAAGCAAGCGGTTGATACCTGCTCTGATTGGCTCATTAGTGAATTAAAGAAAATGGGTCTGGAGGTAACTATTTACCCCCAGAAGGAAATCGGCCAGATAACTTCGGCTCTTTTACCTCTAGGGGAGACAAAGGCGATTACCTTACTTTTGACTCATATTGACACGGTATGGCCCGTGGGACAGCTAAAAGAGATGCCTTGGCGGGTAGATAAAGCCCAAAACCGAATCTACGGTCCAGGAGTACTTGACATGAAGGCCGGCCTGACCCAAGCCGTTTTTGCCTTAAAAGGCATCATTGACCTTGACCTAGTGCCTCGCAACCAAATTCTTCTTTTTATTAATTCCGCTGAAGAAATCGGGAGTCCAGCCGCCGATGAACTTATTTTGGAACATGCCCGCCGCAGCTCCATTATTCTCTGTTTGGAACCAGCTCTGCCTGGCGGCGGAATTAAGATGCGGCGCAAAGGTCGGCTGGTGATCGAGCTTAAAGTCTCCGGCCAAAGAGCCCACGCTGGCACCCCATCTAAAGGTGTCAATGCTATAGAAGAACTCGCCCTCCAACTTAATCGCCTCCGCCGTCTGCGAACGAAAAGCCTGACTTTGAACATAGGGAAAATTGAAGGGGGTGAGAAAGCTAATATTGTGGCCGCTGAAGCTGCTGCTCTTCTGGACATCCGTTTTTGGAACAAAGAGCAAAAAAATAAGGTTTTGACCTATCTAAAAAATCTGGCCCCCCAATTGCCGGGAGCCAAATTAAACTGGCGGATTGTGACTGAAACCCCTCCTCTCGAACCTACTGAAGCCTCACGTAAACTATTAACCAAAGTGAGACGGATCGCTAGCCAACTAGGACTTTCTTTGCCGGCTGGTCGTTCCGGAGGAGGTTCCGATGCTTCTCTCGCTTCTCAAACCGGTCGACCCGTGCTTGACGGATTGGGTCCCGAAGGAGAAGGAATTCATGCTGAAAACGAAAACCTCTGGTTGCCTTCTCTTATCCAACGGACCGCTCTTCTTACGGCTACTCTTCTAGAAGGACCACTTTAAAGCTCCTGTTCCCTTTTCTCACGGCTCGACCTCCTCTAACCCACAAACTGACCCCCGGATGGTAATTGGGCCGGTCTTCCCGGACCTGGCCTCCCACTCCTGTCTCTCACCTTCTTATATTTATCCTCCTCCTAACTTATTCCCATCCATTTTTAACCTGCAAGGATTTCACTTTTTACAAATCATGTTTGGGAATCAGACGAATTGAAAAATTGCAAAATTGGGATTAGTGAAGAATCGGGGCTAAGTCTTCGCTCTTCACTTTTGTCCCCCCATTGGTTTAGAAGCCATCCCTGGATGTTTCTTGAGAAGTCCGGCAATTAAAGAAAATTTAAGACAATAAATTCAAAGGCGAAAGGTAAAGACCTCAGCCGATCTGTTTTCCTGAACCTATCTGCTTTCCTGTAGCTGACTTCGCTCTTTAGTTTGATTGGTGAAATCTGAAGAGCTGCCCCCGCTTTGACCCTTCTTTGCGGTCCAAAGTGAAAAGTAAAGCTCTGACCCCAGTCTTAAAAACCCTTGAAGATAAAAAGCAGTGAAAGATTGATTGAGTTTTCCAAAAAAAACTAATATAATTTTTTCTTAAGTTATCCCATTATAGAAACAACCAAAGGAGGATTCATATGATTAAAAAGTACTACCTACTTTCTCCTGGGCCTACACCTATACCCGAAAAGGTCCTCTCTGTAGCCGCTGAACCTATTATTCACCACCGGACTTCCGAATTTTCGGACATTTTTATGGACGTGGTGGAAGGCTTGAAATATGTTTTTCAAACCAAAGAAGATGTTTTCGTGCTGACCTCTTCCGGGACCGGGGCCATGGAAATGGCTGTAGCCAATTTAATCAACCCTGGAGACAAAGTCAT
This sequence comes from Candidatus Aminicenantota bacterium, assembly GCA_003648765.1. Classification (GTDB taxonomy): domain Bacteria; phylum Acidobacteriota; class Aminicenantia; order Aminicenantales; family Aminicenantaceae; genus JdFR-80. Next base: position 3,612 of record QMPV01000138.1, read on the forward strand.
TACCATTAACGGCGGAAAGTTTGGGGAAAGATGGGGCCAAATTTGCCGAGCCTATGGAGCCGAGGTCCGAGAAATAGTTTTGGAATGGGGCGATGATTTCACTAAAGACCAATTAGCGGAAGAACTTAAGGCTCATCCTGAGACCAAAGTTGTTTTTACTACTCTGTCGGAAACTTCCTCCGGAACCGTTTACGACATTCAGGGATATGGAGAAGTCGTGGCCCAAACTGAAGCTGTCTTAGTCGTAGATGGCATCTCTGGCTTAGGCGCCACCCCTTGTCCTATGGATGAATGGCAGGTGGATGTAATGGTTTCTGGCTCCCAGAAATCCTTTATGATTCCTCCGGGATTAGCTTACATCGCCTTCTCTCCCAAAGCCTGGCGATTGGTCGAAGCCTCCACATGCCCCAAATACTATTTCGATGCGAAAAAATATAAAAAGAGTCTGGCTAAAAGAACCACCCCTTATACGCCTGGTGTTTCCCTGATTATTCAGCAGAAAAAAGCCTTGGACATCATTCGGGAACAGGGACTGGAGAAAATTTTCGAACATCATCGTATCTTAGGAGAAGCCACCCGAGCGGGGGTCAAAGCTATTGGCTTAGAACTCCTTTCCAAGCGTCCGGGTAATATCCTCACTGCAGTCAAAGTTCCGGCTGGAATCGATGGTCTCCAATTGGTCAAGATCATGCAGGGCAAATACATGGCTTACATCGCTGGCGGTCAGGACCCATACAAAGGAAAAATTTTCCGAATCGCTCATCTCGGATATATGGGTGGATTTGACATCATCACAGCTTTAACCGCTCTGGAAATGACCTTAAGCGAACTCGGATATAAATTTGAGAAAGGTCAGGCCATCAAGGCCGCTGAAGAAATCTTGATGGAGAATTGGGAATGAGAAAAATATTAGTCGCTGACCCCTTACATCCGGAAGCTTTCGATAAACTTAAAGCTTTGCCGGGACTGGAAGTAACTTTGAAAACCGGCATGGATGAGGCAGAACTAATTAAAACCATTCCCGGCTTTGAAGCTATCGTCGTTCGCAGCGCCACCAAAGTAACCAAAAAGGTCATCGAAGCGGCCACTGACTTGAAGCTTATCATTCGGGCTGGGATCGGTCTAGATAATATTGATGTTGAAGCTGCTCAGGCCAAAAATATTGAAGTAGCCAACACCCCCGCGGCTACCACCATCTCTGTAGCTGAATTAACCTTCGCTCTCATGCTAGGGGCCGTCCGCAACATCGGACAGGCTGTTCTCTCCATGAAAGACCACCGTTGGGAGAAAAAACTTCTCACCGGCACCGAACTCTTTGGAAAAACCCTAGGCATTATCGGCAGCGGCCGCATTGGTTTAGCTGTAGCTGAACGGGCGATCGCTTTCGGTATGAAAGTCATTGCCTATGATATTGTTCCCATCAAAACTGATTTAGCGGTAACTCAAGTCAATTTGGATGAGCTTCTGGCCCAAGCCGACATCATCTCCCTGCATCTTCCCTTAACTCCTCAAACCAAACACATGATCAGCTCAGCGGAATTCGCCAAAATGAAAGACGGCGTCATTCTGGTCAATGCCTCTCGGGGCGGAGTGGTCGATGAACAAGCCCTGTTCGAGGCTCTTGAGTCGGGCAAAGTAAGAGCTGCGGCTATTGACGTTTACGAAAAAGAGCCGCCTGCCGATTGGTCACTAGTGGACCATCCTCATGTTCTCCCCACGCCTCATATTGGGGCGGCCGCCAAAGAAGGACAAAAAAGAGCTGGACTGGAAGTTGTCCGGATAGTGGAAGAAAGACTTCTTTAATCAAGCAAAAAGTCGTATAATTTAAATTCAATTAATTTTACAGGAAAGACAAACCGGATAAATTTAAAATTTAAGGAAGGACGTTATGGTCTATCTAGATAATAATGCCACTACTCCCCTCGACCCAGCTGTCCAGGAAAAGATGTGTTGGTTTCTCAAAAACCACTTCGGTAATCCTTCCTCTCTTTATCCTCTGGGCCGAGAAGTTAAGGAAATGATAACCGAAGCCCGGGAGATAATCGCCACTAGCCTAGGAGCTCAACGCAGTGAAATTATTTTCACGGGCTCAGGGACAGAAGCCGACAACTTCGCTATCCGGGGAGTGCTCGATGCTTTGCCTGAAAAAAAGGAAGTTATCACTTCGGCCATAGAGCATCCAGCCATCATAGAAACTGGCCATTACCTCCAA
>QMPV01000139.1 GCA_003648765.1 Candidatus Aminicenantota bacterium
AAAAAATCTTAAAACTTCGGTTAAGATAAATTAAGAGTAATATTTGAGTAAAAAAACAGTTGACGGGTAGTCATAACCAGATAGAAAAAAATTCGTAAAAAGAAAAGGAAATAACCATGGAGGACACCGACAAAGTAAGAAGAACCTATCAACTGGCGGTGATTATCGCCATCGCCTTAATCTCCAGCTTAGGAACCTATATTGTTCTGGTGGAAATTCTGAAATCAACCAATCAGGTAGGTTTAGTGGGCGACATTACTCTGGCTACCCTCTCCCAGCTTCGCTACATTTTCTACGGGGCCGGCGTGACCACCATTATTCTGATCCGCTGGCTGCGGGGAGTCATGTTGCGTAAATCTCCCCAAGACAGTGAAGAAGTACTTCTGAACCGGCTCTTCCGGACATTCATCATCAGCTTTGCCTTAAGCGAAGTGCCGGCGCTCCTGGGGTTGGCTCTCTTTTTTCTGGGGGGATTAATCAAGGACTTCTACATCCTGACCGTCATCTCTTTTGTCCTGATGTTCATGTTCTTTCCCCGCTATCCCCATTGGCGCGATTGGATTGAGGAGGCACGTCAGGCAAATTGTTGCTATCCGCGATAGGAGGAAGTTGTGTCCGAAAGCTTGAAAGGATTCTTTTTCAAAAGTAAGCAGCTGACCATCGCTGTTCCCACCGGTAGGAGATAGCCATGTTAAAAATCCTCCGGCTTCCCTGTTGTCTTTTTAATAAGGGAGAGCGTCCAGAGAACTCCTCCTTCATCGACTCTTATCCGAGGAGAGAAGCATGCTCCGTCTGGAAAACTTAAGCAAATCCTTCGGTGAAATAAAGGCCGTAGATAATGTCTCTTTCCAGGTAGAGTCAGGAGAAATCTTCGGCCTGCTGGGTCCCAACGGTGCCGGCAAAACCACCATCATCCAGATGGTCGCGGGTCTGCTTAAACCCGATAACGGCCGAATCTGGCTCGACTCAATTGAAGCTCTGGTCAACCCCGAAGCCACCAAGAAACTCCTCGGGGTAGTCCCCCAGGAAATGGCCTTTTACGAAGAGCTTTCAGCCTGGGAGAATTTATTTTTCTGGGGAAGCATCCAGGGTGTTAAGGGAAAAATTCTCAAAGACCGCATCCACTTCTATCTAGAAAAAACCGGACTCCTCGCCCGGGCCAAAGACCCCATAAAAAAATATTCAGGCGGCATGAAACGGCGCATCAACTTGATCATCGGCCTCCTCCACCAACCCCGGGTGTTACTCCTGGACGAACCAACCATCGGCATTGATGTCCAGACCCGTTTAAATATTTATGAAGTGATCAAGGAGGCAGCCCAGGCGGGCACCACCATCCTTTACACCACCCACAATCTGAAAGAAGCCGAAGAGTTGTGCGACCGAATCGCCATCATGGATGAAGGCAAAATCCTGGCCAGCGGCACTCTCAAAGAGTTGATCACCATCGTCGGCAAAAAAGATATTGCTTATCTTCAGGGAGAATTCAGCCTGGAAAAGGCCCAGGAAGTTCTAACCTCCCTCCCCCCGGAAGCCGTGCTTTCCCTCCAGGAAGGCAAATTGGTTCTCGCCCTGGAAGCCTCAAGTTCTCTGCCGCCGCTCCTGGAATTATTTTTTCAAAAGGGATTAACCATTCACGATATCTCCATCAAGGAGCCATCTCTGGAAAGTGTCTTCCTCCACTTAACCGGCAAGGAACTGCGGGAATAAGCGAACGATGAAAAGAATATTCTTTCTGCTGCGAAAAGATTTTATCCGGAAATGGAAAAATCCCCAGGTTATTATCGGCTTCATGCTTATCCCCCTCGTCTTCACCTTTATCATGGGGGCTGTCTTCGGCCGCCAGGCGGAAGTCTCCTTGCCGCCGATAAAAATATTAATTGTTGATAATGACCAGAGTCTCCTGTCCCAGCTTCTTCTGGGTGCCCTGACCCAAGGAGAGTTCCAGAAAAAAATAACTCTGGTTAAATTAAAAGAGGAAAAAGAAGGCCGCCGGCTGATCAATAAAGGTCAGGCCACCGCCTTGTTAATCATTCCCCAAGGATTCGCTCAAAGCGTCTGGGAAGAAAAACCCACCCAACTGATTCTGGTTAAAAACCCGGCTGAACAATTCCTGCCCCAAATCGCCGAGGAAATAACTGACACCATAACTCTTCTTCTCTCCGGCGCAGTGACCATTTTTTCACCCGAACTGCAGACTATCAGGACCCTGATTGAAAGCAACTCCAGCCGACAAAACACTTTGGATGATAAAGCCGTGGCTGATATATCCATCCGCATCAAGGGAAAATTTGAAAAATTCGGGGATTATGTCTTCCCTCCGATTCTCTGGGTCAAACAGGAAACCATCGAATTGCCCGGGAAAAAAGAGGCTCCCCAATTGTCATTCCACGGCTATATTCTTCCCGCCATGGCTATCCTTTTTCTACTCTTTGTCTGTAACACTGTGATTGAAGACACGTTAAGGGAAAAGGAAAAAATGACTCTTTTCCGCCTGCTGATTTCTCCCTTAAAAATGGAAGAATTCGTCTGGAGCAAGATTTTAACAGCCATAATCATCGGTATCACCGTAACCGCTTTCTTACTCCTCCTGGGGACCCTCTTTTTCGCCATCAACTGGGGGAATTTTTGGATGGTGGCCGTCCTGGTCATCACTCTGAACATTGCCTGTGGTGGATTCATCTCGGTTTTTTATTCTTTTGTCAAGACGGAACGCCAGGCCGGTGCAGTGTTGTCCACGGTCATTCTGGTTATGTCCCTTCTGGGCGGCAGTATGGTGCCGGTGGATATTTTCCCTCAATTCCTGCGGCCTATCTCCCGTTTCACTCTGAACTACTGGGGAATTGAGGCCTTTCATCGAATAATGTTTGGTCGCTCCTGGGCTGACCTGGCGCCTATTTTCATTGCTTTCACCCTGGGCGGCTTCGCCCTGGCCGCCATCGGCTCTTTCTTTCTGAAAAAGAATCTGGTCAAAGGATACGCTGGATGAACTGGTCAACCATCTGGACAATCAGCCGGTATGATTTAAAAATCGCCATTAAAGACAAACTCTTCTTTTTCTGGGTTCTGGTTTTTCCTCTCCTCTTCGCTATTATCTTCGGCTACGCCTATCCCGAGAGCACTCCCCAGCAACAGAAAGTAAGTTTGCATATTATTGACCAGGACCGGAGCTTTCTTTCAGCTGCCCTGAAAGAAGCTCTGGAGGCCGAACGATTCGAATTACAGGAAGTAAGCGAAGGAGCCAAAATCACCACCCGGGCTCTTATCATCCCCGAAGGGCTGGCCCAGCGGGTCAAGCAGGGTGAGAAAACCGACCTTATCCTGCGAGTCAACCCGGAAAGCAATTATCAAGCATCTCAAACCGCCTATGTGCATGTTATAAAAGCGGTGATTCGGGTCCTTATCCGGCTGGTGGGGCTGGTCGGAGAAAGCGGCGACCAGATAACCAACCTGGAAGAAAGCTTCATCAATTATCACCCTCCCCGGTTGGTTTCTCTCCGGTCTGAGTGGGGCGGTCAACTCCGGGTGATGCCTTCCGGTTTTAATCACTCCATTCCCGCCGTGACCGTGATGTTTATCCTTTTTACGGTTCTCCTCTATGGGGGTGGTTCCTTCCAGGAAGAAAGACGCCGGGGCCAGCTGGAAAGAATTTTAACGACCACTTCTTTTTCTTCCCTTTTTGTCGGCAAGTGGTTCAGTCGTCTGCTGCTTGGTCTCCTCCAGCTGGTTATCCTTTTTGTAGCCGGTAAAATTCTTTTCGGTTTTTACTACGGCCAGAACATCCCGGCCCTCCTCTTAATCTCCATTCTCTTCTGCGGGAGTATCACCGGCATCAGTCTTCTTCTGGGAAGTCTCATCCGGCGGGAAGAAATCCTGATTGTGGCCTCCATTCTAATCGCTAACTTGATGGGTGCTCTGGGTGGTTGCTGGTGGCCGATCGAGTTTGTCTCTCCCCCCATGAGGGCGGTAAGCTTTATCTTTCCCACCGGCTGGATTATGGATGCTTACCATCAGTTAATCTTCTTTGGAGGCAGCTGGGGAGAACTCCGGCTTCATTTTCTGGTTCTGGGGGCTTTTACCCTGGTCTTTCTTTTCGCCAGCATCCGCTTCTTCCGCTGGGAAAAATAATCCCCACTTCCATTTCCATCAGATTGGGTCAATGGTAGGGAAAAGCTGGCTGTTTGATGCTCATTCCGGCTGTTAAATTGGCTTAATCTATTGTACACTGGCAGTTACCTGCGTAATAGTACACGCCTTTTGACAAAAGAATAAAACCCCTTCCCTCAAACGGGACTACAAAAGATTGACAATGACCGGTCAATGTCCTATATTCAGGGTGGAGTAAAAAAAATGAGAATTTCAATGAGGGCCCGGGAATTTAAAAAAATGAAACCGCGTGAACTTAAACAAAAAATCACCAAAATCATTGAAGCAGTAAATATCTCTGATCCATTGATAACTATTGATGTTACTGCGCCTACGCCTCTTGGAGAAAACCTTTCTTTCATTAAAAAAGTCCTTATGATTGAGTGGAAAGAAATTGCTGAAATTTTAGGTGTTTCCCCTCGAACATTACAACGATGGAGAAGAGATGAAACTACCCCAAAAGAAAAAACAGATAAACTTGAAAAAATATATAATATTTGCACAATTCTGTTAGCAGCTTATCCAACAGAAAGACTTAGAAAATATTTTCTCCATTCTCCTGAATCTTCCCTTAGCTCATGGTCTCCCTTAGATGCTCTTAAGAAAGGTAAAATAGATGAGGTGTATCAACTTCTCTTAGTAATTGCTGAAGGAACCTACGCATAATGCTAAAAAGCATCAAGGGAGAGTATTACAGAATTGTTTTGGAAATATACCCGCCTCTTTCAACCTCAGGAGCAGAAGCCCGAGGCGGAAGATGGAACAAACCAGGAGAACCAGCTCTTTATTTATCTTTTTCAAAAAAAGGAGCTGCTAGAGAAGTGGTTAAACACTATCTAGAAAAAACCTTTAAAATCCCTCTTAAAACTTGCAATAGAGAGTCTATTGAAAAAATAAGATTAAAAGTTCCAAGGGAATTGTGGAAAGATGTTCAACAAACTAGATTTAGAGTAGTTAGAATAGAATGTGAAGTAGAAAACGTTCTGAATGTAGGTGAAGAAAAAACAAGAAAAAAACTTGGAATAGATATTGAAAAGTTAACTGGTTCGCAAGAAATAACAAGAAAGCTCATCCAAACATTAAAAACTAAGTTTAAACTTGAAGGAATAATCTACCCTTCTTCTCTTAATCCAAAAGAAAAACATTTATGTATATTGGACAAAAAAGTCCTTAAAAGTGGAAAAATTAAAAAAAAATCTTCAACACGGGTCTCCTTCTCAGAACTTATCTCCCTGCTTGAATGATTGGATAGAAATAAACTAATGTGGATTGACCAACACTAGAGTTGACAGGTGTCAAATACCTGGGCCTTTTTACTATCCAAATTCTTTTGTTTTACGAGGTCCAAACTATCGACGCAAGTCTGTATCGGTGTTCTTCTTTGGCAACGTTTACCCTGATGGATGCGACTATTATTGTAATGTTCCATCCATCCGTCAAGATATTTCTGTAACTCTTCTAAGCTATAATAAATCTTTTTCCGCAAGGCAACTCGTTAGAATTCATTAAGCACTGTTTTATGAAGAGCCTCGCAGAGGCCATTTGATTGGGATCGTCTGGCTCTGGTTTTAGTGTGTTCCATCTCGTGATATCGAAGAAAGATCTCATAGAGATGTTTGTCCGGGGGATCATTTTTCAATGCTGATAAAGGGATATTTTTGCATGCTTGTTGAGAG
>QMPV01000140.1 GCA_003648765.1 Candidatus Aminicenantota bacterium
AATTAATATTGACATAAAAGAATATTTTATTTTTTAATTATTCTACATCAAAGAAACTCTAAGTTAATGAAGAAAAAATTTAGAGAGGTCTTTGTTTTTGTTACAGGCACATCCCCCCAAGTAATAACCGAGACTATATATGCTTTAATTCACAGCAAATCCCCAATTATTCCTGATGAAATTTATGTCATTACCACAGCACAAGGGAAAAAGGCAATTGAAAAATTTCTCTGGAGAAAAGGAATCTTGGAAAGTTTTATCCAAGAATTCAATTTACCTCGTTTTGAGTTAAAAAAAGAAAACATTCTCATCCCCAAGAACAAGCAAGGGCAAGAAATAGAAGACATATGTACTCAAGAAGACAATGAAGCTATCGCTGATTTAATAACCTCTCTAATCAGAGATAGATCAAAAGATAGCCATGTCCGCCTTCACTGTTCCATAGCTGGCGGCAGAAAAACAATGAGCTTTTACCTGGGCTCGGCTCTTCAACTCTTCGGTCGTCCGTGGGATAAATTATACCATGTGATCGTTCCCCCTGAATTTGAAAGCCACCCAGAATTTTTCTACAAACCCAAAAAGGACCGTCTTCTAAAAATAATAACTAAGGACGGCCAAAAACTAACCATTAATACTTCACAAGCCAAAATCACACTCGCCGATCTGCCTTTCATTCGACTAGGTGGAAAAGTTAATTTCAAAGGAAAGTGCTTTCGGGAATTAGTAGCCGAAGGCCAAAGAGAAATAGATCTAGCTGCCATTCAACCGGAGTTACAGGTCAACCTAGCTGAACGGCTAATAATTTTTGGCGATAAATCATTTCATCTATCGCCCAGTTTATTATATGTTTTAGCTGTTTTCTTAAAACAAAAAACAGATCACTGTCACCATCCAAATAAAGCTTACTGCCTGGACTGTCGGGATTGTTTCGGCGAACTTCTGGAAATATTCAGTGGTGAAAAACTAGTCCAATATTCTAAACTCTATGGAAAAATTGTCGGCAATCATCCCTGGAAAATAAGAACGTTTTTAGAAAAATGGCCGACCGGGCTCCCCATCGAATTATGCCGCCAATATATTAGTAAATTAAACCGCGAGTTAAAAGAAAATATAGCCGACGAAACTTTGCATGGTTTTCTAAAAATAAGTTCTATCAGAATATACGCGAGTAGTCGCTATGGTATTAAATTGGAAAAAAGTAAAATTACTATAAATTGAAATGTTTCCGAAATGTTTCTTTTATTGCTTATTGACTTCAAGTTGGTTAAATTGAAATCAGTCAGTGAAAGGAATAACCATGAATGACGAATATCAAAATGTAATTTTAGCGGCACTCTTCCATGATATAGGTAAATTTTATCAACGGGCGGGTTTTAAATTAAATCTTGGAGAATCCGCCGACTCATACGCTTACACTGCTTATACTAAAAAATCAAAAGGCATTTACACCCACGTCCACGCCGCCTTTACAGCCAAGTTCTTCAGTGAATATCTCAGCAACTTTAGCGAAGCTGAAGTATTGGCTAGTCTCCATCATGTTCCTGAAAACGGCAATAATGAACAGCAACGTTTTCTGGCCACCCTAATTGCTTTAGCTGACCGCATGTCTTCGGGTGAAAGGCAAGACCGGGATGAACAAGAAGAATCAGGCAATCCCCAAGAAGAACCATTAACCTCAATCTTTTCATTAGTTAATAATAATGGCGATCAAACAAAAGAATATTATCAACCCCTTACATATCTCGAGCCGAGTTTGGACTCATTTTTTCCTGTAGAAAATAGGCAGGAAGCTTTTAAAGGCAGGCGGGGAGAAGAAGCTTACCGCGAATTATGGAATAATTTTATCCAAGAATTTCAAAAGCTTAATCATCAAGATATTCTTATCCAGGCCTATTATCTTCTCTACAAATACACCTTATCCATTCCGGCTGCGGTGTATAAAGATAAGCCAGACATTTCACTCTTTCATCATTTAAAAACCACAGCGGCTTTAGCTGCTTGTTTATATATTCTTTATCAATCGGGTAAAATAAATAATAACAAACTCAATCAAATCATCCATGAGTTAACTTCTTTAAAAGAAACACCCCTAAGACAAGACAATTCGCCCCTCATCGAAGAAGACTTCCTCCTAGTCAGCGGAGATATATCAGGCATTCAAGATTTCATCTACAATGTTACTTCCGAGAAAGCCCTAAAAGGACTGAGGGCTCGTTCTTTTTATCTTCAATTACTCTCGGAAATATTGGCCAGGAGGATCCTTCAAGAGTTCAATTTAACTGAAGTCAACCTTCTTTATTGTGGAGGAGGAAATTTTTATATTATTTTACCCAACACAGAACAAACAGAAGCTCGATTAAACTCTCTCCAAAGAGAGATTGATGAGATTCTATTATCAGCCCATAAAGGACAGCTGGCCACTGTCTTATCCTGGATACCAGTTACTTATTATGATTTTTTCCATGATTTCGCCCATATCTGGGAGAACTTGGGAAAGAGTCTGCTTATCAAAAAGAGGAAAAAGTTTGCTTCATTAGCCAGCTCTGGCACACCTTCACTTTTTCAAGAAATAGTCCTCGGACCTTTTGAGGCAGGCGGGCGAAAAAAGAGTTGTCAAATTTGTGGAGAAGAAATTGATGAAGAAAACAGGGAAAGATGCCAGCTTTGTGAGAGTCTGATTGAATTCTCCAATCAATTGGTAAACGCCTCTTCTTTTTTACTAGAAGCCCAAGAACCAAAGCCCTTGCCTCCTCAAAATGTTACCTTAACAGATATAATCGAATCCCTCGGGTTTCGCTTTAAATTTTTAAGAAAAACTGATAGAGAAAAGTTCAGGGCTCTGATTATTAATTCTACGGATTTTGCCGGACAATATCGTGGTTTTACATTTGTCGCTAGAAAAGCCAGAACTTCCCAAGGTGAGATTCTCACTTTAGAGGACATCGCTGCCCACGCCGTTGGAGTAAAGAAATGGGGAGTTCTTCGGGCAGACGTAGACCATCTAGGGAACCTTTTTAGAACAGGCTTAGGAAAAAATAAAACCATTTCCAGAATAAGCACTCTAAGTTCAATGCTGGCCCTTTATTTTTCAGCCCGGATAAGCCAACTTGATTATCTAATTCCCCACAAAGAAGAAGTAAATAACTTAACCGAAGCTATTTACATTGCCTATTCAGGCGGAGATGATCTTTTTCTCATCGGCCCTTGGTCAGCCCTTGTGGATTTAGCCAAATATATTTATGATGATTTCACAAAATTTTCCTGTTATAAATTAAAACTCTCAGCGGGAATATTCTTCTCACCAACTAGAAAATTCCCGATTTATCAAGCAGCTGCCTTAGCTGGAGAAGCTGAAGACAAAGCCAAAAATGAGGGCCGAGACCGATTAACCGTCTTTGGAGAATCTCTCCCCTGGTCTTGTTATCCTGAAATAAAAGCTATTATTAACCTGGTAGTTAGCCTGCTCAAAGGGGAGAAAGGCAAAGAACTGCCTCGTTCTCTAATAAACATTCTTTACAATGTTTATTTAGAAAAGGAGCTAACAAAAAAACAAAAACCTCATGGCATACCCATGGAACGGGTGTGGCGATTCTACTACTCTCTCAAAAAACTGATTGACCGACTCAATGAACAACAGCGGGCCGACCTAGAAAGGCTCTTAGAATTGGTCATCACCAATTATGAAGTTTATCCCTACTTAAATATCGCCACCCGAATTGCTGATTATTTAACAAGAAAAGATAAGGAGGCTTTGAATGAACTATCATAACTATCAAAACCAAAGATATAAACCTCAGGGCAAACCGGAACGATTCCAGCCAGACGTGGACAAGATCAAGAAAATCCTCAACGGCGATGCTCAGCTTTTAAATGAATATGCTAATGATTTGGCAGTGGATTTTATCAGCCCCAAAAACGAACGATACAGACTGAGCACCTCCCAGATAAGAAATGTTCTTGATGAAATTCAAAGAATGCAACAATATGACAAAACTAAACTCCAGCTCTTGAGGCCCAAACTGGCTTACGCCGCAGGTCGACATAAAGGCAAGGTCAAAGAATTTCGGGATTTGATCGAAGAGTTGCTAAAATACACCAATCAGGACAATTTTCAATATTTCAAATATTTTATCGAAGCTATTGTGGCTTATCATAGATACCACGGTGGAAAATAATCAAGTTAAATTATTTTAAAAGAGGAGGACATGATGCTTAATTTTTTAGGCAAGATAATAATTCAGGGAGATATAGTAGTTAAAACAGGCCTGAGAATTGGCGGTTATGCAGGCGGGTTGAAAATTGGAGGAGTGGATTTAAACGTCATTACCACACCTGAAGGAAAACCTTATATTCCGGGTTCTTCTCTTAAAGGAAAGCTGCGGTCTTTAATTGAAAGAAAGTTGGCTGCTGAAAATCCTCAATTTTGGAATGTAAAAGACAACAAAGGCAATATTGTCGGCCATAAGTGCCAAAGCAGTGAAGAATATCAACTGTGCCCTGTCTGTAAAATTTGGGGCATAGCTGTTACTGAAGAACTTAATGTTCCCACTCCGACCAGGCTGATTGTTTGTGATGCTTATCTTGATGACAAAAGTATTACTCCTCAGATGAAAGACAATTTAGAATTGCCTTACACAGAAATCAAGTTTGAAACCGCTATCAACCGGCTCACTGGAACTGCTCTTCACGGAAGTTTAAGACAAATCGAGCGGGTTCCGGCGGGAGCTGTCTTTAAAGATGCTGAAATGATCTACAACGTCTTCGATGAAGAAGATAAAAACATTTTAAAAAATATCTTTATTGCCTTAGAACTCCTGGAGAATGATTATCTCGGGGGAATGGGCTCCCGTGGGTATGGTCGAGTGGCCTTTCAAAACATTCGAATTTACTGGAACAAGCGAGAGAACTACGAAACTGGAGAAATAGATTTAATTCCGGAAAGAGTTTTAAATCAAGATTTAGGCACCACACCAGCTGAAATTGTAAGAAATTTTCAACAATTAATAGAAAAAATAGCTTAAGACCATGGAATACCTACTAGTAAAACTAAAACCAAGAAGTTTCTTCCACATAGGTGAACGAGAAGGGTGGTTTGAAGGAAGTAAAATTTATATCAGCTCGGATACTATTTTTTCAGCTCTTTGTCACTGTCATCTCCTTCTTTACAACGAGGTAGACTCATTCATAGAATCGTTCTGCTCATCAGAACCACCCTTTCTCATTAGTTCGGCTTTTCCTTATTGGGACTCAAATCTCTACTTTCCTCTTCCCAAAAATCAATTCATTAGAGATGACAAGTTAAAAAAGATAGCCTTTGTCAATTTAAAATTATTACTAAGATTATTAGAAGGTGAAGCAATTGAAGACCTCCAAGAAGAAATATCGTTAGATCCAGAACTTGATTATTTACCCCGCCTTTATCTCCAAGAGAACCCCAAGCCCCACTTACCTTGGATAGTGGAAAACATTCCTCGAGTGGCCTTAAACCGTTTCACCAATCACCCTGGCGAAAACTTTTTCTTTTTCGGTCAAGTTAAATACCTGGAAAACGCGGGATTATTCATTTTAGTTCATATAAAGAAAAAAGAATGGGCAAAAAAAATCAAGGCACTGTTTCGCCTCCTAAGTGAAGAGGGTTTGGGCGGCGACCGGAGTTCCGGAAAAGGCCTTTTTTATCCTCCAGAGTTTCATAC
>QMPV01000141.1 GCA_003648765.1 Candidatus Aminicenantota bacterium
CTGTCGAGCCGCAGAGAATAATTATCCAAATAAGGATTTTATCCTTCCTTTCAAATTAAAAAAGATCACATTATCAAAAAGGCCTTAAGTCGCCTAACTTTCCACAGGTAATATTTGGGACTAAGTTGGCCTGCTCATAATTTATTTTTTATTTATCTGAAAAATCCACTACCATATCTATCGCTGGTAAAAGTCTGACTGGTCCCAGCAGACCAGCTGGATAAAGCTGCCAGTTAGACCTGATGTTAGTGCGGCAGAATCTTTTTTCCGGTGGAAGCTTCAAATCGCCACAGAGACGATTAATCCACATGTTCCTGACTTCAACTTTAATATCATTGGAGCCCGGTTTGATGAAAGGAGTAATCTCTGTCCGAAATGGCGGGGTCCATAATATTCCAGCCGATTGGCCGTTAATGAACACTTCAGCCACTTCATGAACCTCTCCTAGATCCAAATACACTCTTCTACCAGAGCTCATCCACTCCTCAGCTATATCAATCGTTTTGATATAATAGCCTGGGCCAGAATAATACTTAACTCCTTCACTCTCATGGTCTGTCCAGGATATTAGTTTTGGCAGTATAATACTGGGTGGAGCTCCCCACTTAGGATCAAATTCCACAGTCCATTCACCTTCAATGGTCTGCGGCTGTGGTAAGGAATAGACTTTTATCTGTTTCTTTTGTCCATTAATACCAGTCACCTCGTACTCACCGTTCTGCCAGACTCTGACTCTCGCAGTTGTTCTATTAACCCCATGGACTTGGATGAGAGGAAAAGAAGAATCATGTTTTTCTTCCGAAAGAACAGCCAAATCAACGCCTGCAGAAAAAGTTTTATTACTGAAGACTACAAACACAGAACCGGCAGGGGGTAGATTGAGCCACACACTTGTTCCGTCGGGTACCTTCCTATGAGTGAATACCGCTTTTATGCTGCCATCTATAGGATCCCACAGTTGAGGTGTTTTATCTTTGACGCGAAAAACACACCAGGTATTTATAGGAGTTAATGATTTGTTTCTAACAAAATAAATATCCTTATCTTCTGTCCTACGGTGGATGTAGTCAAGATGGGTGTTTTGTTCTTCAATCTCACTCGAAAAATCCGGCCCGATAGAGTTCTGGAGAAGCCATTGCCTGGGAGTTAAACCCCAAATGACTTTGCCTCGGCCATAGTAATTTTGTTTAACTGAAATCCCATCACACTTTCCCCACATTCTGTCAGCCAAGTCCCGCAGTTTCATGGCCTGTTTCTGGTGATCTTTAAGACCTGGAACATCCTCAGGCTTAGGCCCTATAATGGTCGCCCCCTCGGACACCAGCTTTTCCAATTTGATAAGCACTTCAAGAGGCATGGTCCTCTCATCAGGAAGAACAAGAAGGCGATAAGACATCCCATCAGGAAGAACGATCAAGCCATCTTTAACTGTCATTCGATTCAGGATAACATCGGTGTTAACAACGTCATAATCATAGCCTTCGCCTAAGCCTTCCAGCAAAGGTTTTTCTGGAACATTGTGAAACAGTGGCCAAAAATTTGGGGCTTTATCACCATAATAATAGGCAACATCAGCCACAAATAAGCCTTGTTGTAACATATAACAACACCGAGCCAGGTAATCCATGAAGGGTCTTGCTTTGGGCCACCAAACCACCCGCGGGTTCAGATCCACACCGGCATGATAAGCGCGGCCGGGGAAACCAGCCTCTTCCGGTGAGTGGGCATAGACATGGTAAGTTATCCGATTCAAACCTTCGCAAAAGGCTCTGTCAACTAACTGTTTAAGCACTAAAGGGCTGTTCTGCCAGCGCAACCAAGTTGTCCATGATTCAGCATCCACATATTTTTTTCCATAAATATGGGAAGCAGAAGCTATCTCTTTAACCAGAAAAATATTGTGGCGATTCTTAATCCAGAATTCACCTCGAGGTATATCAACATTTCCTAGGGCTTTCAGAGCATCCACAGGGCAGCTATCCCAGATGGGAGGACCTGGCCCTCCAGCTTCGCCAACAAGTTGCAGACCGTATTCCGCACATACTTGGCTCCCCGTTGTATAATGACTGAAGATAAGAAGATCGCTTATTGTTTTTTTATAATCATAGATAAATCTATCGCTGGTATCTTTGTCTTTTACGGTCCAGCCCGTCAACACAGGTAACCAGGGAATTGGATCATAGCCATTATATTCATTAAACCATTGTGGAAATTTCGCCGTCCACTGAATGCCTTCTTCGAGCTCCATGCTATCAACTTCAAGATATTTAAGAGGACAATCCGGATTTGCTCCTTTTTTTAATCCAACCTTATTTAAGATGTACTCAAAGTGAAAACGGGTAGCTTTTGGATCCAGAAAATCTATGAACAGACCCTTTGAATTTGGACTTGCCGCGATTAGCTGTTGACCATTATTAGTACAGATAAAGCGCACAATTTGCCACTTACCAGGTGGAACATCCCACACCAACTGACCATTTGTTACCTTGTCAGTTATATTGATTACTTTAGAAATGTCTGGAATAAGTTTATTTTCGGCATAAGGCCAGGCAAGCACAGCTACATCAAGATACCACTTCGGCCTTCCATCTTCACCTTTAGGACAGGTGGGTGGAACTTCGGGAAACTCAAGTTGTTGCCTGATTTTAGCCGGGCCTTTGATAACCAAAATTGAATAATATAGATTCTTGCTGGCCATTTCCGGAGGCACCCAGGAACCTCCTGCATTCCAACCACTGGAAGTGACCAGCCCCAGAGTCAGTCCTAATTTGTGGGCTTCTTTCATTGAGTGGTGGATGGCCGCAACGGATTCAGGCCCCAGAAAGGGTGGGCCGGTGGGAACAAAACCGTCAGGATTTTGCATCGCTTCGGTATCCCATATTTCCAGGCCAGCCAATCCCTTGTCTTTAGCTTCTTCTAAATCACGGGTCAGACCATCAAGCGTTACCGCTCCGTTTAACCAGTTCCAATAGGCCCTCGGCCGAGCCTCGTGACCGGGCTGTTTGAAACCATTTACCAAATCCGTATCTTTGGTCTTGACCTCGCAACCAGTGCTGAGAAACATTACCAGAAAAAGAATGCTGATAATTTTTTTCATTTTGGTCACTCCTCTTCCAATCTTTATCATGTTAACTATCGATTTCCCTAATGGGTTAAGTATACAAAAGAAAATCCTAAGCCATCAAAAGGAAAGTTAGCCAAAATTGTTCTGAGCGCGGTCATAGAACATTTAAATTCACTTCCTCCCTGAGCTTCTCGAGGTAAGAGAAAATTTGCAACAGTCAGCAATCTTAATGAATGAAAGGCACCAAATACCCTAGCACGGGCGAAGCTAGCCATCCTCTCCGCTTCTGAATTTTTTTGAACCTACTCAACACGCAAAAAACTAAGTAAAAAGGACCCTTCAAGATCTGCTCGCGATTTCGCCACATTCTCAACAGATATAATCTGCCAGGATTTTTTAAACCCCGTTTTTGCCTACCTAGCCTGTGAGATATAGCTCCTTGAGATAAAACAATTGATAAATAACCCATAGTTTTGATGTAATTTCTGAACTGCCCCCCAAAATTTATTTAATGATACGTATACTCACGTGAGAAATAATATGGATCGGCAATTAATTACAAATCAGGATTCATTTTGGGGCTGTGTAAAATTTACTGTGTAAATTTGCAAACATGATATAATAGATAAAAGGCTCTTTCCCTTAAAATAGGGTTTTAATTGAAGAACACAAAAAGACAAGGAGAAAGATCCTCCGGAAATCAATCTCAGCGTAACAGAGTTTAAGGAGCTTTGCAAGAGCATCCAGAAGCGCCCAGGAAGGCTTTATAAGATGATGCGCCAGGGAGACCGAGAGACCCGAGGAACCTAAAAATTTCTTGAAAAACATAAGTTGTTTTCTTAAATTAATATGCACTCTGCTAGGGCACGAAACCAAAAGGAGGAAGATAAAAATGACAAACAAATATACACTAGATCGAAGAACATTCCTGAAAACGCTCAGTTCGGCGGCCGCTGCCGGATACCTGTGGATGTCTGGGGTGGGTCTTTCTGGGTGCCGCAGCGGAGTAGACCGGAAACCCAACATTATCTTAATTATGGCCGATGACCTTGGCTATGCGGCTCTCGGCTGTTACGGCTAGAAACTTATCCAGACGCCTTATATCGATAAAATGGCGGAGGAAGGAATACGTTTTACGGATTTTTATGCAGGGAACACGGTTTGTGTCCCTTCTCGCGTCAGTCTTTTAACCGGCTTGCATCCGGGACATGCCTCCATTCGTGATAATTTCCCCCTCATCTCAAGAATTTTTCAGGGTACATGAAGGATTGGCCCAAAGAACTCTGGCCTCCCAAAGAGACGAAATTAGGTCAGGTCATGAAAAGAGCGGGTTATAAAACTGCTCAATTCGGGAAGCTCGAGGCCGGAATCCCCATGGGACCTGGAATGATGACAAAGCATGGTTGGGATTACTGGTTTGGCTTTCGGGCGACAGGAGCCGCTTTCCAGTATTATCCTGTTGAATTATGGAAGAACGACCGCAAGATTATCTTCGAGGCGAATAAGGCCGAAGATGTGCGGAAACCCGGGATCGTAGGCAATCGAGGAGTTTATTCGCAAGATCTTTTTGTCGAAGAAATATTAAGGTTTATTCGCAAGAATAAGGACTCACCCTTCTTCATTTATTTTCCGACCCAGATTCCTCATGGTAGATCTCCCCGGGATGGCGCTCAAATCCAGGTACCGGATATCGGACCGTACGAAGACCGTGACTGGAGTTATTTAGAGAAGTTATATGCAGCGATGATAACTCGTTTAGACAATCACATCGGTCAAATCATCGAACAGCTTAAGGAATTAGGTCTAGATGAGAGAACTATCATTTTCTTCACTAGCGATAATGGAGACGAAAATAGCTATTATGGGTATACGAAACGATTCGAAGCCACCGGACCGCTGCGAGGTAAAAAAAGATTCCTGTACGAGGGAGGAATCCGTGTCCCCATGATCGTGCGGTGGCCCGGTCAAATCAAGCCGAGTCAAGTTAGCAATCTTCCATGGGCGGGGTGGGACATTATGGCCACACTTGCGGACTTGGCGGGAACCGAAAAGCCTGGTCACACGGATGGAATTTCAGTGGTACCTACCTTGCTAGGCCGTCCGGATCAACAGAAACATCATGAATATCTCTACGTCAGAATGGGGAAGTGGAAAGGCATTCGGTTTGGGAGAATCAAAGAACCGATTGAATTGTATGATCTCAGTCAAGACATCGGAGAGAAGAACAACTTGGCGAATGATCATCCTGAAATCATAGAACAAATGGATGAAATCATGAGAAAGGCCAGAGAGAATTCTGAGTACACGGCATTCTGGCCCTTGCCAAAGCATCGACTTTACAATGTGAAATGGGACAAGTGGATATTTGATCAATTAGAAAAAGGGATCGACTGGGACAAACATTGATGCCTTTGAGCCGAATGGTGTGGCCTTTAATGTTGATTTCTCGCAAATACTTGAAAAACGGGTTGAGGATGGA
>QMPV01000142.1 GCA_003648765.1 Candidatus Aminicenantota bacterium
GGAGAGAATTAATATATTTCTGGTGGCAAGGTTGAAGATAGACTACTCCATCAACTTCAGGCGCCTGATACTGAGTCCGTCCCAGCAAGAATTGTGGAGTTTGGTCAGAACTTTCTTCCACCAGAACTTCCAGACGTTGGCCCAAAAAACGGCGGTTTCTTCGGTGGGAAATTTCAGCTTGGAGTTGCATGATTTCTGCCCGGCGCCGTTCTTTTTCGGCCGAGGGCACTGGGTCGCCTAGAGAAAAATTAGGGGTATTTTTTTCGGGGGAGTAGAGAAAAACTCCCAGATGGTCGAATTCAGCCCTGGCCACAAAGTCAACCAAAGTGGAGAATTCAGCTGGTGTTTCCCCGGGGAAACCAACGATTAAGGAGGTCCGCAGAGCTACCTCAGGAAATTTACTTCTTATTTCCTCAATGAGGCGCAGGGCCCGGGTCCCGTCTAAACCGCGGCGCATGGCTTTGATTATCCGGGGATGAGCATGCTGGAAGGGGAGGTCAAAATAAGAACAGATTCTTTTTTCCCGGAAAAGATTGATAAGCTCAGCCGTCACTTCTTCTGGGTAGCCATAGAGAACCCTTATCCAGGGAAGGCTGGTTTGGCCAAGGATTTCTTCCAAGAGGTGGATTAAACCTTGTTGAAGTCCTAAGTCACGACCATAGTAAGTGGTATCATGGGAAATTAAATTTATTTCCAGTACTCCCTGGGCTTCTAGCATTTTGATCTCAGTGATAATGGAGTCCACGGGACGGGAACGATAAGGGCCTTTTATCAAAGGGATAGAACAAAAGCCACATTGATGGGAGCAACCTTCAGAGATTTTAACGTAAGCCCAAGCGGGAGGGGTAGTTAAAGCCCGAGGTGATTCATGGGAGTAGAGAAAAGTTTCCCGGCCGGGCTGAAAATCTCGTCCTTCCAGAAGTTCTACTATTCGGTCAAAATCTCGAACTCCGGAAAGAATGTCTATCTCCGGAAATTCTTGAAGAAGTGTGTCTCGGTCTCTTTCCACGTAGCAACCGACTACTGCTAATTGGAGATGGGGGTGATGGTGTTTGAGAGAAATTGCTTCCTGGATAGCCTGGCGGGCTTCCTGGCGGGCGGGTTCAATGAAACCGCAAGTGTTGATGAGAATTATATCGGCCTGGCTAGGCTCAGCCACAAATTGATAACCGGCCTGGAGCAGATAGCCCAGCATAACTTCACTATCAACGAGATTTTTAGCACATCCCAGACTGAGTAAATAAACTTTTTTCTTCATCTCATTTCTCTGAAGGTATCTGTTTTCCGGGATGACGGCTCAAAATCAAGGATAGATACGGTAGAGTAGCCGGGGAAAGGGAATAGTTTGTCTGATATGAGGCAATTTACAGATCCAGGCCACAGTTCTTTCCAATCCCAAACCAAATCCAGCATGAGGCACACTACCGTATTTACGGAGGTCGATGTACCATTCATAGGCCTTCCGCGGGAGATTGAACTCTTTGATTCTTCTTTCTAGGAGCTCCAGGTCATGGATGCGTTGACCGCCACCAATTATTTCACCATAGCCTTCCGAGGCTAAGACGTCTACCCCGAGAACAACTTCGGGATTACTTTCATCAGGCTGCATGTAAAAAGCTTTGATTTTAGCCGGAAAGTGGGTGACACAGACTGGACTATCATAAATTCGAGAAAGCAAGGTTTCCTCAGGAGCTCCAAAATCGTCACCCCACTCAATTTTAGAACCATGTTTCTGGAGAATAGGGATGGCTTCATCATACTTAAGTCGAGGGAAGGGACGTTTGATGCTTTCTAGAGGTTTAGTGTCTCGTTCAAGAATCTCTAGTTCTTGGCGTCGCCGTTCGAGGACGCGCTCAATAATAAAGAGAATCAGTTCCTCACCGAGAACGATAATATCTTCCAGTTGAGCAAAAGCTACCTCAGGTTCGACCATCCAGAATTCGATAAGATGCCGGCGGGTTTTTGATTTTTCGGCCCGGAAAGTGGGCCCAAAGCAATAAACTTTACCAAAAGCCATGGCGGTGGCTTCATTGTAAAGTTGGCCGCTCTGACTGAGATAAGCCTTTTGGTCAAAATATTCTGTCTCGAAAAGGGTGGTCGTGCCTTCACAAGCGCTGGGGGTCAGAATAGGGGTGTCCATCAACCGAAATCCTCGACCGTCGAAAAAGTCGCGGATAGCCCGGATTATTTCAGCTCTAACCTGAAGGATGGCGTGTTGTTTCCGGGAACGCAACCAAAGATGCCGATGTTTCATCAAAAAGGGGACACTGTGTTCTTTAGGAGTGATGGGATAATCCTGAGCAATCTGAATGATGTCTATTTCCTTAACGGATATTTCGTAACCTCCCGGCGCCCGGGCTTCCTTGCGGACAGTACCGCGGAGGATAAGAGATGACTCTTGAGTGAGGCGGTCAAATTGGGCAAAGAGGGGATGATCCTTTTGGTCACTGAAAATCGTCGTTTGAATAATCCCGGTGCCGTCACGGACCAGTAGAAAGCGAATTTTTCCGCTGGAACGTTTATTATAAACCCAGCCTCTAATCTCTACATCCTGACCTTCATATTGGCTGATATCTTCAATATAAACCCATTTCATGATTTCTAGATTATAAGGAAATTCAGGGAAGCGGTCAATAAACATCTCTCGCTTGCTGGGGGAACCACCAGCAAGCATAAATCCTGCCTGGTTCTCTTTGTTTTGGTGCCGGAGAGGAGATAATCTTATTCTCGCTTAAACCAGGAGGACCGTCATGATTGGAGAAATTGGCTACCAGAGAACTCGGGGATGAAGCCCTTAGCTCCCATTTTTTAGGCGAGAGATAACCGGCCAATTGGAGATTAGTGATGGGAGTAATTCTTCAAAAAAAGAATTTTCTAGGCCATGAGTCGCCGGCTAGCCTAGCCTTAGAGCCTGGATTTTTCTCTGGCGCGCCCTCCATCCGTGAGACCTTTTAATTTTAATAACTCTTGTAAACTGGAGACATTTTATTGAAAAAACTTCAAACCAGAGAGGCCAGGTTTTCTGTAAGGAAGAGACTTGATTGTCCCAAGGATTCAGGGCATTATAAGGAAAATGGCTGAAGCTCAACCTTTTGAACCAGTGAAATTGATTTGTGGGATTATCGCCAATCGGACAGAAGTTTTCTCCCGGGCCGAGGAGTTATTGCAAGAAAAATGGGGACCAGTGGATGAACGAAGCCCTTACTTTGATTTTACCTGGACTGACTACTATGCTCGGCAAATGGGCCCAGGACTTAAACGTTGCTTTTTAAGTTTTGAGCGGTTAATTAAACCAGAGGAAATAAGCCAGATAAAATTGGCCACTAATAAGCTGGAAGAGAAGATAAGAACTGAATTCGCTTCTCCCAGGCGGATAGTTAACCTCGACCCTGGTTATTTAACCCCAGCTGCTCTGATTATGGCCACAGTCAAGAACTTCGCCCATCGGATTCCTCTTCAGGCGGGAGTTTACGCTCATCTGGAGTTGCTCTTAGGGCGGCAGGGCGTTCGTCTCTTGGACTGGACTTATCCCGATTTCCGCACCCCAGCCTACCACGAGTTTTTCTTAAAAGTCCGCCAGCGTCTGATAGACCGGTTGAAGGGAAAGACTTAGAGACCTTAGTGTCGAGAGAAATAAGACCGGCTGAGATTATTTCTTTTTTTGGTAGTTTCGATAGAACTGAAGGAAGTTACTCAAGCCTGAGTCTTCCCCTAATAAAGCTTCAGTTGCGTGAAGTTGAGCCACTAAATCTTTATCCAGTGGATTGCAGATAGCAGCATCCAGACCCCTTTGTCGGGCCAGAATAAGAAAAGTTCGGTTGAGGAGGGGTCGCCAAGGTAAGCCAAAAGAAACGTTACTAATCCCAGCTACTGTCTTAATTTCAGGAAATTTCTTTTTGAGAAGTTCTAAAGAGCGGAGGAAAATAAGCCCGGCTTGAGGATTGACGCCGACAGGCCGGACCAATGGGTCGAGAAAAATATTGGCCAAAGGTACATTGTTTTTCTGGAAGATAGCTATCAATTGCTCGGCGATTCGGAGACAATCTTCAGGTTGGGAGGGAACGCCTCCATCATCCAGACAAAGAGCAATCACTAGGGGAGAATATGATTTAATTAAAGGCAACATGGCTTCCAAACGAGCTTTTTCCGCTGAGATCGAGTTGAGGATGGCTTGGCTTTGATGAAGCTTAAGCCCGACTTCCATAGCTTGAGGATTGGGAGTGTCAATAGCCAGAGGAATGTTTAATTCTTGCTGGAGAAGGGGCACGGCCCATTGAAGAGTTTCTATTTCCTTTTCCATCAGAGCCGAAGCATTGAAATCAATATACTGAGCTCCAGCCGTCATTTGTCGACGGGCTTCCCGGATTAAATAGTTTTCATCTTTATTCTCTAGCGCCTGTTTCACCGGCGACCGGGAAGAATTGAGACGTTCACCGATAAGAATCATTGTCAGCCTCGTAAGTTAGTCCTCTCCTCGTGTTTTCCCATCCGACGTGGGTTTAGTTTCTTCATCGCCCTCGACCCAGACCTCTTAACTTCAAGGCTAAAAGATGAGGCAGACCTCCTGGCTCTAATGAAACCGGTCCTTTATTCTTCCACCTCAAAAGAGGAGATCCGACGGAGATTTTCTACTACCTCCGGGAGCTCATCCAACACCCGCTGGATATCTTCTTCAGTGTTGAAGCGACCCAAAGACATGCGGATAGCTGAGCGAGCGATTTCGGGTTTGAGGCCGATGGCTTGAAGCACATGAGAGGTTTCTTCCGAATCTTCACTGCAGGCGGAACCGGTCGAGACACAAATATCTTTGGTGGCCAAGGCCAAAAGGATGGCTTCGGCTTCAACTCCAAGAAAAGCAAAGTTTACAGTACCTTTGATTCTTCGTTCAGGATGACCGTTGAATTTGACTTGAGGAATACGTTCTTCAATTCCCTTCTTTAATTCCTCGGCCAGTTTTTCAATCTGCTTTTTGTCCTTATTTTTCCGTTCCATCATCACTCGCACGGCTTCGCCGAAACCGATGATGCCGATGGTGTTCTCTGTGCCAGCCCGCAATAGTCGTTCTTGGTGGCCGCCGTAGATTAGAGGCTGGATGGGGGTGCCTTTGCGAATATAAAGAGCTCCTATTCCCTTAGGGCCATATATTTTATGGGCTGAAATCGTCAAGAGGTCGACGCCCAACTTATTAACATTGACCTCAATCTTGCCGTAGGACTGAACAGCATCAGTATGAACTAATACTCCATGTTTTTTGGCTATTTTTACAATTTCTTCAATGGGCTGAATAGTGCCAATTTCATTATTAGCGTGCATGATAGAAATGAGAGCAGTCTGAGGGGTAATGGCTTTTTCCAGATATTCCAAATCAACTAAGCCCGTCTGGTCAACAGGGACAAAAGTGACTTTGTATCCTTTCCGTTGGAGGTAATGGCCAGTTTCTATGATGGCTGGATGCTCTATGGCCGAAGTGATAACTTCCTTTTTTTCAGGCAAAGCATCGAGCACTCCCCGGATAGCGAAGTTGTCGGCTTCTGTCCCTGA
>QMPV01000143.1 GCA_003648765.1 Candidatus Aminicenantota bacterium
GGAATTAGAGTTTTGAAACTCATATTAACAGAGAATAAAGTCCAAAGGTTCGAATTGATCGGGCGCAGTTTCGCCGGCGCCGAGAAGGACGGTGAAGGAATGGCCTTAAAAATCTGAACAGAAGCGGAGACATTTTCCTTCGCCTTAAGGTAGTAACTTCATTCCCATCAATTGGGGACAAAGCCTAATATTTAATAGTCTTTTTTCTTGCCAAGAAAACACAGAGGAAAAAGATTAATCAATCGAACTAAATTTATCTTGACTCAGAAAACTCCCGGCATTGAATTTTCGGTTCATTGGAAGAAGCTAAGAAGAAGTTTGATTTAGAAAGATAATACTCCAATTTCTTATACTTAACTTCTAGACCTAGCTTCGGTTGAAGAACTCAGCTAGTGAAATAATTTAATGTTTCCCCATAACCGTGACTTTTGGTTTCTTCTTTTTGAGTAAATCATAAGATAAGGCAGAGTCACTGGTTAACTTCATAAGAACCTGAATCCATTACCCCAATTTCTGGAAAGTAAGGGGGCCGAGCCTTATCAAGAGAAATTACTTGAATTCTGCCTAACAATCGCCTTAGAATATAACAAAAATCCAAGGAGGACAGATGAGCAATCAAAAACCAGGGATGCTGGTACCGGCTCTTATCGGTGGAGGGATAGCCGGATTATTTTCAGCCATCCCTTTTCTCAACTGTCTTTGTTGCCTCTGGATCATCGCTGGAGCTATGTTAGCTGCTTATTTACTCGCCAAAGACTATCCCACCTCACTGCCCATGGGTGATGGAGCTATTGTCGGCGTTCTCACCGGTATTGTGGCGGCTGTTGTGGACACTATCATCAGTCTCCCTCTTCAAGCCGTTAACGCTCAGGTTATTCAACGCTTCATGGAGAGATTAAGTGAATATACTTCCGAAATGCCCCCAGGTTGGGAAAATTGGATGGAAAGAGGTTTTGGACCAGCTTCAGCGGCGATGTTTTTAGTCAGTCTTTTGATGAGCGCAGTGATTTTCGCTCTTTTAGGTGCCTTGGGAGGCATCCTAGGAGCAGCTCTCTTAGGCAAAAAACCTGCTGCAGGCCAAATCAATGGGCCGTCTTCAGAAAATCCAGGTCATAGTTAATCCCGAGTCAGACCGCGGCCGAACTAAAAAGCGCTGGCAAAGGATAAAGGAAGCACTCCGCCATTTTTTTCGTGAGTTTAATTATACTTTCACCGAAAAACCTCTCCAAG
Source organism: Candidatus Aminicenantota bacterium (assembly GCA_003648765.1). Taxonomy (GTDB): domain Bacteria; phylum Acidobacteriota; class Aminicenantia; order Aminicenantales; family Aminicenantaceae; genus JdFR-80. The sequence goes on from QMPV01000143.1 coordinate 1,231, forward strand.
CTACAGAAATCTCCCGAGCCGCCGTTAAAGAAGGCACTGAACTTATCGTTGGGGTTGGAGGGGATGGCACTATTAATGAAATTGCCAATGGTTTCTTTGAAGGCAAAAGACTGATTAATCACCAATCATCTCTGGGAATAATTCCTTCGGGTACAGGGTGTGATTTCATCCGCAGTTTAAATATTCCCTTGAACTTAAAAAAGGCCCTGGAAACCATTTCTGAGGCCACGGTAAAAAAAATAGATGTGGGCTTACTGAAATTCACCACCGGCAGTGGCGACTGGAAGAAAAGATTTTTTGTCAATGTGGGTGATTTCGGCATCGGTGGGGAGGTGGTAGCCCGCATGGAAAAGTTTGGTCGGAAAAGAAAAGCTTCTTCCTATTTCCAGAGTCTTCTCCAAACTTTCTTCCATTATAAAAACAAAAAACTCCGTTTAATCCTTGACGGTCAGGAACTTCCGCCAGATGAATATATGGTCGGGGCGATAGCTAATGGGCAAATTTTTGGCAAGGGCATGAAAATCGCCCCTGAGGCTGAACTTGATGATGGTTTGTTCGACGTGATTTTGGTTAAAGGGATGAAAGTCTTCGAATTCTTAAGAAATGTCTGGAAAATCTATACTGGCAGTCATCTGAGTCATCCCAAAATTAATTTTCATCGCGCGCGGCGGGTTGAAGTTTTTCCTCTCGATCCCACTGAAAAAGTCCTAATCGAAATCGACGGCGAACAGGTTGGCCTGTTGCCGGCTTCTTTTGAAATAATTCACCGTATCTTACCTATTAGGGGGAGATAAAAAGGAGAATCACTTAGCTCCGAGCCAACTTCCAACACTCAATTATCTCGTCTGTTTTTAAGATAATATTGCCGGTCATTAGTTAAAACCACTCGTCCTTTCTTATCGATGAATTTATAAATTCTGGTTCTGGTTCTTATGACCGGTTTATTATAAGATGCCTTAACTTTTTCAATATATTTTATTGTTTCAGGATAAGGAGGGATACCGCCAAATTTCTTCACAGCCTCTTGACCAGCATTATAGGCAGCCAAGACCAAATCGGTTCTACCTTGATAAAGGCGAATGAGATCCTTGAGGTATCGCACTCCGCCTTCAATATTTTCCCGAGGGTCAAAAATATCTCTAACGCCGTATTGAGCCGCTGTGGTCGGCATCAACTGCATTAAACCTATCGCCCCTTTGGGGGAGATCGCCCAGGGGTCGTAATTAGATTCAATTTTAATGATGGAATGAATTAAAGTTGGCTCAAGACTATATTTATGAGCTATCTCCTCGACAATCCTGTTAATCTCTTGACGGAAGTTAGTCCCTGCCGACCAACAGGGAAAAATCATTAAAAACAGCCCCAGGAAAATTCCACTTAAAATTAACCAATTTCTCTTTAAACCCCTCATGACCATCAACTTGTTGACAATATATATAATTTAAATCTTTTTTTCAATCACCTCTAGAGGTGATTTTTAGGCGGCTAAGATTTCCTTAATTAGTTGAGTTACTTGACCTAGAGCTTTCTCCAGAGCCTCAGCTCTCTTGCCTCCGGCCTGGGCAAACTCAGCTCTGCCTCCCCCACCCCCCTCTATCACTTGAGCCAGTTTACGGATAAGTTGATCTGCTGGAACCTGAGCAGCTACATCTGGAGAGACGGAAGCCACCACAAAGGCTTTTTCACCCATTTTGGTGCCTAAAACAACCACCCCTGAGCCAAGTTTTTGCTTCAGGTTGTCGGCCAAAGTTCTTATCTCTCCTTGGGTAACATTATTTAAAAGGCGGGTGTAAACTTTAATCCGGTCTACTTCTTGAAGATGCGCTTCATCTAAACTTACCTGGCTCTGAAGAACTTTTGACCGAAGCTGTTGAACCTCCTTCTCTTTAGCCTTCAGGGTTTCTTTAAGTTTATTTATTTGGAAGAGGATCTCCTGGCGGGAAGTATTTAAACTTAATGAGATTTGATTAACCAAGTTATCTATTTCTTGGAAATACTTGACCGCCGCTTCTCCGGTGACCGCTTCAATCCGTCTCATCCCGGCCGCCACACTAGCTTCGGAAATTATCTTAAACACACCTATTTCGCCAGTACGCCCCACATGGACTCCACCACATAATTCTTTACTGAAATCCCCGATACAAATCATCCGAACAGATTCGCCATATTTCTCTTCAAAAATAGCCATCGCCCCTTCCTTCAACCCTTCCTCCAGAGTTGTTTCCTTAACTATAACCGGGATATCCTCTCTGATTTTCTGATTGATAAGTTCTTCAATATGTTTAAGTTGGGCCTGACTAAGAGGAGCAAAGTGAGTAAAATCGAAACGCAATCTTTCGGCTGAAACCAAGGAGCCTGCCTGTTTAACGTGATCGCCGAGGGTCTGCCGGAGAGCTGCGTGAAGGAGATGAGTGGCGGTATGATTCCGGCTGATGTTTTTCCGCTGGGTTTCATTGATGGCTGCCTCGACTGTCTCACCGACTTTTACCTTGCCCGAAAGAGCCTCTACTTCATGGGCAATTATCTCGGGTAAAGGATAAAAGGCGTTTTTTACCTGGCCGGAAAAATAAGCATTTTTGAGATAGCCAGTATCACCAATCTGTCCGCCGGCTTCGGCGTAAAATGGAGTCTTATCCAGCACTATTTCTCCCACTTCCCCTTCTTTAAGCTCCTCAACCAATCGCCCTTCTTTGACGATAGCCAAAACTCTAGCTTCAGGCACAGTGGAGAGCTCGTAGCCGACAAATTCATTTTTTAATCCTTTAAGAGGCTCATAAATAGTTTTTTCCCGTTGCAACTCGGCTCCTTTCCAGGCCAAACGGGCCCTCTCTCGTTGGCGAGCCAACTCCTGCTGAAAGCCTTCCTCATCCACAGTTAAACCCTTTTCGGCTGCCAAGTCCCGGGAAAGGTCAAGGGGAAAACCATAGGTGTCATAAAGCTTAAAGAGCTTATCTCCGGGGAGAGTTTTCTGGCCTGCTTTTAGAGCTTCTTCAACAAAGAGGTAAAATGTTTTCAATCCAGAATGAAGCGTTTGGGCAAACCGCTCTTCTTCAGCCCGACAAACTTGGGCGATAAATTGAGTTGAATCTAGTAATTCAGGATAGGCATCTTTCATTATTTCACTGACCACACTGACCAGCTTATACAAAAATGGTTCCTCCAAGCCGAGATAGTGTCCATGCCGAAAAGCCCGCCGGATTAAACGCCGGAGAACGTAGCCCCGTCCTTCATTGGCCGGCATAACTCCATCGCCAATTAAAAAAGCCAGCGCCCGGACATGGTCAGCAATTATCCGGAACGAAACATCTTTGTTGGGATCGCTAGCGTACTCTTCACCGCTTAAATTAGAGACTTCCTCAATAATCGGCAGAAAAAGATCCGTCTCAAAATTACTTTTTTTCCCCTGCAAACAAGTGGCCATCCTTTCCAGGCCCATCCCCGTATCAATCGAAGGAGAAGGCAAAGGGTGAATGGCTCCCTGCTCGTCCTGATAAAACTGCATAAAGACTAAGTTCCAAAGTTCGAGAAATCGATCGCTTCCCTGCTCGATTAACTCATAAGGGTCTCCTTTTTCAATTTCCTCGCCTAGATCGTAATGAATTTCTGAACAAGGACCACAAGGCCCAATATCGCCCATAGCCCAGTAATTATCTTCTTTACCAAAACGGAAAATTCTCTCTTCCGAGAGACCGACCTCTGTTTGCCAGAGCTGATAAGCTTCCTCGTCTTCTTCATAAACAGTGATGTAGAGCTTCTCCGGAGGCAAACGGAAAACTTCGGTCATCAATTCCCACGCGAAGACAATCGCTTCTTTTTTAAAATAATCCCCAAAGGAAAAATTACCCAACATTTCAAAAAAGGTATGATGTTTGCTCGTCCGGCCTACCTGTTCTAGATCATTATGTTTGCCACTAACTCTCATGCATTTCTGGACTGAAGCGGCTCGGCGGTAAGACCTTTTTTCCAAACCAAGGAAAACATTCTTGAACTGATTCATGCCCGCATTAGTAAAAAGGATAGTCGGGTCGTCTTGGGGAATTAAAGGTGAACTCTTAACAATTTTATGCCCTCTTTGGGCAAAGTAATTGAGAAAAGTTTCCCTGATTTCCTGAGCTTTCATTCCACCTCTTCCTCAGAAATTTCCTCCTCTCTCTTGACTTTAGACATGGAGCGCTCCATGTCTTCCAAGGCTACATCTAAAGTAGAGCGAATCCCCATAACCCGTAATTTGAAATTGTCAGGACTGGAAGAATAGCGTAAGCCCTGCTCATAGGAGATATATCC
>QMPV01000144.1 GCA_003648765.1 Candidatus Aminicenantota bacterium
CATTAATTAAAATTTCATCCACTAAGCGTTTGCCTTCATCTACGAGAATTTTCACTGCCTCAGGGTTATTGATTCCGTCGCCAGTTTCAATAATGTCTTTTTGAAGAAGTTCTGGGTCATCATCATGGCCTAAAGAAACAATGCCTCCCTGAGCATAAAAAGTGTTTGATTCCTGCGGCTGGGGGTGTTTGGTGACTAAAAGCACTTCCCGGCCCCTTTTGGCCGCCTCCAGAGCCGCTGCCGCTCCGGCAATCCCACACCCGATAATTAGAATTTCTGTTTCAATGACTTGGTCCATCTTTCTGTCTCCCTTTTTTCGCTTCTTTTACTTTTCTCTTTTTTATTTTAATTTTTATTTTTAAAGCGGCCGGGATGGTCACTTTTTAGATAAATTCCAAGCTGATGTCTAGAGCTTTGACGGAATGGGTTAAGCGTCCCACCGAAATAAAGTCGACACCCAGAGAGGCAATAGTGCGGGCTTTTTCCAGAGTAATATTGCCTGAGGCTTCCAGCACTGCCTGGCCTTTAATCAGGTGGACCACTTCTTTCATTTCTTCCAAGGACATATTGTCGAGCATGATCCAATCAGCTCCTGCTTGGAGAGCTTCCTGAGCTTCAGCTAAAGAAGTAACTTCTACTTCTATCTTGATTCGATGGCCGACCCGTTCTCTTATTTTGTGTACGGCTTCAGTGATACTGCCCACCAAACGAAGATGGTTGTCTTTGATCAGAACCATATCCGAGAGAGAAAAGCGGTGATTTTGCCCGCCGCCCATTCTCACGGCGTATTTTTCCAGACTTCTCAGGCCAGGAGTAGTTTTGCGGGTGTCTAGAACCCGGGTAGAAGTGCCGGCTAGGGCCTGGACGAAATGGCGGGTTAAGGTGGCGATTCCCGAAAGACGCTGAAGAAAATTTAGAGCAGTTCTTTCGGCTTTGAGCAGAGCCCGTGCCGGACCAGCCACCGCAGCCAGACGATCACCCGGATGAATCTTGGTTCCGTCTGAAATATAAGGAGTGAAATTAACAGTTTTATCAACTAGTTTGAAAACCCGTTCAGCCACAGGCAGCCCAGCTAAAACGCCTCTTTCTTTAGCTATGAAAACCCCCTGGCTGGTAGCTTCGGGTGGAATAAGATTATCGGTGGTAATATCCCCTTGGGGCATATCTTCAGCTAGAGCAAGGCGGATAAGTTTATCAACTTCGTCAAAATTCATATCTGCTTTTCGATTATAATGCCAGCTAGCCCCTAGGTCAAATAAGACTTCCGGGATCATGGCGAAGTCAGGTTCCTGGGCCGGGTCGGCCGGATTTTATTAGATTGACATTTATTCGTAGAGGAATAAAATAACTTGTTTTATAATAAGTTACGATTTTTTTATATTTAAGGAGAATAAATTTATATTTAAGGCGGATAAATTTAAGACGAATAAACAAAAAAATAGACAAGAACAAGATAAACGAAATTTGGTGAGGGCGAAAAATGGGTAAAAACGATTGGATCAAAGAGACTTTGAATTTGCCGCGAACCGATTTTCCGATGAAGGCCAGATTGCCCCAGAGGGAACCCGAAATACTCAAACATTGGGAGGAAATAGATTTATATGGCAAGATATTGGCCCGCCGTCAGGATGCCCCCACTTTTGTTCTCCATGACGGTCCTCCTTACGCCAATGGCCATATTCATCTGGGGACCGCAATGAATAAAATCCTCAAGGATTTTATTATCAAATCGCGAACCATGCTGGGCTATAAAGCCCCCTTTTTGCCTGGATGGGACTGTCATGGTTTACCCATCGAAATTAAGGTGGACCAGCTTCTGGGAGAGAAGAAGAAAAATCTCTCCCAGATTGAAATAAGGGAGGAATGCCGCCGCTACGCGGAAAAATTTGTGGCCATCCAGCGAAGTGAATTTCAGCGGCTAGGAGTTTTTGGTGAATGGTCTAAGCCTTACTTAACCATGGACCCAGAGTATGAGGCCGATATTATTCGCTCTCTGGCCGCTTTTTTCGCCCAGGGAAGCGTGTATAAAGGCAAAAAGCCGGTTTACTGGTGTATCCATTGTCGGACCGCTTTAGCCGAAGCCGAGATTGAATATCACGATCATTCCTCACCCTCCGTTTACGTCAAATTTCCCCTTATTTCTGACTTGGGCAGTCGTTATCCTCAGCTTAAAGGCAGGAAAATTTATATTTTGATCTGGACAACTACTCCCTGGACTCTGCCAGCTAATTTGGCCATCGCCTTCCATCCCGATTATGAATACACTGTTTTTGAAGCCGATGGGGAAACTTATATAGCCGCCAAACGGCTCGTGCCGGTGCTCTCTGAAGAGATAGGTTGGAGCGAAGTGAATTACCTGGTCACCTTTCCTGGCAGCGAAATAGAAGGCCTAAAAGCTCGGCACCCTTTTATTGACCGAGAATCACTGTTGGTTTTGGCCGACTATGTCACCCTTGATCAGGGCACAGGTTGTGTCCATACTGCCCCCGGTCATGGTCATGAAGACTATCTGACTGGCTTGAAATATAACCTGGATATTTATACTCCTGTCGATGCCGATGGTCGCTTCACTTCTTCAGTTGAACGTTACGCCGGTCTCAATGTTTTTGAAGCTAATCAGATTATCACCGAGGACATGCGCCAAGAAGGTGTTTTACTGAAGGATGAGACCATTACTCACTCTTATCCCCATTGTTGGCGCTGTAAGAATCCGGTTATCTTTCGGGCCACAGCTCAGTGGTTTATTTCTCTGGATGCCGGCGGCCTTCGCCAGAGAACTCTGGAAGAAATAAAAAAGATCACTTGGATTCCCAGCTGGGGGGAAGAGAGAATTGCCAAAATGATTGCGGCTCGTCCCGACTGGTGTATCTCCCGACAACGGACCTGGGGAGTCCCTATTCCTGCTTTTTATTGCCGAGACTGTGGGGCTATTCTGGCTGATGAGAAAATTGCCCTCCACGTAGCCGAGCAATTCCGCCGGGAAGGGTCCAACGTCTGGTTTATGAAAAAGGCTGAAGAACTGGCTCCTCCTGACTTGACCTGCCCTGAATGCGGTTCAAAATCCTTTGAGAAAGAAAACAACATCTTGGATGTTTGGTTCGAGTCGGGAGCCAGTCATTTTGTTCTGGGCAAGCGGGCAGACCTGCCCTGGCCGGCCGATGTCTATATTGAAGGCCATGACCAATACCGGGGTTGGTTCAATAGTTCTCTGATTGTCGGCGTGGCGGCTAAGGGAGCCTCCCCCTATCGAACCTGCATCACCCACGGCTTTGTTCTAGATGAACAGGGCCGAGCCATGTCTAAATCCCTCGGCAATTACATTGAGCCCACGGAAATTATCAACCAGCACGGCGCCGAAATTCTCCGTCTCTGGGCAGCCATGCTTAATTATAAAGAAGATGCCCGTTTCGGTCCCGAGACCCTGGAGCGACTCATTGAGGCCTACCGCAAAATTCGCAATACCTGGCGCTTTATGTTGGGCAATCTCTACGACTTTCAGCCGGATGCGGCCGAAGAAAAAGTTCCTCTCGACCAACTGGAGCCTCTGGACAAGTGGATTCTGGAACGCCTAGCCCAGGTTGGAGAAAAGGCCCGGCAGGCTTATGAAAATTTCGAGTATCACCTCATTTTTCATGGCCTGTTCAATTTCTTTACCAATGATTTAAGTGCTTTTTATCTGGATGTGTCCAAAGACAGACTCTATTGCTCGGGTCCTCGGGATAAGCGGCGTAAATCAGCCCAAACAACTATGTTTTATCTCTTGCGGGACACTTTGCTGTTAATGGCCCCGATTCTGCCTTTCACCGCTGAAGAGGCCTGGCTGGCTATGCCCACTTATGCGGATAAAAGTGAATCGGTTCATCTTGAACTTTTTCCCCAGTTCGAGGCTTACCACCTGCCGGCCGAAGAAGTGGCCACCTGGGAGAAATTGCTCGCTGTGCGGGAAGAAGTTTTGAAAGCTCTGGAACGGGCTCGGGAAGAGAAATTCATTGGCAATTCATTAGAAGCCAAGATCCTTTTGAAAGTTCCACCCCAGGAGCTGAGTTTCTTCCAAGAACACCAGGAGAAGCTGCCGGAGCTATTCATTACTTCGGCCGTGGAAGTTGAACCCAACTCCACAGAAGAATTAGCGGTGGAGGTTGCCTTAGCTGAGGGCAGCAAATGCCAGCGTTGCTGGAATGTTAAACCTAGTGTGGGTCAAGCAGAGGATTATCCCCAATTTTGTGCACGGTGTGTGGAAGTCGTTCGCCGGCTGGTGGGGGAGTCGAAAAAAGAATCTTAAGAGAAAAGAGTTGATAGAGGTCAGCGGAATGAGCTTAAAGCCAAAAAGGGCAGAAGTAAAAATTCAGCCGCCGTGAACCAGGCAATGAAGCTGACTTCAGTGAGCCAAGAGGGAGTTTAGCTGAGAGAAAAGGTGTTAAAGGTGTGAATGGGCCCCCAACAGGGGATTAAAAAAATGAAGAAAGAATGAAGAAAAAAGAAGAGATACCCTATTATCTGTTGATCCTGGGGTTATTTATAATCGACCAATTAACCAAGTTCTTAATTCAAAGAAATTTGCCTTTACTCGGGCGTCTTAAGGTTATCCCTGGCTTCTTCAGTTTAACCCACATTCATAATCGTGGGGCCATTTTTGGTTTTTTTGCTCAGAGTAGTAATTCGGTTATTCAAATCGGACTAGCCGCGGCTTCTTTTTTAGCTCTGGGATTTGTGGTTTATTATTTTGTTCGCACCCCGGCTAGCGAGAGAATCCTCAAAATTGCTCTTACCTTGATTCTAGCCGGAGCCTTGGGGAATCTCACTGACCGCCTCTTGCGGGGTTATGTGGTCGATTTTCTTGATTTTTATGTGGGGCGTTGGCACTGGCCCAATTTCAACCTGGCTGATTCCTGTATCAGTATAGGCGCCATTATTCTTATTTTTACTTTTTTTATTAGCGAAAAGAGTGAAAAGGAGCCAGATTAATGTTTCCGGTACTTATCCGCTTAGGTCCTTTAACTGTGCATACCTATGGGTTTATGCTGGCTTTAGGAGTAGCCCTGGGACTATGGTTTATGGCTCGGCAGGCTAAAAAAGAGCAACTACCTGTGGGCCGGCTCCTGGATTTAGCTTTCTACACCATTATTATTGCTCTCTTGGGAGCCAAACTGGTCCTTTTTCTGGGCAATATCTCATACTATTTGAAGTATCCCGGGGAGCTGCTGACGTTAGCCCGTTCTGGTGGTGTTTTTCAAGGGGGCTTATTTTTCGGCTTGATATTTGCTGTTTGGTTTCTCCATCGGCACCGTCTGCCCACCTGGAAGGTAGCTGATCTAGCTGGGCCAGCCATTGCCTTAGGACATGGTTTTGGGCGATTGGGCTGTTTCAGCGCTGGGTGCTGTTATGGTCGAGCTTGCGATGTGCCTTGGGGAGTGATGTTTGGCAATGAATATGCTCACAGCATTACCGGCGTCCCCCTTCATCGAGTAATTCATCCGACCCAACTTTACGAATCAATATTAAATTTCACC
>QMPV01000145.1 GCA_003648765.1 Candidatus Aminicenantota bacterium
ATTTTGAAGTTGATGAGATGTATCCTACCTATATTAAAATCGCCCAAGAACAGAGCGAAAAGCAAGCTGAAGTCAGTACCACCTGGGCTTTGGCCGCCGAGAAAGTCCATGCTGAATTATATCGTCAGGCCAAAGAAGCTTTGAGTCAGGGGCGAGACTTGGAGATAGGCGCGATTTATGTTTGTCCAGTTTGTGGCTTTACAATGGAGGGAGAAGCTCCGGAGAAGTGCCCGGTTTGTAATACTCCTCGGGAAAAATTCAACGAATTTTAGCTCGTTTTAAAAGAGGGGATTAGGGAGGGTGTTGATGATAATAAATTTAAATGAGATAGAGTCATTCTCTCCAAAAGAGATAATTTCTTTGGCTTTTCATTCGGAAGTGAAGGCAGAGCAGGTCTATCTTTTCCTGAAAGAGAAAATTAAGAATAAGCTGCTGCGACGGAAATTGGATTTTTTGGGCTACGAAGAAGCCAGACATGCTGAGCTTTTGAAACGTTTCTTTAATCAGAAATATCCTCAGGAATCCATGCCTTCTCCAAAAATTTCATTCTGGCCTGAGGGCAAGGTTTCCTTAACGAAGAGCAGCTCTATTAAAGATTTGTTCATTCAAGCCTTGGAAAACGAGAAAATATTTGAAAATTTTTATCTCTCTGTCAGTCGGTTAATGAAAAGCCCGCCTTTGCGTCATGTGTTTAAGTACTTGAGTCGAGTAGAAAGGACACATTACTTTATAATTAAAACTGAATTAGACCTTCTCGAAAAATTTCCTGATTACTACCAAGTGGAGGATTTCCATTTTGGCGATGAATTGGTCCACATAGGCCCTTGAACTCGCTAAGGGAGCTCTCGGGAGGCCAACGGGAAAAATTGAGGATAAAAAAGACGTAATTGAAAATTCTTCCTTTGTAAAGTCAGCTGAGGGGGAGAAGTTGAATTAATCAGGAAAAGAAGAAGGCCAAGAAAAGGAGGTTGGGGATGGGTAAAAAGTTGTCTTTACCCTCAAAAATCAAAAAGAGAGACGGTCAATTAGTGCCGTTTGATCAATCTAAAATTTCTCAGGCAGTTAAAGCTGCTGCCCTGGAGGTGGTCCGGCAGGAAGAAGAAGCTCAACGGGTGAGCACCGATGTGCTGCCGGTGATTCTGGAAAGGATTCGCCAAGAGTTTCAAGAGAGAGTACCTTCGGTCGAAGAAATTCAGGATATTGTGGAAAGCGCCTTGATGGAGAAGGGCTACGGCTTTATTGCTAAAAAATACATTCTTTACCGCCAGAAAAGGGAAGAGTTACGCCGGATAAAAACAGTTTACGGTATTAAGGATGATTTAAAACTGCCTTTAAACAGCCTTTATGTGCTTCGTCAAAGATATCTCCTTAAGGATGACCGGCAGCGAGTTATTGAAACCCCCCGGGAGATGTTTCAGCGGGTGGCTCGGGCAGTGAGTCAAGCCGAACTAGAATTCAAAAGCAAGTATTCCCCAGCGGAGGTTGAAGAAAAATTTTTCCAGATGATGGCTGACCTAGAATTTCTTCCTAACTCACCTACTCTGATGAACGCTGGCACCACATTGGGGCAACTTTCCGCCTGTTTTGTCCTCCCTGTTGAAGACTCTATGGAAGGAATTTTTGAAGCTTTGAAGAATATGGCCCGCATCCATCAAACTGGGGGAGGCTGTGGTTTTGACTTTTCCCATCTTCGGCCGGCTGGCGACCTCGTGGCCACGACCAAGGGAAAAGCCTCGGGACCGATTTCTTTTATGAGTATTTTCAATGCCGCGACCCAGGTGATTGTTCAGGGAGGCCGCCGACGAGGGGCCAATATGGGCATTCTCCGCTGTGACCATCCTGATATTATCGATTTTATTGAAGCTAAATTGGACCCGGCAGCCTTCACCAATTTTAATTTGTCTGTGGCTGTGACTGACGAATTTTTAGAAAAAGTTAAGCGAGACGAAACATTTGATTTAATTAGTCCTCGGACTGGAGAAAAAGTCAGGTCGCTTCGAGCTCGTTCCCTCTTTGAGCTGATTTGCTATGCGGCCTGGAAATCAGGCGACCCAGGTCTCATTTTTCTGGATGAAATCAACCGTCATAATCCTTTGCCCGAATTAGGGCCAATTGAAGCCACTAATCCTTGCGGCGAAATACCTCTATATCCCTATGAAAGCTGTAATCTTGGCTCCATCAATCTGGCTAAATTTGTCCGCAACGGGGAAGTAGATTGGTTGAGGTTGAAAGACACCATAACCTGGGCAGTCCGCTTTTTAGATGATGTAATTGAGGTCAATCGTTATCCTCTCCCTGAAATCGAGAAAATGACCAAAGCCAATCGCAAGATTGGCCTGGGGGTCATGGGCTTTGCTGATTTTCTGATTAAATTAGGGCTTCCCTATAATCATCCCCAGGCAGTAGCCACAGCTTCTCGGTTGATGCGAGTTATTCAACAGATTAGCCGACAAGCTTCGGCTGAGTTAGCAGAGGAAAGAGGTGTTTTCCCTAATTATGAACGCTCTATCTACCCCCGGCAGGGTTTAAAGTTGCGGCAGGCTACCCTCAATACGGTGGCCCCTACTGGGAGTATTAGTCTCATTGCTGGTTGCTCGAGCGGCATAGAGCCTGTTTTTGCTTTAAGCTATGTCCGCCGGATTCTCTCTGGAGCCCAACTTTTTGAAATTCATCCGCTTTTCGAGGAAGAGTTAAAAAAACGGGGAATGGATTCCCGGGATTTTATTGCTTATATCGGCCGTCTGGGCAGTATTCAGCATGTCAAGGAAATTCCTGAGGAATTAAGGCGAATTTTTGTCACTGCCTTTGATGTCCAGCCAGAAGAGCATCTGAAAATCCAGGCGGCTTTCCAGCAATATACAGACAATTCAGTTTCTAAAACCATTAATTTGCCTGAAGAAGCTACTGTGGAAGATGTCAAAGAGATCTATCTCAAAGCAGCTGAATATCATTGTAAAGGGATAACTGTTTATCGCTATGGTTCGAAGAAAGGCCAGGTTCTTTCTTTTACCTCAGGTGAGACTGAAGAGGAAGATTGGTGGCGAGAATTTTTGACCGTGGATTCAGAGTTTTCGGGAGGTTGTTTCCGCGGCGAATGCAGTCTTTAGGCCGGAGAAGCTTGTTTAAAAGGAAAAGACAAAAAATATTTCTGGACAAAAAATATTTCTGGAAAGGGCGAGGGGATATTTGTTGAAAGGCTCATGGTTAGTTTAGCCTGATCTATTCATAAATTTAAAAAACAAGAAAAATTGGTTTAAGAACAGCCAAAAATCTTGGCTTGTGATTAGGCCAATCTTTCATGGCTGATTTCTCTTTCTTTTTGTTTTAACTTGTTATATATCAATACGTTATGAAGGGAAACGGCTTTTTTTATGAATTATTCAGGTTAGAAATGAAATAAAGGGAAATAAGAGCCTCGATTATCTCAAGCCTTGGAGTCGTCCTGGCGGGCCATGTTTCGGCCCTCTTGGAGCTTGGCTGAAAAGAGAATTGCAGTCAATAGAAAATAATAGTAAAAATAAAGAGAAGTCCAAATAAAAAAAAATTTATGGGGAGAGCCATGAAAGTCGGCCGAGAATCACCGGAGGAATTGAGAGAGAGGGTCAAAAAAATAATCAAGCTTCTTCGGGAGCATTATCCTCATAGTCGGACAGCCCTTCATTATGAAACCCCCTTTCAATTACTGGTGGCTACCATTCTGGCCGCTCAGTGTACCGATGAAAAAGTTAATCAGATCACGCCACTACTTTTTAAGAAATATCCCACCATCGCTGACTTGGCCCGGGCTTCTCAGGCAGAAGTCGAAGCCATAATTCGCCCTACCGGGTTTTTCCGGAATAAAGCTCGCAACATTATCGCCGCCGCCCGGTCTATTATGGAGGAATTCGGCGGAGAAGTTCCTGACAGGATAGAGGAATTGATCAAATTGCCGGGCGTAGCTCGAAAGACGGCTAACATTGTTCTTTCTAGTGCTTTTAGGCGGGCTGAAGGAATTGCAGTAGATACTCATGTTCGTCGTTTAGCCCATCGGCTGGGCTTAAGTTCGGCTAAAGATCCCAACAAAATTGAGCAGGATTTGATGGCCATTGTGCCGCGAGAGGACTGGCTAGATTTCAATTACTTACTGGTCGACCACGGCCGGGCTGTGTGTCAGGCCCGCCACCCCCTTTGTAATGAGTGTTTTCTCCGCTCCTTATGTCCGGCGGCGGCAGAAATGGCCGCGGAAAAAGCAGGAGAGCAAAAGTGATTCGAGAAGCTATGTTTTTTACCCCTTTGGAGGGAGGACGGGTAAAATGTTTCCTCTGTCCTCATCAGTGTGTTATCGCCCCCGGAAAATTCGGTATCTGCGGCGTCCGTCAGAATCGGAAGGGACGCTTAGTCACTCATGTCTATGGGCAGGTGATCGCCGCTCATGTGGATCCCATTGAAAAGAAGCCTCTTTTCCACTTCTTACCTGGAACTAGAGCTTTTTCCATCGCCACCATCGGCTGTAATTTTCAATGCCCATTCTGTCAAAATTGGCAGATTTCTCAAGCCTCCAAAAGTGGTTGGCCTCATATTCCTGGAGAAAAGCTTGCCCCGGAGGAAGTGGTGGCTGCGGCTTTACGCTCCCATAGCCGCAGTATTTCCTATACTTACACCGAGCCGACCATATTTTTTGAGTATGCTTACGATACAGCTCGCCTGGCCAGTCAGCAGGGTTTGAAAAATAATTTTGTCACCAACGGCTATGTTTCGGCTGAAGCTTTAGAAACAATCTCCCCTTATCTGGATGCCGCCAATGTTGATTTGAAATCATTTCGGGAAGAGTTTTATCGCCGCTTCTGTAAAGCCCGTCTTCAACCGGTGTTGGACACTATTTCTCGGATGAAAAAATTGGGAATTTGGCTGGAGGTGACTACGCTGATTATCCCCGGGGAAAATGATAGTCCCGAAGAACTCAGAGATATCGCCCGTTTCTTGAAGAGTATTGACCCAAATATCCCCTGGCATATCAGCCGCTTTCATCCTGATTATCAATTGACTGATAAAGAAGCCACGCCGCTGCAGACTCTCCGCCAGGCTTATCAAATCGGTCGAGAGGAAGGTCTAGCTTACGTTTATTTAGGCAATGTTCTCGGCGAGGGAGAGGATACCTATTGTCCAGCCTGTCAGCGGGTGGTCATCAGGAGATTCGGCTTTTTTAATATTGAAATTCATCTGGAGGGTGGCCGCTGTGCCTATTGCGGTCAGCCCATCGCCGGTGTTTTTGCTTGAGAAGCGAGATGGACTCGGGCTGAGGCTTGTAATTTAAATATAGGTTCATCGCAATAATGGATACCTGAGCTTAGAAAAAGAAACTTTATCCAGAGTGACTTAAGTTAAAAGTAAAGATATAAGTGATGTACCTCGTAATCTTGTCTCATGCGTTTGCCCTGGAGCAATGCTGTCATTTAAAGCCGGATATGGAGTCAAACGA
>QMPV01000146.1 GCA_003648765.1 Candidatus Aminicenantota bacterium
ATAGCGGAAAAGATAGTCTCGCCAGAGGAAGAATTAATTTTGCCGGTGGTCAAACCTCATTTGTGGAGCCCTGAAGACCCCTATCTTTATGATTTGGAGATTGAAGTTATCAAAGGAGACCAACTTTTAGATAAAGTTAAAAGTTATTTTGGCTTGAGGAAAATTTCGTTGGGTCGAGACCCACAAGGCCGGGTCAGAATATTTCTCAATAATCGTCCTTATTTTCAGCTGGGCACCCTGGACCAGGGTTTTTGGCCCGATGGTCTCTATACCGCTCCCTCAGAGAAAGCCTGGATTTATGATCTTAATGTCCTCAAAAAGTTAGGATTTAATTTAATCCGAAAACATGTCAAGGTAGAACCTCGGCGCTTTTATTATTGGTGTGACCGGTTAGGCCTGTTAGTTTGGCAGGATATGCCCAGCGGGGATAAGTTCATAAAGGTTAATGAGCCTGATGGCCAACGGACTGCTGAGTCAGCTGCACAGTTCCGGTTGGAATTGAGGCGGATGATTGAAAATCTTTTTAACCATCCTTCGGTCATTGTCTGGGTTATTTTTAATGAAGGTTGGGGACAATTTGAAACGGAGAAGTTAAGCGAATGGGTGAAAAAGCTCGACCCCACTCGTCTGGTAGATAGTGCCAGTGGTTGGGTTGATAGAGGCGTGGGTGACTTGAAGGATATCCACGCTTATCCCGGTCCAGCCATGCCTTCTTTAGAGGAGACGAGAGCTGTGGTTCTGGGGGAATTCGGCGGATTAGGTTTAGCTGTGCCTCATCATATTTGGCAAAAGGAAAAAAGTTGGGGGTACAGAAACTTAACTAGCTTTACGGACCTGACTCAAGCCTACGTGGAGTTGATAAAGAAACTTATGGTTTGCGTTGACCAGGGTTTATCGGCGGCGGTTTACACTCAAACTAGCGATGTTGAGATTGAGGTGAATGGATTACTTACTTATGATCGGAACCAGGTTAAGGTATTTATAGATAAAATTGCCGCCATCAATCATCAGGTGAGAAATCTGCTAGATTAATTTTCGAATCACGAAATGAAGATAGGCTTGGTTTAGAAAATAAATATTGGTCCCAACTTTATAAGTTGCCGCTGATTTTTAGGTAAGAAAATAAGTTCGACTTTCTTTTTAGGTCTTAATTTGGTTAAAATATTTTTTCAATATTTAAAAATTTTAAAAGGAGTTGAAAATGGTTATGTTGAGAAAATTTAAAGCGCTCCGACCAAAAAAAGGATTAGAAAAGCAGGTGGCCTCTCCTCCTTATGATGTCTTAAGTAGTGAAGAAGCTCGTGAGATGGCTCAAGGAAATCCATATTCTTTTCTTCATGTAATAAAACCGGAAATTGACCTGCCGCCTGGCACTGACTTATATGCTCCTGAAGTTTATCAAAAAGCCAGGGAAAACATGGAGAAATTTATCCAGGAAGGAATATTAATTCAGGAAGATAAACCTCGGCTTTATATTTATCGTCAGGTTATGCAAGGAAGAGAACAATACGGAATTGTGGGTTGTGTTTCGGCAGAGGAATATGAAAAAGATCTAATCAAGAAACATGAATTGACCCGGAAAGCAAAAGAGGAAGATCGGGTTAAACATATTGAGGCGACCAATGCCCATGCCGGTCCAGTATTTTTGACTTATAAAGCTAGAGAAAATATCGATAAGTTAGTCGCCCAAGAAGCAGCTAAAGAACCACTCTATGATTTTGTGGCCGACGATGGGGTTCGCCATACCGTCTGGGGTATAGATGATGAGGTGGCCGAGAAAATCATCGAAGAGTTCAGCAAGGTTGATTGTTTATATGTGGCTGATGGACATCATCGTTCTGCCTCCGGCACCATCGTAGCTCAGAGAAGGAAAGCCGCTAATCCCCATCATACTGGCGAAGAGGAATACAATTACTTTTTAGCTGTCCTCTTTCCCCACAACCAATTAAAAATAATGGATTACAATCGGGTAGTGAAAGATCTTAATGGTCATTCCTCGGAAGAGTTATTTCAATTTCTGGAAGAGATTTTTACGGTGGAAGAGATAGGTGAGACTCCCTATAGACCTCAGAAAAAAGGCGAGGTGGGCATGTATTATAATGGTCAATGGTATAAATTGACTTTTAAGCCAGAGAAGATTGATAAAGATGATCCGGTGAACAGTTTGGATACGGCCCTTCTCCAAAATCTGGTCTTGCGTCCTTTCTTTGGCATCGATGATCCTCGCACGAGTGACCGCATTGATTTTGTCGGGGGAATAAGAGGTCTGGAAGAGTTGAAGAAAAGAGTCGATAGCGGTCAGTATAAGGTAGCTTTTGCTCTTTATCCCACTTCGATCGAAGAATTAATGAGAATTGCTGATGCCGGCCAAGTAATGCCTCCTAAGTCAACCTGGTTTGAACCTAAATTGCGGTCTGGATTATTAATTCATCGTCTTGATTAAGCAGGCCCCTGAACTTGTTAAAGTTTCTAAAATTTTGAAAGAAATTAAGGGAGGTGTGGGTTAACTTCTTCAAAAAAGATAGATTAGGGGTTGATGATTACGGGGAGGATTTTTAGCTTTTGCTTTTTTAAATTATTCAGACTAGAGTTAGAAGTAGCCAGGCACCGAGAAGAATAAGAAGTAAGCCCAGAACAAGTTTGAGTTTATTTTGATGATTTTTTTGCCAGGTACTTATGCGGTCCCAAGAAAATAGTCCTCCTCCCAGGGCGAGAGTGAGAAGAACGAAGGGAAGAATGAAGGCGGCATTGTAAAGAATAAGTCCGGTGATAGCTTGGCTCTTGGCTTCAGGACGGGCCAAGAGGGCGAGAACAGCCAGATAAGGGCCTGAGGAACACGGGAAAAGAAAGAACACGGCTAAAGCTCCCACGGCCATTGAACCAGGGATGGTAAAAAAGCGTTGGAAAAGATTTTTCCAACCTGGGGGTGGGGAATAAGTTTCTTTTCGCGAGTGCCTCAGTCCTGACCAGAGATAGTAAATTCCGCCGCCTATAGCTAATAGAGCTACTCCCAGAGAGAAAGGAGCCCGGAGATTGGTTTCCCGGAGGGAATACCTTAATCCTAGCCCGACTAATAAAGATCCACAGAAATAAGTTAAAGAAAAAAGTAAACCCGAGACTAGGACCCGCATCCTCTGGAATTGAGTGAGTGTTATCAAAGAGCCCAGAAAAAGGATAAACACTCCAAGACTACAAGGGTTGAAAGCACTCAGTAAGCCCGCACTGAAAATTAAGGGATAGGAAAGACGGAGAGGTGGAACTACCTTTTCTGGGGGAGATGGAGCCGGAGGAGCAGAGGCCTTTTTATTTAGAATAATTTCTCTCAGAGTTTTTTCAATCAGCCTTTCAGTTCTTCGGCTAGCCCCTTGAAAGGCGTGGGGCCCAATGAAGACAGCGGGGACACCTTGATTAATTATCTCTTCAGCCCCTCGTTCCTGGGCCATTTTGAACATAATTTGCAGATGGTCATCTTCGTGAATTTCCAATTTTTTTATTTTGACCGGATAGTGATTTTCGATGCGCTCGGTTAAAAAGTTATTAATTTTACGGCTGTAGGGACAACCTTTTTCGAAAAAAAAATAAATTTCGATAGGGAGCTCTCCTCCCGAAGGTTGACTTGGAAGAAGTAGATTAAGACAACAAAGGAAGAGAAAACTTAAGCTTAAAAGACGCCTCATTTTTGCCCGTACTTATATTAAAATTAGCGGCCGACGATACCTTTTTGGCCGTATTGATTTTTCCATTCTTTTATCCCTCCCACCAAACTCACATATTGGCGATAGCCCTGGGCTCTTAATTTTTGGGCGATTCTATCCGAGAGTTGGCCGTCATCATCATAAAGGTAAATGACCATGTCATTAGTAATCCGGGAAGACCAGCGTTTGGCCCAATTAAGGATACGATTGGCGGGAATATTGATGGCGCCGAGGATATGTTCTTGCTGATAAACTGAAGTAGGTCGGAGGTCTATCAGGACAGAAAAATTGTAGAGCACTTCGCCGAGAGGAGCTTGATAAGATTCGAGAGGAAGTATTTTCCCTTTTATTTTGATTTTTAAAGGAGAATTTGGCCCCTCAAAAAAAATTTGTATTTCCTTTTCGATGACGGCTCCTCCGTAGCCCAGGCTTTCAAAAATATAATTCAGTTCGAGGGATTCTCCGGGCGCTAGGCTTTTCTGATTCAGGGGAGAGCGTTGGACACAAGAGGCAAAGGTTCTGATTTCTTTTAAATAAATTTTCCGAGAGCCCGAGTTGGTCAAGATGAATTTTACGGGAACATTTATGCCTTCTCTAATAGTTCCGAAGTTAAATTCTTCTGGATTAGCTTTGAGTTGAGCTTGGCTGAGAGAGGGGATAAGAAAGAGGCAGAGGCTAATTGCTAGAACTAGTATAGGCAGGGGGGAAGATTTTGTTGTAATTAATCTTCTTAATTTTCTCATTTTTAGTGTTCCCTACAAAAACAACTCTTTTTTTCAACTGTATTTTTAAGTTAAATCTGGTCTAATTTCGAATTTTTCTCAGTGGGGGATTATTTTTCTAGTTTCTCCTGTTCTTTAAAGACTATCTTCCAGGTGAGATGAGGGGTTCCTTCTGGCAAATCGCCGGCGAATTTAACTTCGAGCGAGCCATTTTCGTCACTCCGATGAAAAAGAACTTCCGCGTTGGCTTCCACTTTTACTACTTCCAGGTTTTCAGGTTTCCAGAGAAATAGTGAATAAGAGTCCCCCGGAACAATGGAGGAAATTCCGTTAAGAGTCATATCAGCTGGATTCCAAGAAATTTTTTGGGGGCTAATTGATGAAGTAATGTGACGCGAGGTAGCTAGAAGTTGTGGCTGGTTTTTTACTTCTCTAATGATTAACACTAACGTTCCATGAGGAGGCAGCCAGGCTGTGAAAGTCCCCTCTGAAATGCCCATGTATTTAGCCTCCCAGAAATTGAAAAGATGATATTTCTTTTCGGGGTCTAGACCGAGTTCTTCTAGGGAGAAAGATTTTTCAGCAGCTTTATCTTCCCAATTGAAAAGGGCCAGGACATCGTATTCTCCCCCCACTCCATTGACCTTAAGGTCAATAGCTCGGGGGAATTCTTTAACCCGGGGACAACACCAGACAACACCGTTTCTTTTATTTTGTAAAATTTTATAAGGATAAAGGTCAATGGGTTTAATGGGGGTGGTAGGGATTGTTTTTCGATAAAGTTCCAATTTGCGGGCCGGCAAGCGGTCCATAAAGTCTGAAGCCATATAAGTTTGGCCAGTTAAGGCAATTGTAGAGACAATTGTTTGACCTTCTTCATAGGAAAGAGGATTGCGAACCATAACCACGTCCGGGTCGCAGAACCAGACTATATTATTTAGATAATTAGCTCCAAACAAAGAGTGGAAAAAGGTTTGCATGGACATGCCTCTTTCTTTTTTGGGGTACCAGATAGCCTTGTCATCTCCTCC
>QMPV01000147.1 GCA_003648765.1 Candidatus Aminicenantota bacterium
AAATATTAAAAGTAGGAGAGGAAGTTTTTATGGAAAAATTTGGGGCGATTGGGAGCCAAAGTCGAAATGCCAAAAAGGACTAGTCAGAGTTATTGGGAGAAGATAGAAGAAGGATTGACAAAAAAAGTTATTTTCTATAAGTTGAGATTCCCGGTGAAAACATCCGCTTTTAATTTTGCAACTTCTTTGACCTTTAAATTTTATCTCAATCAATTTTTGTTTCTTTCTTACGGATTAAATTGCTTGGCCGGTTATTTTCCCTCGAGGAGATGCTTCGAGTATACCCCGAAGCGACTGGTAAAACTCAGAGAGAACCGCGACAGCCTTCACCCCTTCCCCTGCTTCTCCTTTTGCTCCATCTTATTTTTCTTCTCCTTTATAGTAGCTATCGTCACTCTCGGCTCCATCGTCATCATGAAAGCCATCTCCATCTTCTCAAAATCTCTCTTATGGCCAACCTACTCCGCCTCCTCAATTTCCTTCTTTTCTTTCTTATTCTTTCACTTTTTTCTTTTGCTTTCCCTTTCCTTCTCCTGCTTCTTCTTGACCCATTACTTTGCTCCTCTCTGGGAAACAATTTTTCCACAGGCGGTCACCGGGAAAAAAATAATGAAAGGGGATTTAAATGCAGCCTTCAATCACTCATAAACCAGCCCAAGTCTCTTTAAAACCCAGCCAGCTATATCTTCTGACCTTTTTACGTGTCCTCATCGGCTGGCATTTTTTGTATGAAGGATTGGCCAAGTTATTCAACCCTTACTGGTCCTCAGCCGATTATTTGATGCAGTCCAAATGGATTTTCAGTGGCCTATTTAAGGCTCTGATGGCTTCGCCGACCCTGCTGAAAATAGTCGACTGGCTTAATATCTGGGGGTTGATGCTGATCGGCCTGGCCCTGATGCTGGGGCTGGGTGAACGGGTGGCCTGCTGGGCCGGAGCGGTCTTGCTTTTGCTTTACTATCTAGCGGCTCCTCCCTTTGTGGGTTATAACTATTCCCTTCCTCAGGAAGGCAGCTATGTCATTGTTAATAAAAACCTGATTGAGCTGGCCGCTTTGCTGGTCTTATCGGTTTTCCGGACCAGCCGACATTTGGGCCTTGAATATTTTCTCAACCGGAAAAAAGTTTCATCGGCCATTCAGGCGAATTAGAGGGAGGATAATCATGAAGGACAAAGGAAAACAATCTCCAGATAAAGAAAACATTAGCCTGAAACTAACCAGGCGGGATATCCTCAAAGGTCTGGCCACAGTGCCTTTCGCCGGAGCCCTGGCCATCAGTGCCTGGGAGAAGCTTTCCTCCGAAAGGGCCCGGAAAAGGCTCATTCTTGAGGAATTGGGCTTAACCGAAGAAGCCCCGCCCGAGGAGGTGGCCCCATCTCCCAAGAAAAAGGAGTTGATTCGGATAGGCATTATTGGCTTTGGCGGCCGAGGCGAAAGTTTGGTCCGTTCCCTCGGCTTTGCCCATCCTGATTGGGTGAAGCGCAAAGCCAAAGACGCCAAAAAGAACCGCTTTGACACCGGCCTACAGGATTTTTTGAATCAGGAAGATTTAAACGTGGTTATTACCGGGGTCTGCGACATTTTTGACATTCGGGCGGAAAGAGCTCTGGCCACTGCGGCCAACGATGTCCGTCCGGGAGGAGGGAAACGGAAACTGCCCGGAGCCAAGCGCTACCGCCATTATCAGGAACTCCTGGCCAGCCCCGACATCGATGCCGTCATCATCGCCACCCCCGACCATTGGCACGCCCGGATGACTATTGATGCCGTGGCCGCCGGCAAACATGTTTATTGTGAGAAATGTCTGACCCGCACCGAGGAAGAAGCCCACCAGGTTTACGAGGCGGTCAAGCGCAGCGGCCTGGTTTTTCAGCTTGGCCATCAGAATCGGCAACTGGAGAGCCATTTTAAGGCCCGGGAGATCATTAAAAGAGGTCTCCTGGGGCCGGTTAATCTGGTCGAGACGACCACCAACCGGAATTCGCCGGTCGGGGCCTGGGTTTATCCCATTCATGAAGAGGCCGGGCCTCATAACATCGACTGGGCCCAGTTTCAGGAACCGGCCCCCCATAAGGTGCCCTTCAGCCTGGAGCGATTCTTCCGCTGGCGCTGCTGGTATGATTACGGCACCGGCTTGTCGGGCGACCTCCTTTCCCATGAGTATGATGCGGTCAATCAGATAATGGACCTGGGAATTCCCTATTCAGCGGTGGCTTCCGGCGGCATCTATTTTTATCAGGATGGACGGGATGTGCCGGATGTCTTCCAGGTGATTTTTGAATACCCAGAGCGGAACCTGACTTTAGTTTATAGTGCCACTCTCTCCAGCGGCCGTAATCGAGGGCGGCTCTTTATGGGACATGATGCCTCGATGGAGGTCGGCAATAATCTGGTGGTGACCGTCGATTATGGTTCCACCCGCTACAAAGACAAGATAAAAAACAAAGTCATTGATCTTTCCCTGCCGCTCTTTACTTTTCAGCCCGGCGCCAGGGGAATTGATACCGTGACCTCGGCTACTGAAAAATATTTCGCTCAGCGAGGCTTGCTTTATACTTACCGCCACGGCCGGCGGGTGGATACAGCTCATCTCCACCTTAAAGAATGGCTGGAATGTATCCGCGAAGGCGGGCAGCCCAGTTGTAACATTGAGCGGGGGTTTGAAGAGGCCATCACCTGTCATATGGCCACCCGCTCCTATCTGGAAGGACGCAAGGTTTACTGGGATCCCGTCAAACGAAGGATTGTTTGAGGCCGCTTTTTCGGCCGCAGGATGAAGAAAGAAGATGAAAGAGAGGGTTTGATGAGTGCCAAATTTCGCTTAAGCGTGATGATGTTTCTCCAGTACGCCATCTGGGGAGCCTGGGCCCCGGTGCTCTCAGATTATTTAATCAACAAGCTGGGATTTTCCGGAGCTCAGGTAGGCGCGATTTACAGCCTCCTGCCGCTGGCGACCATTCTTTCGCCCTTTATCGGCGGCCAGCTGGCGGATCGATATTTCCCCACGCAGAAAGTCATCGCCTTTCTCCAGCTTTTCGGGGGAGGGCTGTTGATTTATACCTCCACCGTCACCCATTACCCCACTCTCATGGGTTTAATGCTCTTCTACTCCCTCCTTTACGCCCCCACACTGGCCTTAACTAATTCCATTGCCTTTATCAACCTGGAAAACTCGGAGAAGGAATTTGGGATTATCAGAGTCTGGGGGACCATCGGCTGGATTGTGGCTGGTCTGTCCCTGGCTGGTTGGCGCTATTTAGGGGAGGCCCTGCCCAGCTTTACCTATCGGGGGGATACTCTGCTGCTGGCGGGTCTTTTCTCGCTGATTATGGGGATTTTTTCTTTTAAACTGCCCCACACCCCGCCGCAGAAGGATGCACCCAAACCCTGGGCTTTCCTCGAGGCCGTGAAAATGCTGCGCGATAAAAATTTTCTCATCTTCATTATTATCTCCTTTGTGGTGGCCACCGAGTTACAGTTTTATTACGTCTTGACGGCTCCCTATCTGACCTCGAAGGTCATCGGAGTCAGCAGTTCGGCTGTCTCCGGGGTAATGGTTATCGCCCAGATCGCTGAAATATTTGTCATGGCTTTGCTGCTGCCTTATTTTTTACCCCGCTACGGCATAAAGAAGACTATGGTCATCGGCGTTCTCGCCTGGCCCATCCGCTATATCATTTTTGTTATCGCCTATCCCGCCTGGCTGGTCATTGCTTCGCTGGCCCTGCATGGTTTTTGCTATGTCTTTTTCTTCACCGCCGCTTTTATCTACGTGGATGAAGTTGCTCCCCGGGATATCCGGGCTTCAGCCCAGAGTCTCATCGCCATTGTGGTTCTCGGGCTGGGCAATTTTCTCGGTAGTCTTTTCTCGGGCTGGATCCAGACGGTCTTTACCACCGAAGCCGGCACCAACTGGCGGGGCGTGTTTTCCATTCCGGCGGTTTTGACCATACTCTGCGCCCTGGCCTTTGTGGCTTTCTTCCGGGAGAAGAAAAAGCTGGAGCTGACTTAGGAGCTGGAAAACAAGTTAGATGTTTAGAATGGTTTTAAATTTGTATTGGTTCTAAATTAATAATAATATTAAATAAAATAGAACAAAAAATCGGGTGAGGTAAAAATGGCAAAAAAAAGATTAGGCGTGGGTTTTATTGGAGCGGGGTTTATCACCCGCTTTCATATCCGGTCCTGGGTGGGAGTGCGAGACGCCGATATTCTGGGTATCGTCTCCCGCACTAAGGAGAGAGCCGAAGAGGCAGCCGCCCTGGCCCGGAAACTCAATGTGGGCCAAGCCCGGGTTTATGATTCCATCACCGAGATGGTGGCTGACCCGGCCATAGACGCCCTCTGGATTTGTTCGCCCAATTACACTCGGCTGGAAGTGATGGAGGAGATTGTCGATGCTCTGGCCCGGGGGAAGGGCGAGTTGGTCGGCGTCACCTGCGAGAAGCCTCTGGGCCGGAATGTTAAGGAAGCCCGGCGGATGCTGGAGCTGGTCGAGCAGGCGGGGTTACTTGACGGTTATCTGGAAAATCAGGTTTTCGCCCCGGCTGTGGTCCGGGGTAAAGAATTAATCTGGAAAAGAGGGGTGCCGCTTTGCGGCCGACCTTATCTGGCCCGGGCCGCCGAAGAACACAGCGGACCGCATGAACCCTGGTTCTGGGATGGGACCCTCCAGGGGGGAGGAGTGCTGAATGATATGATGTGTCATTCGGTTGAGGAAGCCCGCTTCATGCTGACTCCGCCGGGAAAGCCGCGACAGGCCTTGACCCCGGTCAGACTGACGGCTTACGCCACCTGTCTGAAGTGGCAGCGGCCGGATTACGCCCGCCAGTTAAGCCAGCAGAGCCAGGGGCAAACCGATTATCTGCGTCGGCCGGCGGAGGATTTCGCCCGCTCCCTGATCGAGTATCGGGATGAGGCAGGGGAAATTCTGGTGGTGGAGACCACCACCTCCTGGTGTTATGTCGGGGCCGGGCTGCGGCTGACCATGGAGCTTTTCGGTCCCGAGTATTCGGTGCTGGTCAATACTCTTGATTCCAGTCTGCGGGTCTTTTTCAGCCGTCGGGTGAAGGGAGAAGCCGGTGAGGATTTTGTTGAGAAACAAAACGCTGAGACCGGGTTAATGCCGGTCATCCCCTGCGAAGAGGTGGAATATGGCTATGTGGATGAAAACCGGCATATGGTTCAGTCTTTCCTGGCCGGTCGCCGACCCGAAGAGAATTTCAGTGACGGCCTCAATGTGACTGAATTGCTGATGACAGCTTATATGAGTGTCGAACAGGGCAGAACCATTGAGTTTCCACCCCCTGACCTTGACTCTTATGTGCCGGCGGTGGCCCGAGGCGAGTGGAATCCGCGCCGATAAATCTGGGTGGAAAGGAGTGACCATGAATAAAAA
>QMPV01000148.1 GCA_003648765.1 Candidatus Aminicenantota bacterium
ACTGGATCAGTAATCGGGAAACCCAGAAAGCTGGTGGCTCGATCCGGCGTTTTTTGGGTTCTCCCATCAGATAGTACTTGGCCCACCGGCCAATGACTACATGAGCCAGGTCTGGAGAGAGCTCTGATATCCATATCCTTGAGATAATGCATCTTCCCGCCCGGCTCAAAGATGATAAAAGGCTTAAACCGGGATTTGGTGTTGTGCATCTGGATAAGTGGATTTTCCGGGATAAACTTTGTTGTTTTCTTCGGGGGATTTTCAACGTAAGAAAAAACCTGTTTTTCTCCCTTAAGATTGGCCACCGTCACATAATCTTTATTAATGATATCGCCCTGAAGCTGACCGGGACTGGTTAAAGGAATTGATTCCTGGAATTGCCGGACGGGACCCAATGAACCTTTTTGCCAGGAGTACTTTCGCACCCCGGTTTGATCAGGATAGATATAATAATATTCGTCGACCCAACATCCCCAACCACTTCTCTCATCTTCATTCCAGATATGATTACGGGAACTCACCAACGCATATCTCCAGTGGATAACAACCCGAGCCGGGGTATTCTCGATGATTCTCACATGAGAGTACCGACAGTGTCGATCTTGCATGTGTTCGAAACAGCCTTCTTTATTGTCCCACGCCTCCACGCTCTGGTCAGCCATCCAGATGTTGTTCTCGGTTACCCAGCAAGGAGAATAACGCGTTCCCCGCCAGAAAACCACTCTAACCGGAGATTGGTCAAAAGTCACAACCACATCTGGATGGTCACCCACCCTCCATAGTTCATCCCATTCCCAGTAATAATTTAACCGCGTATAGAAAGCTCCAAACCGATTCCTTCTCTCCGGAATCCGGGGTAGCTCTCGAGGTGGAATATCGGGAGCAGACGAAGGTTTGTCTTGACGATAAGCTTTTAAGATTTCTTCTGCGCTCATAGCTCTCGAATAAACTTTAATTTCATCCAGAATTGCATCCAACGAATACCAACTGGGAAGAGAACCAAATTGCCGATGAATAAAAGCCGGTTTGCGTCGCTCAGGAATAGTCCCCAACCAAAGATCAGTTTTTTCAGCGTCCTTAAAAATTCCTCGAAAGGCTAATCTGCCCACTTCTTGGCCATTTAAATAAATGGAACTCCCTGAATTTTCATCAAAAACCGCCACTACCTGAGTCCATTGTTTCAAAGGAATTTTTGCCTCGGAAACACATTCTTTCCATTCCCCGCCGGCAAAAACTTTAAATTTCAACTCTCCCAGAGGGCCTATCTCAAAAGCATAACCTCCCTCAGAATTTTGGTGGATGACTACCGGACACCAATTCCAAGGATAAGCAGCCACTGCTACCCAGGCTTCAACAGTAAAAGCATCACCTATTTGGAACACTCTAGAGGCATTTCTTCTTACCACCGTCGTATAGCCATCGAACTTAAGAGCTTTCCCCTTTACTCCCCGAACAAAACGATAATTACCACTCAAGCTATCAAGGTTCTCAGAAGACTGATCTAGAAGCCTATCCTTCACCAGCTTCTCCATTGGCCACCAAGCAACAAGCCCCGAACTATCATCAGCTAAGAGAAAGCTTGGCCCGATTAACAAAATAATTCCCAGGACTAAAACTAAAGGATTTATAAACTTTACCCACTTCATAATATCTTTCTTCCTTTCAAAATCTTTTCAATGTGGCGAATTAAATTAATTCCTCCTCCTTCAACTTCAATGGTGAGTAAGCCGCAATTCATAAATTATTAATCACCATCACTTCCCCCGCCCTTATAACTTTGTCGAAGAAGTTCATAGACTTCTTCGAAATTAACTTTCCGAGGATGGCTTTTATAATCGGGAAGGACTAAAGAAGCCTCGGCTAATTCTTTGAGGGCTTCCTCAGGAATATTAAGATCACTTAAACCAATTTTTAAATTTATCTCTTGGAGCAAATTATCAATCATCTCACAAGTTTTTTCGGCCACAACTTCATCACTTTTTTCCTCCAGAGAAGGGTCAAAAACACGAGCTACGGTAGCAAATTTCTTAGGCGAGGCTTTATAAGTATAACGCATGATGGCTGGATAAACAGCGGCTAATGCCTCTCCATGAGCAACGTGAGGAAAATATCCACCCATGGCCATAGCAATTCCATGGGGTAAAGTTACACCGGCATTAGCAATTGACAATCCCGCTAATGTATCGGCCCAGGCCATCCATGTCCGAGCTTCAATGTCACTTCCCACCTTAACTGCTTGGGGAAGATAGCGCGCTACAATTCGAATAGCTTCGAGAGCAGTCATATCAGTATAAGGAGACCCATGGGGATTAATATAACTTTCAAAAGCATGAGCAAAGACATCAAAGCCAGTAGTGGCCGTAAAATGAGGCGGTAAAGTGACAACCAACTCGGGGTCAACAATACTTACTCGGGGATAAAGATGATTATTGAATAAAGCTGATTTGTACTTTTCTTGGGGGTTGGTGACCACAGCCACCTGAGTGACATGAGAACCTGTTCCTGACGTGGTCGGCACCGCAATGATAGGCAGAGTCTTCTCGGTCGGTTGTGATTCACTAGAAAAAATATAATCCCAGCAACTTCCAGGATGAGTGACCTCCACGGCAATAGCTTTGGCCGTATCCATACTTGACCCACCTCCTAGGCCAACCACTACTTCTACTTGATTATTTTTGGCCAAATTGGCTCCCTTAGCAACTACTTCCACTGTTGGATTGGGAATAACGCCATCAAAGTGAACAACATTTATCCCTTTATCTTTGAGAATATTTTTAGCTCGCCGAAAAAGCTCTGAAAGCTCAGGAATTTCTGGCACAGTAACCAACAAGCAATTTTGGCCAAAACGAGCCACCACTTCTCCTAATTCTTCTAAGCGACCCGTCCCAAACCTGATTTCAGTGGGCTGATAATAATTGAATTTCTTCATCTTCATGACTTCCTCCTTTTCTCAATATATTTCTTAAGAAATCTCTTTTCTCGTAAGGGAAAAGATTAATTACCTTAAAAACTCCCTTATTAATTTGAGCCCTTTTTGTCTGTAAGGAAAAGATAAAAGGAAAAACTAACACCAAGATGTCTTGATTGGCGACTAATATTTTACTTGAGTTAACTTTTAATTCCTCTTCATAGCGAGAAGCAATCATGGCTTTTTTCCCATGAATTCATGATGAATAATATTTATACGATGAACTACAGAATCCATTTTTACTTACTTTCCTCTCCACATTTTAATTTTCCAATTTAAAAGTTATCAACCTTGTTCTTAAATTTATTGCTTTCACCCTACTTATGATAAAATCGCCTCCGTAATTAACGCCTCTTGATGTAAAAAAATCCGCATTTTTCTTCTGGCCAGGATGAAATCAGCTTTTTTCCCTCTCAATCCTGATACCTCCATTCACCAGAAAGAGGCGCCCAGGCTCCTGGTTGAGTACAAACATAAGCAGCTAGTCGGTTGGCTGTTTCATTTATCTTATCCAAATCTTCCTGATGGAGAAGGCCTACCGCCACAGCGGCTGTAAAGGCATCACCGGCGCCCACCGTATCCACCACTCTCACAGGCAAAGCTGAAAAATTAGATGTTCTTTCTCGGGTGTAAAGACTACTGCCTCTTTTCCCGCGAGTTAACACCATCAATTCAATCGGATAAGTGGAGAAGAAAAATTCGGTGATAAGCCTTTCCTGGTTATCAATCTGAAAGAGTTCAGCCAAAATCCGTAGCTCCTCATCATTTAGTTTTAAAACTTGACTTCTCTTCAAAAGCCAATTGATATCTTCTAAGGCATAAAAAGGGGGTCGAAGATTAACATCAAAAATACGTAGACAATCAGACCTCGTGTGAGAGATAAACTCGCGGATGGATTGGCGAGCCACTGGTGCACGTTGAGCCAGCGAACCATAACACACCGCATCAGCTTGAGTGGCTAATTCTCTAAGCTCAGGAGTAATCTCTAGATAATCCCAGGCGCAATCTCGATGGATTTCAAATTGAGGTTTACCTTGGCTGTCAAGATTAACTGTTACTTTTCCGGTGGGATGCTTATCTTCGATTGAGATGTATTTACTTTCTAACCCGTGGAATCGCAATTGAGTGATTATTTTTTCGCCTGCCTCGTCAGCTCCAATTCTACTAACGATGATGCCTTTTTCCCCCAAAGCTTGAGCATAATAAGCAAAATTTGCTGGTGCTCCTCCCAATCTGGGCCCTTCAGGAAGCATATCCCAGAGAATCTCTCCAATCCCCACCAGTACAAATCGGTTTTGACTTGATCGCCTCTCTTCAGGTGATTGAGAATTAAACAATTTTCTATCCTTCATCTCCAATGTTTAGTCTTTTATTCTTTCTATTTCTATTGAATTTTTTTATCTTTTTCTTCTACTTTCCTTTTTTTCTTTTGCACTTTTCTTAATAATTAAACACCCAACCTTCTGGCCCATTTTGCAGATAATCACCTGATTTTTAATGAAAAACATAATAGAGAATGACCATCGTTAACAATAATAACCCCGCCCACAATCGCGGGTCTGAAAAAGCTTTTATCCGACCACCGGCAATCACCTGGATGGGATTCTTCCAAGTTAAACCTTCTACCTGTTCTGGAGCAGGCTTAGGAGTTAAAAGACTTACCACCACGAAGATCAGGCTACAGATACAAAACATCCACCAGGCTTGCATCATAAAAGGAATCCCTAATTTATGGGTCAAAACTTTTTCATGGCCGATAACTGGCAGATCAAAAAGAAAAGCCAACATGCCTCCCGCAAATCCTATCAAAAGAGTGACAAGAGCCGCCTGTTTAGTGCCCCGGCGCCAGAAAACGCCCCAAAGAAAGACAGTAGTTATCGGGGGTGCTAGATGGGAAGCGATAGCATTTATGGCTTCAAAGATACTTGAATACCGTCCACCTTGCGTTGACCAAACCATCGCCAAGAGCATCACTACCACAGCCGCAACTCGTCCAATCTGGACTCGTTTGGCATCGGGAAGATCAGCTTTAATCCGCTTGACAATATCAATCGCCACTAAAGTAGCGGAACTATTAAGAGCGGCTGCAATCGTACTCATCAAAGCAGCCAACAAACCGGCCGTGATAAGGCCCTTGAGACCAGTGGGAATAAGATTATTAATCAAAACTGGCAAAGTCTGATTACTGTCGGAACCAATCACATCTCGAAAAAGAATGTATCCTAAAACGCCGGGAAATACCATGATAAACACCGGAAGAATCTTCAGGAAACCGGCAAACAAAGGTCCTAATTGGGCGTCCTGCTGGGATTTGGCACCCAAAACTCTCTGAACAATCGTCTGGTCCGTACACCAGTACCAAATTCCTAAAATTGGATAGCCTAAAAAAACGGCGTACCAGGTCAGCCCGACCGGGCT
>QMPV01000149.1 GCA_003648765.1 Candidatus Aminicenantota bacterium
TCCGCAATTCCCGCAGGGATATTTCCTGAAGATAGCCCAGAACATGGGAAGCAAAGGGGCCAAAGGGATAATCCCTTTTCGGCTCCATGGCCAAACGAAGTTCCGGAAATTCCATCTGGTTAGATTCAATCCGGGCTACCTCCTCGATTGAGAGATCATCTTTTATCACAATCGGCACAAAATCGGGTAAGGAGCGGTATTTATCTAACCGCGCCACAAGTTCTTTTTTGTCCATAGAAAGAAGACGAGCCACTCTCTCCAAAGACAATTGCAGGTCCTGAGCATTTTCGCGGATAAACGAAACTTGGAAAGAAGCCTTGTTCTTGGCCAGGATAACCCCATTGCGATCAACAATTAATCCCCGCTGGGGGGGTAATTTAATCTCCCGGAGGCGATTGTTTTCAGCTTTTTGCCAGTAGCGGTTATAGTCTAAGATTTGCATTTTCCATAAATAAACAGCAATTAAAATGACCGATACGACCACCACTCGTTGGATTATTCTGATTCGTTTTTGCAGGGAAGTTAAATCTTCGTAAATTCGAGCCATAGCTAAATCATTTTTTCTGGTTATAATGAATATTTTCTTTTCTCACTCCAAGGCCGGAATAATACTTCCTCTTTTCGGCGGAAATTAAAACCGGCCACCTTTCTTTTTTTTCTTGGTCCAAATTACTAGACGCGGCCCCAATTTTTCCGCTACCCAGAGAAAACTAACCCCCAAGAAAGCTGTTATAAAAGGCTGATAAAGCAAGGCTTTTCCCGACAGAGGAATTTTGAGGACGAACTTTTGAAGGAGACTCCATACAATTAGCTCTGAACTCAAGAGGGTAAAATAAAAAAATAAGGAGCTAAAAAAGGAAGAGACATCCACTCGTTTGGCGGTATAACCAGCGGCAAAGCCCAGCAGGGTCTTGGGAATACCAAAGCCTCCTATTATCCCGGCTGAAATGGAATCAAGAACAACTCCGGTCAAGGCTCCGAGACAGGCTCCAAAAATTTCTCCCTCTTTCCGGGCAAAATAGATGACAACCAAACTGGTCAGATTAAGGGCCTGCCAGAGAAAAACTGAAGAGCGCGAAATCTGCCAACTAAGAAGCAAGGCTATCCCCACAGCCAAGCCAGCTCGCAGAAACACTCTCACCTTTAGAAAATCTCCTTACTGGAGGTTTTTACCACCGCCACCACCTCCAACTGGCGGAAACTGAAATAAGGTTGGACTAAGATTCGTTTAAATAATCCCTGACCCGAATAGATAGCTGAAATCCGGCCGACAGGAATACCTGGGAAATAGATACCATCGTAACCTGTCGTGACAATCTCTTCGCCGACCTCAATATCCTTTTCTGTTTCCAAGATATATTTCAAAAAACAGCGGCCGTGACCATTGCCAGCCAGAATCCCCACTAGATTTTTTTTCTCGGTGCGGACGCTGGCGGCAAAACTTGAGTCAGTAACCAACTGGACTGTAGCGGCCAGCCAGCTGACAGGTTTAATCACCCGGCCGACTAACTGGCCCCTCTCATTGAGAACAACCATATTTGGCTTTAATCCTTGGGCGCGCCCCCGGTTGATGACTAAAGTGCGGAAAAAATTGGCTGGGTCTAGGCCAATGACTTGAGCAATAACGATGTCCCGATTAATCTCCTGGAGTATTTTCCGGGCGGTGGCCGACTTCTCCAATCTCGCCAAAAGTTCCTTGAGGAGTAAATTTTGTTGGGTCAAAGTAATGTTTTCTTTTCGCAATTTTTCATTTTCTTCGCGGGCTTGACGCAGGTCGAGGTAATCATGCCAAAGCTCACCCGCTCCTTGAAAAACAAAAGTCAGCCCACTTTCTACATTGGAGATAACCTCAAAAACTAGATTCTCGAGAAAACTTCGCTCTTTTCCTTGGGGAAGTTGCAGAGAAAGGGCCAAAAATTGCAAACCAAGCAGACTGAAGAGCACAATAAAATTCTTTTTTTTAAAAAAAAGGGGCATCGAAATTTTCGACCGTTAATTAAATTAAAGAAAGTTTTTTCAGTAAATCCAGGTCGTCAAGCATCTTCCCCGCCCCAACGACCACGGTAGTTAAAGGGTCTTCGGTGATAAACACCGGTAATTGAGTCTCCTCCCGAATGCGTTTATCCAGATTTTTGAGTAAAGCTCCCCCACCAGTTAAAATTATGCCCCGGTCGATAATATCTGCGGAAAGCTCGGGCGGAGTCCGCTCCAGAGCTACTCGAATAGCATCAATTATGGATTGAACAACATCTTCCAAAGCTTCCCGGACTTCCTGGTCATCGATGACAATCGTTTTGGGAATTCCTTCCCGCAAATCTCGCCCTTTTATCTCCACAGTCATAGGTTCTTCCAGCGGATAGGCGGAACCGATTTTCATCTTGACGTACTCGGCTGTCTTTTCTCCAATAAGCAAATTATATTTTTTCTTCACATACTGGATAATGGCCTCATCCATTTCATTGCCGGCGATGCGAATAGAGTGATTAAAGACGACGCCGTTGAGAGAGATCACAGCGATATCAGTGGTGCCGCCCCCAATATCGACCACCATGTTGCCGGTTGGTTCAGAGATAGGCAGGTCAGCTCCTACTGAGGCGGCCATGGGTTGTTCCACCAAATAAACTTCCGAGGCTTTAGCCCGGAGAGCCACATCCTTAACGGCCCGGCGCTCTACTTGGGTTATGCCTGTAGGAATGCCAATAACAATCCGGGGGCGGAGAATGAAACCCCGATTGTTAGTGGCCTGGCGGATAAAATAATCCAGCATTTTCTCGGCCATTTCAAAGTCAGCAATCACTCCGTCTTTGAGAGGTTTGATGGCTTCAATATTGGCCGGGGTCTTGCCCAGCATTTCCTTAGCCCGGCGGCCCACAGCTTCAACCTTGCCGGAATTTTTATGAATCACCACAATCGATGGCTCTTGGAGAACTATCCCCTTCCCTTTAAAAAACACTAAGGTATTGGCTGTACCTAAATCAATGGCCAAGTCACAAAAGAGGCGATTTTTTATCCATTCAAAGAAACTCATTTCATCTCATCTCGTTTATTTCTAAGCACATATTTTTTAACACAATTTTGCTCCCTGAGCAAATAAAAAAGTTTAGATACAGTCAGTTATTTTGTTCTTGATTTTTTAAAATCAGATAGATATGATTCAAAAAACAAATGATTAGTCAGCTTCTATCAGCTTTTATAAGGAGGATTACATGAGTCCTATTTCTTACAAACCTTATGTTCCCCCTGAACAAAGCATGAAAGAAATCTCCTTCAAAGCTATTTTCCTGGGGATCATTATGGCTGTTATTCTGGGAGCAGCTAACGCTTATTTAGGTTTAATGGCTGGCATGACGGTGGCAGCTACCTTTCCTGCGGCCGTGATTGCTATGGCTGTGCTCCGACCTTTTAAGGGAACTATCCTTGAAGAAAACCTAGCTCGAACTACTGGAGCTGTGGGTGAGGCTCTAGCCGCTGGAGCGATTTTTACCATTCCGGCCTTTCTGATGACTGGTGTCTGGACTAAATTTGATGTAGTTAAATCTTCACTTTTAATGCTGGTCGGTGGTGTCTTAGGTGTCTTTTTAATTATCCTGGTTCGTCGCACCTTGGTTGAAGACGCCGAATTACCCTTTCCTGAAAGCGTGGCCTGTGCTGAGATGGTCAAAACTGGCCAAAAAGCTGGTTCACATGCTTCCTATATGTTCTGGGCCATGGGCTTGGGAGGTTTCATAGAATTTTTCACCAGTGACAATGGAATTAAACTCATCAAGCCATTTGTTCGCTCTGTTTTTCGGATTCCGGGATTATCGCGAATTACTTATTTAAATGCGGATAACGCTGAAATTTACAAATCCCCACCGATTGAAGGACGAATGTTTATTGAATCGCCTGCGGCTAACGCGGCGCTGACTGGTGTGGGTTATATCATTGGTCCCAAATTGGCGGCTTTAACTTTTTCCGGAGGAGTGCTGGGGTGGCTCTTTCTAATGCCAATTCTCCTCTTTGTCAGTGGTGAATTGAAGGCTATTGTCACCCAGGGCGCTGGCACCTGGACCGAAATCGCTATTTCAGCTTACAATGCCCAGGTCAAACCTATCGCTGTGGGAGCCATGCTGGTTGGAGCTTTTTATACTCTCTACAAAATGAGAAAGAGCTTGGCCGCTGGCATCAGCCGGTCAATTTCTGATGTCAAAAAAGCTCAAGCTGGAGGTGAATCGGCCACTTTAAGAACTGACAAAGACCTACCCTTCCCCACTGTGATCGTAGCCATTATCGCCCTGGTTATCCCCATGATTTTCCTCTACAATGTTTTCACTCATAATTTTGGTTCTTCCTTGGTAGCCGCTCTGGTTATGCTGGTCATGGGGCTCTTGTTTGCGGCTGTAGCCGGATATCTAGTAGGTATTATCGGTTCTTCTTCTAATCCCATCTCGGGTCTGACCTTGACCACCTTGCTTATTGCCGCCCTGATGATGGTTATTCTGGGCCAGCGGGGCCATGAAGGGATTGCCGCTGTGCTGGGAGTGGCCGCGGTTGTCTGCTGTGTGGCCGGGGTGGCTGGCGACATGATTCAGGACTGGAAAGTGGGACATATCCTGGGTGGTACTCCCTGGAAAATGCAGGTTGGTGGGATCATTGGTGTTATTGCTGCTGCTTTGACCTTAACTTTTTCCCTCCAGCTTCTCCAGAATAATGTTCCCGGTGGAATTGGTGGCGAAATCCTACCCGCGCCTCAGGCCGGTTTGATGGCCACCATGGCTAAAGGAATCGTCGGTGGGGAGATGGCCTGGCCACTGGTGATTGCCGGCATGCTGCTGGCCATTGTCTTGATTCTTATCGGTAGCCCTTCACCAATGCTAATTGCTGTGGGCATGTACCTGCCTTTCCGTTCGACCGCCTGTATTTTCTTTGGTGGCGTAGTTAAATACATTCTCGACAGCCGGGCCAAAAAGAAAAAGCCCACCGAAAAAGGCAAGGAAATTCTGGAGAACATTGGCCTCTTGCTGGCTTCAGGTTTAATCGCCGGACAGGCCCTCATGGGCATTATCACGGCAGCCTTAAGAGGCGCCAATCTCCATTTGCCCGCTTCGTTGAATAATCCCTGGCTGGGGCTGGTCATCTTCTTCGTTCTCGGATTTATCTTGATTTACTTCCCTTACAAAAAGATGATTGCTGCCGGCGAATACGAAAATAAATAAAAATAAGCTCAGGCCAGCTCTGGTGGATGGTTGATGTTTGGAAGTGGTTAGTTGACCGCTACGCGTCGACTCGTCAGATTTTTGATGACAAATTTCCCGGTGATTTTCGTTTGAATAAATTTCTAAAAAGAAAAAAAGAAAGAAGAACCCACAAGTCCTCAGGGTGTCTAATCAGGGTGTCAGA
>QMPV01000150.1 GCA_003648765.1 Candidatus Aminicenantota bacterium
CAATTTATTAAAATACACCTTATCTATGAATTTAAGGGAAAAAATTTACCGCTGGAGAAAATCCGCAAAGCAGTGGAACTTTCCCAAAATAGATATTGCGGAGTAAGTGCCACTTATAAGAAAGCCTTAGAACTGACTTGGGAGATAAAGATAAAAGAAGCTTAAAGCGGAAGAGCTTTTGTCCTTGGTTATTTGACCTAAATCCATCAAAAAAACGAGAAGACTTGCCATAATAACCGGGCTAATAATAATCTAAACCGGCGGTTGCTTGAAATATTTACCATCTGTGGTGGTAAAGAAAAATTAAGCCGTTAAGCGTTAAGAATGTATTAATTCCCTCTTAATGTCGCAGAAAAGGAGATTGAAATACTCGTTGAATTTAACTTAACTTAACGAAAGTATTATTCCCTTATTGAGAGGGGACAGGTAAAGGTGAAGGCTGGGGGTTAGCTTCAACAATAACATCTTCAATGATTAACACTAAAGAATTATCCGCTTGAATATATTTTTCGTTAATGGCGACACCTTTAACCGTTAGATCTGATGTTTTGATATGGCGGAGAATTGTTTGGAGTTGGTCGCCAGTGAGTTGAAGAGTTACTTTGGCTCCTCACCCGGCTTTGACCTGCTTGATTTGTTCCTCCGTAAGTTTAATCGTAACTTTGTTCGAGCCTTTAGAGTATAAAGAGAGAAGCGTTAGGCTGAGGAGGAACCCCACGGCCAAAATAATACTCACCGTAAATAACAGCCTCTTGCTCATTTTTTATCCCTCCTCCTTAAAATGAGTAAAAAAACATTTCTTCCCTTGGCTGGATTGCTTAGATTATATAAAGAAAAATTAGGGTTTTTCAATGGTCGCTAGGGGGAGCAAAACCGTTTTGGCTATTTTAGATTGACCAGTCGATACTTTTTGAGAAGGGGTAGGTCGGCCTCACTCTCCAGGGAATAAAGATACTCTCCGGCGACCGCCATCATCTTGGTGAATGTAACATAGAGCATTTCTTGTTTCTGAGGAAGCTTCAAATAAAAGCAATCCAGATATCGACCAGAGACATCGAAAACATCGATGAGAACGCCTTTGTCTTTTTCGCGTTGGGAAGTAATAACCCAGAGGTGTTTTCCAGTGGATAATAAGTGGTAAATGTCGTTTTCATATTTTCGAGCCGGAGGACTGAGTTTTTTATTCGGACCGAGGAGGATGGTCGGCCGTTTCTTTTTCTTATCCCATTTCACCCGGGAATAGCGCCGCCGAAACTGACGAACTACTTTTCCTGCCTGGGCGTCAAAAACTTTAATCAGGTATTCAGAGGTGTGGGTAAGACAGAGATATCTCCCTTTCAGGCTGATGATGAGAAATTGGGCCAGGGGAATTAAACCTCCGCCGCCGGCAGATCGGGCGACCAGAGTCTTAACCGGAAAAGAAGCCAGAGTAGTGAATTCTTCTCCCCCGGTGAAGATGGAAACGATTTTATAGAGAAGATCAATGATTTCTGTTTCTTTTTTTCCGGCCGGCCAGGCAAATTGGTAAAAGTAATAGCGAGAGTTATAAAAGAGAAGAAGCGACAGGAAACGCGCCCTTACTTTAAGGCGCATTTCTTTAATCAACTTTCCTTGATAGTCAAACCACATTATTTTCGAGGGGAGGGAAGAATGGACGATAAGGTAATTCTTTGTGGGTAAACAACCGCCCAAGTACTGCATCTCTCCCGGGCCTTCCCCTTTTTTAAACAAGTTGCCACGGAAAGTTTCATTTTGATCAAAGAGGAGAAGTTGGTCCCAATCCTCAACAATGATGACTCCATTAGGGGCAATGTGTATTTTATGAGGTCGGTGAAAATAAAATTTTCCACCTTCGTCAGTGATGCGGCTGACTTCTTCCAACGTCACTACCCGGCTGGCCCGCGGGTTTTCCGGCTGGGCTGGATGGTCAATAATGGTCTACCCCGGGAGGAAAGAGATTATAAGGAAAAAGAGAAATATTCTGGCTGTTTTTAGCATCGGAACTCCCTTTGCCTTTTGGTTATTATAAAAAATGGCCTCGACTTGAGTCAATTTCCAGGTTTTTTGGGGCTGTTCAAGGGGATTAATTTTTTCTCTAAATAGGTGTCAGGAACTTTTTTAATTTATTTTAGTTAACTTATTTCATCTTGTGTTTGACTTTCTAAAAGGATTTCCCCTTTGGCCACAACTCTGAGATTTCTTTTGTAGTTTCGAGCTGCAAATTTTAGTGCCTGAAATTTTTTCTGAATGCCCCCTCAAAGGAATGGCCCTGCCCGATTAATTTAGTCTAGGTAAATTGGGGGTAATCAGCCAACGAAGGAGTGATAGAAAATAGGGCTAAAAACAAAGACGGAAGCTATAAGCTCAGAGTAAACTTAATCCAGAGATTGGCTAATTATGGTTTTTCTTGTGAAAATGGGGAAGCTTTTTATAGAATAGGGCTGATTTTATGAACGTTTGAAGAGGGGCGATTAAAATGAGTAAATTCACCCAAAAAAGAATAATTATTCTGGTAAGTCTCCTTTCTTTAGGCGCTTTAGTTTTTAGCCTGGAGAGCGGTCGCTCCAGTTGCGAGGAGAGGGCCACGGGAAATAACTTTCAATCTCCTTACCGTCTGGCTCGAAGTGTCTCTATGATTGACCAGTCAGCGAAGCCGCAACCAGAGAAGCCGCCCTATCTTAATCCCGAGCTTTCCTGGGAGGTTCGGGTGGCCGATCTTCTCTCCCGGATGACACTTGAGGAAAAAGTTTCTCAAATGGTTCATGATGCTCCGGCCATCGAGCGCCTGGGAATCCCCAAGTACAACTGGTGGAATGAATGTTTACACGGGGTGGCCCGGGCGGGGCTGGCCACTGTCTTTCCTCAGGCTATCGGCCTGGCGGCCACCTGGGATACTAAGCTTCTTTATCGGGTGTCCACGGCCATTTCCGATGAAGCCCGGGCCAAGCATCACCACTTTGTCCGTCAGGGGAAGCGGAATATATATCAGGGGCTGACTTTCTGGTCACCGAATATCAATATCTTCCGTGACCCCCGCTGGGGCCGGGGCATGGAAACTTACGGTGAAGACCCCTATCTGGCCGGTCGGCTCGGGGTGGCTTTTGTCCGGGGACTCCAGGGCAATCATCCCCGCTATTTGAAGACCGTGGCCACACCGAAACATTACGCCGTCCATAGTGGACCGGAACCGGACCGGCATACTTTCAATGCCCGGGTGGATGAACGGGACCTCCGGGAAACCTATCTCCCCCATTTTGAGGCCTGTGTCAAAGAGGGAGGTGCCTTTTCCATTATGTGTGCTTACAATCGCTTCCGGGACAAAGCCTGTTGCGGCAGTCCCTTTCTCCTGACTCGGATTCTTCGTCTGGAGTGGGGCTTTGAAGGCTATGTTGTTTCCGACTGTGGGGCTATCTATGACATTTATAACAACCACAAGATTGTTCCCACCGCTCCCGAAGCAGCGGCCCTGGCGGTGAAAGCCGGTTGTGACCTTAATTGCGGTCAGACCTACCGCACCCTGGTCAAGGCCGTGGAGAAGGGCTTGTTGAGTGAGGAGGATATCGACCGGGCGGTCCGCCGACTTTTCCTGGCCCGCTTTCGGCTGGGAATGTTTGACCCTCCGGAGATGGTGCCTTATACGGCCATCCCTTATTCAGTGGTTGATTGTGCCGAGCATCGGGAGCTGGCCCGGGAGGCGGCCCGAAAGTCAATTGTTCTGCTGAAAAATGAAGGGAATATTCTACCCCTTTCCCGCCGAATCCGGACTCTGGCGGTAATCGGCCCTAACGCCAATGATGTGGAGGTTTTGCTGGGTAATTA
The DNA here is from genome assembly GCA_003648765.1 of Candidatus Aminicenantota bacterium. GTDB lineage: Bacteria > Acidobacteriota > Aminicenantia > Aminicenantales > Aminicenantaceae > JdFR-80. The sequence continues at coordinate 3,820 of QMPV01000150.1, forward strand.
CAATGGCACTCCGGCGGACCCGATTACACCCTTGGCCGGCCTGAAACAAAAAGTCTCTCCTCAAACCAAGGTTATCTACGCCGTGGGTTGTGACTGGGCGGAGGGTCTACCCTATCTGGAAACAATTCCCCCGGAATACTTCTTTTGCCAGTGGCAGGGAAAAAGGGTTCAAGGATTGGTGGGAGAGTATTTCGACAATCGACGATTGACCGGCCAGCCGCTCTTTACCCGCCTGGACCCCGGCCTGGAGTTTAACTGGTGGGATGGAGCCCCGGATGAACGTCTGGATGATGATAATTTCGGTGTCCGCTGGACCGGTGAGCTGGTCCCGCCCCGCAGCGGCGAATACTACCTCGGCGGAGAAGGTTTTAATGGTTTCAGGATTTATCTAGATGGAGAGTTGATAGCCGAGTTTAACGGTTCCCATCATCCCCGCAAGAGATATCGAAAGATTTTTCTGGAAGGTCAGCGTTCCTATCGGTTGAAGGTGGAATTTTTTGAACGCTCTGGAGATGCGCATATGCGGCTGCTCTGGAAAGTTCCCGGTCGTGATTTACTGGCTGAAGCCCTGGAAGCGGCCCGCCAGGCGGAAGCCGTGGTGCTTTTCATGGGGCTTTCTCCCCGATTGGAAGGCGAGGAGATGAAGGTCGATATCGAGGGCTTTAAGGGAGGTGACCGTCTTACCCTGGAATTGCCGCTCATCCAGCAGCAGTTGATTAAAGCGGTGGCTGCCCTGAAAAAGCCGACCGTTCTGGTGTTGCTTAATGGCAGTGCCTTGGCGGTTAACTGGTCGGCGGCTCATCTACCGGCCATTATTGAAGCCTGGTATCCGGGGCAGGCCGCCGGCGAGGCCATTGCCGATGTTCTTTTCGGTGATTATAATCCAGCGGGAAGGTTGCCGGTGACTTTCTATAAATCGGTTGACCAGCTGCCTCCTTTTACTGATTATCGGATGGAAAATCGGACTTACCGTTATTTTCGCGGAGAACCTCTTTTTCCCTTCGGTTATGGGTTGAGTTATACCCGCTTTCATTATTCTGATTTGCAGGTGCCCCAGAAAGTTCAGGCCGGCGAGCCGGTTAAAGTTTCGGTGGTTGTCGCCAATGTGGGACAAAGAGCCGGGGAGGAAGTGGTTCAGTTATATCTCAGTGACCTGGAAGCCAGTGTGCCGGTGCCCATCCGCTCGCTTAAGGGATTCAAGCGGATTTCTCTTCAGCCGGGAGAGAAGAAGCGGGTCTTTTTCGAACTTAAAGCTGATGATTTTGCTGTCTGGGATAAGAATTTTAAGCGGGTTATCGAGCCGGGCTTTTTTGAGATCAGTCTCGGCGGTAAACAACCAGGTTTCAAAGGATTGGCCGATGCTGAGACGACTGAAGTCGTGACCGCTCGTTTGCAGATCATCGCCGGAGGGGAAGAGTAAAAGCTGAATTTGTCTATTAATAAGTAGTCTGGTTGGCTCGAAAAGGCCAGAGGAAAAACAGCCCATCTAATTTCAGGCGTAGAGTTAGTAGAAGATGTTTTTAAAAGAGGTTTTAGCTCCTCTTCATC
>QMPV01000151.1 GCA_003648765.1 Candidatus Aminicenantota bacterium
CTATCAGGGTGGCCATAATGCTGGACATACTGTCTGTATAGGCAAGAAGCGGTTTGTCCTTCATTTGATTCCTTCCGGAATTCTTCATCGAGAGAAATTATGTGTTATCGGCAATGGTGTAGTAATCGATCCTCAGGCATTTTTTAAGGAACTGGAAACATTGAAGCAGCTAGTCGATCTTGATGAAAAGCAAATTGTTCTCAGCGCCCGGGCCCATATTATTTTTCCTTATCACTTCCAACTAGAGAAGCTCCAGGAGGAAATGAGAGGTGACAAAAAGATTGGAACCACTTTTAGAGGGATTGGACCGGCCTATGTCGACAAATATGCCCGAATGGGCATCAGAGCGGGTGATTTATTGAATGAGGCTTATTTGAGGGAGAAAATAAGCCTTAACCTGGCGGAGAAAAACATAATTTTGCAACATTTTAACTTGCCCCTTCTGAATGAAAAGCAGATTTATGAGGCCTATTTGGATTACGCTCAAAAGTTGAGGCCTTTTATTAAGGAAATATCTTCTCTGTTGCACCAGGAAATCGAACGGGGCAAAAAGATTCTTTTTGAAGGTGCCCAAGGAACTTTATTGGATATAGATTATGGGACTTATCCTTATGTCACTTCTTCCAATGCCACAGCCGGGGGAATCTGTACAGGGTTAGGGTTACCCCCTGAGCAGGTTCATGAGGTTCTAGGGGTGGTCAAGGCCTATACTACCCGAGTGGGAGGAGGCCCCTTTCCCAGTGAGGCTGAGCCGCAAATAGCCGAATGGTTGCAAGAGAAAGGTCACGAATTTGGAGCTACCACCGGAAGGCCTCGGCGATGTGGTTGGTTTGATCTGGTAGCCGTGGGCTATGCTTGCCGAATAAACGGCATTAAGAAATTGGCTTTGATGAAAGCCGATGTTCTTGATGAACTAGAAGAAATTCCAGTTTGTCTGGGATATCAATACAAGGGCACTCTTCTTAAGGAATTTCCCCCAGAGAGTTGGGTATTGGAGAAGGTGAAGCCAGTTTATAAAATCTTTAAAGGTTGGCAAAGACCCCTTAAGGATGTTTCTTCTTGGGAAGAATTACCCTCCCAATTACTGGATTATATTCATTTTATTGAGGATAATCTTGGGGTGGAAGTGGTGATTCTTTCCACGGGCCAAGGCCGTCGCGAAACTTTGATTAAAGAAAAAGAGTTGGCTACTTTGATGCTTTAGAGGTGATAAAGGGCCGTCTTCCCTGAATGATTTCACTCTTCTTACCCAGAAAAAACTGTTCATACCGGAAGGAAAATAAAAATATATAAGTCAAAAAATATATCAAAGTTGTTATTGACAAAATTATTTTTTAGTATTAAATTTATATTTACGATAGTAATTATAGGGTAAGATTGGGATAAAGTTAGGTGAGGATCAGATCAAAACGGTGGAGGAAGAGCTTAAGTGGTGAGGAGAAATAAGGTTGGAGCGTGGGCATTACCCAGCTTTTTTAGAGAAAGGTAGGAAGTAAGTGGGGAGCGAAGTCAAGTTTAGTTTTAATTTTTCTGTCAGGCCAGGAAAAATTAAAATCAGACGACCTTTGCACTGGGAGGTCAAGAAGATTATAATAACCCGATAGAGACAATTACTAATATCTTGGCTTTGGCTAAATCATCGAGGAGGTAATTATGAAAGATAAAGTTGAAAAGGCCTTAGAGAAAATCCGACCAGCTCTCATGGCTGATGGAGGCAACGTAGAATTGGTAGAAGTGAGTGACGATGGTGTAGTGAAAGTCAGATTGACAGGAGCTTGCGGCGGTTGCCCGATGTCTCAGTTAACTTTGAAGATGGGCATCGAACGGATTCTGAAAAAGGAGATTCCAGAAGTTAAGGAAGTAGTGGCTGTTTAAAAAAATGAATTGGGGGGAGACCAAAGGACTATTAAGGTAAGTCAAGGGACTCAACGGTGAAAAAAATATATTTCGACCATATAGCAGCTACTCCCGTGGCTCCGGAAGTGAGACAGGCTATGGAGCCCTTCTTAGGAGAAAAATTTGGGAATCCCCAGAGTCTTCATTCTTTTGGACAAGAAGTCTCTCTAGCTATAGAAAAAGCCCGTTCCCAGGTAGCGGCTTTAATCAAGGCTGAACCTGAGGAAATCTATTTTACTTCCAGTGGGTCAGAATCCAATAATCTGGCTATTAAAGGTTTAGCTTTAGCTAATCAAAAAAAAGGTCGGCATATTCTTCTTTCGGCTATTGAGCACCAATCAGTCCTTTATGCAGGAAAATTCTTAGAAAAACTTGGCTTTGAGGTGGAGAATATTCCAGTCGACTCTTGGGGTTGGGTTGACCCGGAGGCGGTTCGCCGGGCTATAAAGGCTGAGACTATTTTAGTAGCGGTGATGATGGCCAACAGTGAAGTGGGGACTATCCAGGATGTAGCTGAAATTGCCTCAATTTGTGCGGAAAAAGAGGTACTCTTCCACACAGATGCTGTGGCTTACGCTGGTAGTCTGCCTCTTGATGTCAGTAGTTTCCCGGTTAACACCCTCTCTCTGGCAGCTCATCAATTCTATGGTCCCAAGGGAGCTGCGGCTCTTTATATAAAAAAGGGCACCCGCCTTCTTCCTTTAATAGATGGCGGTATCCAAGAGGGAGGACGTCGGGCTGGCACAGAAAATGTAGCTGGAATAGTGGGGTTAGGCGAAGCGGCTCGTTTAGCCGCTCAAAAAATGAAAGACTGGCAACAAGAACTCGGGCCTTTAAGGGATTATTTAATTGAAGAGTTGCCGCGGCGCGTGGAACATGTGGTTTTGACTGGCCATCCTCGCCGTCGCTTGCCTTATCACGCCAGTTTTTGTGTCCGCTTTATTGAAGGAGAAGCCATGCTTCTTAATTTGGATATGAAAGGCATCGCCGCTTCTAGCGGTTCAGCCTGTACTTCGCGGGCCTTGAAGGCTTCTCATGTTCTGTTGGCCCTGGGCCTGGATCACGCCTTGGCTCAAGGTTCACTGGTCTTTTCTTTAATCACCGGAAATAAGCCTCAAGACATAGATTATCTCTTAGAGGTGTTTCCACCAATCGTTGAGCGTCTAAGAGAGATGTCGCCTCTTTACGCGAAGTTTAAGGAGGGTGAGTCATGATCTATAGTGAAAAGGTTATGGAGCATTTTCAGAATCCCCGAAATGTAGGGAAGATAGAAGATCCCGATGGCGTGGGAGAAGTGGGTAATCCCGTCTGTGGAGACATGATGACTTTTTATATTAAGGTTAAGGACAACAGATTAGTCGATATTAAATTCCAGACTTTTGGTTGTGGAGCAGCTATTGCTGTCTCAAGTATGGTTAGCGAAATGGCTCTGGGCAAAACCATTGAAGAAGCTCTTAAAATCACCAACAAGATGGTGGCTGAAGAGTTAGGCGGATTACCTAAAAATAAACTTCATTGTTCTAATCTAGGGGCCGATGCTCTCCATAAAGCCATTGAAGATTATCTCCAGAAACAAAAGAAGAAAGAGGCCGAGGCAAAGTCGGCTAAATCTCATCAGTCAAAAGAGTCCCCCAAATTAAGTTGTCCTTATTGCGAAGGCCCTCTTGAAGGCTGGGAGGAATTCTGTCAGGCCTGTCAGATTGAATTGGAGGAATGTCCGGAATGTGGCTTACCTCGAAAAAAAGGCGATAAATGCCCCCATTGTGGGGCCACTCCTGTAAGGGTCTAGAGGGAGAAAGGAGAATCTTTAGACATCATGCCCAAAACAGAAATCTCCCTGAATTGGTTTCCCCGTGGGTTATGTCTCCCAGTGATTGCCATGTCTCCTAGGCTCAAGAAGATGAAAAGAGATAGTCATTTGGCTAGGCTTGTCATCACTTGGGGGAATCCAGGGAAGAAAAAAAGCCAATCTCCTTGGCTGGAGCCAAATAGGTGGCTGATTTTGGGAGTTAGAGAAGGTGATGAAGTGATTCGAGTTTCAAAGAAAAAGGTCAAGGAGTTGGAGAAGAATTTTTAGAGATAGAAAAGGAAAAAAGCCAATGGTGAGTAAAGAAGAAATAATCGCTCGGATAAAAAAGTTGAAAGCTGAGATGAAGGCGGTTATTCTGGCTCATAATTATCAGATTGGTGAAGTCCAGGATGTGGCTGATTTTGTGGGGGATTCTCTGGAATTGAGTCAGCAGGCGGCCAATTTGCCGGAAGAAGTTATCGTCTTTTGCGGAGTTCATTTCATGGCGGAGACGGCTAAAATGCTTTCTCCAGAAAAAACAGTGCTTTTACCAGAGATTAATGCCGGTTGTCCCATGGCCGATATGATTACCGCCGAAGAGTTAATCGCCTGGAAAGCCACTCATCCTGGCAAAAAGGTCGTTTGTTATGTTAATACTTCAGCCGAAGTCAAAGCGGAGTCTGACATCTGCTGTACTTCAGCCAATGCCTTGCGCATAGTAGAATCTTTGTCTGAGGAAGTAGTGCTCTTTGTGCCGGATAAAAATTTAGCTAATTATGTGGCCTCCCATAGTTCCACCCAGGTTATTCCTTGGGATGGTTATTGTTATGTTCATAACAATATGCGACTGGAACATGTGGCTAAGAAGAAAAAGGAATATCCTCAGGCGGAAATTTGGGTCCATCCCGAGTGTCGGCCTGAGGTCATAGAGCAGGCCGACAAAGTTTTTTCCACCGGTCAGATGGTTAAAGAAGCCAGCCAGACCACTGTTTCCCAGGTGATTGTGGGGACAGAAATTGGTATTATCCACCGCTTGCAGAAAATAAATCCCCAGGTGGAATTTATTCCTTTAAAGGAAACAGCCGTTTGTTCCAATATGAAGAAAATTGATCTAATGAGTGTGTTAAAAGCCCTGGAGTTGAAGCGCTACCAGATTGAAATCGATCCTTCAATTCGGGAGAAAGCCGTAGCCGCTATCCAAAAAATGATTTCGATTTAATATTGTTTATTAATTGAAAATAGTTATAAATATTAAGCAGAAATAATTCATTCCAATAGGGAGGCTAATTAAAATGAAAAAAATGACGGAAAAGAATCTCGGGGATGCCTTTACCGGTGAGAGTCAGGCCCATATGAAATATATGATTTTTGCCGAAAAAGCTGTCGAAGAAAATTTGACCAATATTGCCCGTCTTTTTAAAGCTAATTCTTGTGCCGAGCAAATTCATGCCCGTAATCACTTGGGGGCTTTGGGAGAAATAAAATCAACCGCTGAAAATGTGGCGGCGGCGGTGGCTGGTGAGAATTTTGAAGTTGATGAGATGTATCCTACCTATATTAAAATCGCCCAAGAACAGAGCGAAAAGCAAGCTGAAGTCAGTACCACCTGGGCTTTGGCCGCCGAGAAAGTCCATGCTGAATTATATC
>QMPV01000152.1 GCA_003648765.1 Candidatus Aminicenantota bacterium
CTGAGGTTCTCTTTTGGCTAATTGCTTTGTCATAGTCCATCCTCCTTTGTGAAAAATGGACTATATGACCGCTAATAGTCTATGTCTACTTTTGCGTTCCCAAATGTCTACTTTCGATGTTACGCATCAATTTCAAAAAAAATACTTGAAATTGCTTAAATCTTTTAATAAGATACTGCCAAAGGAGGAAGCGATTCCGAGGGAGGAAAGGATTTGATACCTAACACTAAACAAAAGTACTCCTTTTGTTTAGAGGTTTTATAAATCAAACAATTATAAAAGGCAAGCTTCTATGGAAAATAGAGGCAAAAAGGAGGAGTAAGGTGAAAGCTTTAAGGAGTGTTTTGGTGTTAGTCATCTTTATTTTGACATTTGGAATTCATCTTTTCTCTTCTAGTTCAATTATTCAGAATTCAGCGGAGGTTAAAGAAGAAAAATCTCAATCTGCTGTCATTAAATTTAGTAAAAATGATAAGTATCTGACACCTCAAGTTGGAATCAATACCTGGGCGATCCCCTTTGGAGTAAATTTTGAGTATGGCTTAAAGAAAAATATCGGTATAGGTGTTACTACCATGATGTGGACTTGGGGAAGCGAATATTGGTCCAATACCCTCATCGACATTTCTGCAGAGGCAGCATATCATTTCACAGAAATAAAGGTTGATAAACTTGACTTATATGTTGGAGGCGGGCTTGGATTTGCCATTTATTCTTGGCATTGGAAATCGGGATATGAGTGGCTTATAGAAGGTGGATCTGGTCGCTCAGGTATTTTTCTCAAGCCTATTGTTGGCGCTCGCTATTATTTTTCAGAGAAAATAGCTATTCATCTCCGCCTCATTGGTACAGTGTTAAACTGGGCTGGCTTTGGGAGCACTCTCGGAGTAAGTTTTAAATTATAAATCTTGTCTCAAAGATATTCCAGCTATTATAACTCACCACTTATAGAAAGAGATTACATTATTGAAAATTATATTCTAAATTGCGTTCTTCTTGCCTAGAAAAAATGGCTGCTGATGATGGCTTAGGAAGGGGGAAAAAGAGATGTTTTCTAAGCTAAAATCCAAAAGAAAAAAGTCGGTTATAAAATTTGTATTCTCCTTATTAATTTTACTCCTTTTTGCTAACAATCTTGCAGCAATTCAATATCGCAAGAATACAGGTAAGTTTAATCTTCTTGTAGTCATAAATGAAATAGAGCCAGAAAACAAATCATTAATCAGTAAGATCGAGAAAGAAATGAAAGCTGCTTCTAGGTATTTATGGAATGCAACCGGAGGACAACATCAATTTGGTGTGATTAAGATCTTAATTCCTCAGCATTGGGAAGATGACCCATCTTATAGAAAAATAAAAAATGAAAACCCAAACAATGCGGACATTGTTATCGGAAGTAATATTAAAGGTGCCCATGTATCAGATCGAATTTATATTAATCCCGAATATTTGGGTTCAGGTAGAGTCACCATTCATGAATTCGGCCATTATGTTTATGATCTTGGGGATGAGTATTGCGATTACAAGAAGGTAGAAAGGGAGCAGAAAGTTTACAAAATATTCAGATTGGCAGGAAAATGGATAAAGTGTACAGAAAGAGTTGAATGGGAGACCAATGTCCCCTTTTGTCTAAAATCTGAAGATTACAAGGTCATAAAGGCGGATTCAAATGGAGAGAGTGCAAGCATTATGTGGTATCCATGGCTGGATTCAATTATTAACTTTTGCGATCAGACAAATCACAACAAGTTCGTGCAGTCTCATCAAAATAGAATTAACAACTTGAAAAGCTGTCTGGAAACTATCGAAGAAAAAGCAAAATCAAAGGGATATTCATTCAAAGCAGTGGGCGGGATAAGGCATAAATATGAGGAGCCAAAAATAATTAAAGTCAAAGACTCAAATCTTGCTCGTATCGTTCTTGTAATTGACCGTTCAGGTAGTATGGCGGGGAAACCCTTAGAAAGTGCAAAAAGCGCCGCAATGAAATTTGTCCAAGAAGTGAATGATGATAATTATGTTGGTGTTGTTCAATTTAACGATAGAGCTCAAATCGTTCATCCCTTAACAAAAATTTCATTTTCATCCAGGTTTAGTATTCGGTTAGCAATTAGCAGAATTACCTCCAGTGGCCTGACATCTATTGGAGCAGGACTCCTTTTAGGAAAAAGCCTATTGGAATCAAATACAAAAAGAGGTTTTCGAAACATCTTAATTGTTTTAACCGATGGTCAAGAGAATACCCCACCTTGGATTTCACAAATAGCCCCTCAAATTTTATCAGCTAAAATTCTTGTTTATGGTGTGGCTATGGGAGATGTGGGCACAACAAATAAATATCTTCGTGATCTCTGCAATAGAAGCGGTGGAACATATCAAACTGTGTTGGATTGGACAGGCCTTGCTCAAGTTTATAATCAAATCCAAGCCGAGATTAATCCTAGATGCACTATTTTGGTAAATAAAATAAACAAAATTAAAAGCGGAGAAACTTTGGAGATAGAAACAAATATTGATACATCGATTTCGTCGGGTTTAAAATTTAGTCTTGACTCTCTCTCAGTTAATGCTCTTAATTTCACCCTCTTAGACCCTTATGGAAAAATCTATGACTCTTCATATTATGGATATAGCTCAGGTACAGGTTTCAAACTTTTCAATATTCCTTCCAACGACATTAAGGCCGGGACATGGAAGATAACAATAAAAAATACGAGTAATTCGGAGGTAATTACTACAGTTAATGTTAAGGCCGAAAGCTCACTTCGGGTCAATGCTTCTGTTGATAACCAGCTAATTACTTTTCCTGAACCAATTCATATAAAAGCCAGCGCAAAAAAGGAAGGAATTGTTATAACTAATTTAAATGTTATTGCAGAAATATTAACTCCACTTGGAGAAATAAAAAGAATCCCTTTAAATGATAATGGTGTAAATGGAGATTTTATGCCCGGAGATGGCTCGTACGAGGCTCTCTTTTTTGATTACGATAGTGACGGAAATTATTCAATTACAGTTATATTCAAAAATGAAAGAAATGAAGCAACATTGGGTCCGTTTTTTGTTGACCCTCCACCAGCAGAATTAGAATTGGCTAAATCATTCGAACTAGAACTCTTGGGTGAGGATTTTCAGCGTCAAACGAATGCTCCTTCCGTTACATTAAGTGGATATACTGGAGAAGAAATACCACCTGGGAAAATAGACTCCTTGACCGTGGAAGATCTAACGTTGTTAGGAACTACCATTTTTAATCAAACTCTCATTCCTCACTATCTCCTTTCTTTACAATGGGCTGCACCTGGAGGCTCAGGATATATAGGAAAAGCAGCTTATTACGAAATGAGATACTCCAACATTCCTCTAACAGAGGAAAATTTTGACAACGGGATAGAAGTTGTTGGTTTGCCAAAACCTGAAGAAGCAGGGATCTTCCAAAAAATTGATATATTAGATCTCCGACCGGGAATCTATTATTTTGCAATAAGAGCGGTTAATGAATCAGGTAAAGCGGGACCTATATCAAATAATGTGGCTATTGAACTTCCTCCAGTAAACAAGAAGTAAAAAATATTGAGAAAAAAATCATTCTCATAAAAGGGAGGAATACAATGAAGTTTATATCTCGAAGAGAAAAAATAAGATTTTTTTTCATTTTCTACATATTGCTTTTTTTAATTTTCTTTTTGTCAAAAATAAGCTGGGCTAAGACTGATTTATTTTAAAATAAAGAAAATCCTAAGAATAAAGAATGCTTATCACAGGCTGGGTCTTCTACTTCTTGCCTAAAACCTACTAATGGCTCATGGGAATTCTCTTCTGCTGCTTCAGTTGTAATAAGCAAAATATCACTAGCGAATAATTCAAGCAAAGTGACAACTTTATCTATCCCTTTTCGATTAGGTTGCTTTTTAAGTAAAAAAATTGAAATTGAACCAGAAGTATTGTATTCGCACCTATTTCAAGAAAATGCATCATCAACAGAGGCCTCTTTTATGGTGAATTTTGTTTATAATTTAAGATTGTTCTCGCCATTAACATTTTTTATTTTAGGTGGCGGTGGACTAATTATTTCTTCGGCTGACATTGAGAATATTAAAGAAAGTCATAAGGATTTGGCATTTAATGGAGGGTCAGGACTTAGATTGTTTGTCTCAAAAACTGCAGCTTTGAGGATAGAATACAGAATAATTTATCATGCCCATAAACTTGAGAATTCTGACGAAAAAGTGAATTATATTGACCAAAAAATATTTTTTGGGATTTCCCTCTTCTTTTAAATAAGGACGAATCACTCGAAGTCTTAATTTTATTTTTTTATAAAGCAAATGAAATAAAACATAGTATCTGAGAAATCTTGACAGCTGAATTTTCCGATTTTAAAGTTGAAAAAGGGGGGATTTATTGAACTTTAACTAAACAAAAGGAGTACTTTTGTTTAGTTTTATCAATGAGTCAGGTTTAAATCATATAAGGAGGAAGATGAATATTGTGGAAAGCCATTTGGATTAAAAAGCCATTTGGCTTTTTTAAATGCGATAAAAAAGAAATAAGTTAAGTATCTGGTCGGTCATTTTAAGTAAGTATTTATCTATTATTGTCGTTGCTTAATTTAAAATCCAGAGGAAGAGGGACACAATCTTTACGAATGGCATATCCTGGAATAAGCTTCCCATTCTTATAATGTATAACTACCTTTTGAATATCCGGATGTTATTACTAATGTCAAGTCACATGTTATTCCCAGTTTAAAATGACACATTCTTACCATAGTAAAAATTTCTCCAGGGATGATTTTGAGGAGGTTTGTATTTAGATTTGGGTCTATCTGGTAAATATTTTCTCTGGTTAAGGATTTCTTCAGCTTTTGTAATTCCACCTTTCTTTTTTCTCAGGAGTAAGTAAGGAATAGATTTTCCCGAGTAAATGATTTGTATATTCCCATTTAATAGCCTGCAAACCTCTACCCATTTTCCGGAAAAGGTTCTTATTCCATTGGCGGGTATTAATTGATAGATTTTTCCTTGGTAGCTTATCGTGTTGTCTTTATTGACTTTCCTGGGCTCTTTAATGGAAAAAATAAGCTCCAGGTTAACTTTTTTGGGAAGCGCTTTATAAGCGCTTTCTACCTCTAAGGTATAGTTTTTATTGTACCAGGGTAGAAATTCTTCTTTAAGGAACTGATTAGCTTGGTTATAGTC
>QMPV01000153.1 GCA_003648765.1 Candidatus Aminicenantota bacterium
GCAGAGAATTTAATTCTCAGAAAATTTCGGTAGCGCTGGTCTCTGTCAGTTAAGTGGAGCTCAATCCGCTGGCGATCATCGATAGCAATTGAACTCAAAGAAATGTGAAAAGTTGCTTCGGGCCAGATGAGGTGATAATTATCCCAGTGGCCTTTGTTTTTTTTATTTTTTAGAGCATAAAATAGGCCGACTTCCCAGTTGTTGTTTACTTTGGCTGAAATGCCAACAGGGATTTTGTTGTAGTAATGAGCGTTATCTCTGAATCTGGCTTCCACTTTAAAGCTTAACTTGGCAGCTAAATTGCCGCAGGAAAAAGGAACTACAATTTTGTATTTACTATAGTATTCCCAGGGGATGGATTGAGCTCCACTTAAACTGCTTAGAGAGGCAAGCACAAAGAGTGAAATAAGAAGAAACAGGAATATCGTTTTAAACGGCCGGCGCTTTTTCATATTCTGAACAGGGAAGACAAAGGGTTTTTCCGTCCACTATTCTAATTGCAGTAGCAAAGACAGTTTCACCGCATTTTTCACATTCGTGCAGCTCAAAAGTGGATTTTTTAGGCTTAAAGTCAAAGTTGAAAACGTTACTAATTTTAAAAAGCTTATCATCTGAGGCCTGCATAACTTTCTCTACCAGAGGGTCAATAATTTCGGGGGCGATGTCCTTAGGTTCAATTCCATTTTTTCTCATCTGGACGAATTGGGAGCCGATGGCCATTTTATGGAATTCTGGATTTATACTCACCCGGACAGCTTTTTTATTTTTAACATCAATGAGAATGATGCCAATCTTAGAATAATTGAGCTTTTCAATATTTCCTTTGCCGTAAGTACAACCGGTGGCCACTTGAACACCATCGCCAAAACACATCATAGCGTGAGCTGGACCTGTTTCCAGATAACAAAAAAGCTCTTTATTTGAAGCCCGCTCTACTCCTAATTTTTCCATTGCGACCCAACCAGCTCTCAAACCCAAAGGCATAGCCGGGCATTTGTGTCCATGAAATTTAATGGCCATTTCTAATAATTCTATTTGATTCATTGATATACTCCTTTCGCTCTTTTGATTTTAATTTAGATTTAGATTAGTAAGTGAGGGGGGGTAAGAGTAAAGTAAATTAATTCAAGTTCCTTTCCACTTACAAAAGCAAAATTTAATTTTTTTCATTGATGTCTATTTTAATTTCTTGTTGATGTTTTCTGATTAATTTATTCACGGCCTGTCTTCTTTCTTTTATTCTTGCGACCCACAACGCTAAAAGCCTTTTGCCATTTTTAGTTATATAATATATCCTTTTTTTTCTGTCCAATCAATAGTGGGTTAAATTTTTGTGGTTACTATTTTTGTTAGCTTTTGACATTAGCAAAAATCCACAAGTCTTTCGCTAAAAATCTGGTAAATAAGTGAGCTGTCCCTAATTTTTTTCCCCAATTTTTTTTCGTCCCCAGATTTCTCCGATCTCTAGTGTCACCCGAAAATTAGGTAAATATGTATTGTGGCCTTACTTTTTTTGTCCTCATTTTTTTCCCAGTTTTACTTGGGGGAGGGGTTTTATTACCAATACCAAATTTAAAATTTTGGTTCATAGCAATAATGAGCACCTGGAAAGATGGAGATTATAGAGGATGAATTACTAGTGATCCGCTATCGGTATTATATCTCCCTCCTTAAAGGCATCAATTTTAATAGCTCCTTCGACCATCTCAATACGTAAGACATACGATTTTCCAACAATTCTGTATTCGTTGTCGTATACAATAATAGCCGTATCCTCATCAATACCGAACCCAACTCGATCGGGATGAGCTCGAACTGCAGCTATCAATCTGGATATCCGGTTTCTTTTTAGAAAGTGCTGATCTATAATGGCCCCCGGCATCAAATTCAGTCCGGTCGAGATTTTAGGTTGGCTCTTTCCACCCTTGATCATAACCCTGGACATTATTGCTGCCCCGGCTGAACTTCCGCCGATGATTCCTCCACGCTCCAGTAGTCTATATAATTCCTCTTCCACTGGTGTGCCAAGATAGGCGTCGGCAATTCTCTGTTGGGAACCTCCGCTGAACCAAACTGCCGTTGCTTTTCTTAAGGGTTCTGAGAATTTAGGGGACGAGGCGACTTTCCTATCGTTAGTGTGCAGGACACTAACCTCACGGATTCCGCGGGAATGCCAAACTTTCTGAATCTTTTCCACATCAGGTTCGTCCTTTGAAGCAGTCGGAATTACGACAAGTTTTGCCTCCGGACCGGCGAGTGTGACAAAAATCATGTACATGGTTTCTGACAAAGCTCCCCCGCCAATAAATAACTTTGGTGCGTGCTGATTATCCTGATTTTCCGCCGGTGAGGTAATAGGGTAGCAGTTCGTCGCCGGGGTGATAGATGTATTAACAGCCAATACCACTATCGCAATAATGAGGACTGATAAGACTTTTTTCATTTTTTCCCCTTTTATTTAATATTTAGGTTTGTCCCCAAGTGGCGGGAGTGAAGTTACTACGTGAAGGCGAAGGAAAATGTCTCCGCTTCTGTTCAGGTTTTTAACGCCATTCCTTCACCGCCCTTCTCGAAGCCGGCGAACCTGCGCCCGATATGGACTTTATTCTCTGCTAATATGAGTTTCAAAACTCTAATTCCCTCGTGCTCAAGACATTCTCGGCGCCCGAGGCGGTCGGATTCCCTTGAAGGACGGTTCCGGAAGGCTAAATCTTCAAGGTCGCTCCAACATTCTCCTTTGCTTTTCATTCGATTTTGTCTCCCGTCACTTTGAGACCAAGCCTAATATTTATTTGACTTTATATTATATAGCTTTTCCCAATCAAAGTAGACCAGCCAGTTATCCGGCCGCCTTCTCCCAGATCCTGCGTGCGGAAAGTGGGTTCTACTTGTCAATAAAAGCGTCCTTAAGGAGTTTACTCTGGCGATTGAAGGCTACTCGGGGACTTCTCGTTTCTTTCATGAGAGCGATTTCTTGAGTGATTAGCCTGGCTATATACATTGTGTAAGTGGCTGTCCGCCGAGATTCTCGTTGATACAAAGGATGGTCACGGTTAATGTAAATAACATTACCTTCAGAGAAGCATTCAGGGCCATCTTCACCGAAGTGGTCAAGGCAAACCGAGACGCTTTCGTGGCCGAGCCTGACCCGGCGGACAAGGGCATTAGGAGTAATTTTTTTGACTAAAGGATGGCGCCGGCGCTTTTTTCGAGGCTTATCTTTCTTTTTGCTTGGGGTGGGTGAAACAAGCTCGCCGGCCTGCTTGTCGATTTCCGTTTTCTTTTTGTCTTCAACAACTCCGCCTCGGCCTTCCCCAAGTGAGCTCTCTTCTCCGTAGGGAATGGGACCAAAAGGAGAAAGATCCGGATTCAAAGCTAAAGCCCGGTGAATTCTTTTCAGAGCTTCTCGGACTGCCTGGCTGGCCCGTCGGTCTTCTCTTTTATTGGCTTCTTTCCCCAGTATTTTTTTGATGACCCCCACTAATTTCTCCATCACCTTGATAAATTCTTGGTATTCTTCAGAGTCGGTCCTAAAATTACTCCTGTCGGAAGTGACTGGCAGGAAATCAGCATTTATTTCTCCTCTTATCCGAGAGACCACTTTTCCCCAGGTCTCCATTCCAAAGAGGTCGCGTTTAACGGTGACTCCTTTGACTTTAATTTCAATGCCTAAGTCTTTCATGGAGGCTTGAGACAAAGGCACAATGACAATTTCACCAGTAATATGACCGAATTTTGTTCCTTCCAGGACGGGTATTCTTTGGCCACTTAAACTCCTTGGATAAAGACGTTTGCCGTTAAGGAAAACAGCAAAGTTAGGGGCCCGGAGGGGGGTGCCTTCAATTAATTTTTTTTCCACATCTTCTTCCTGAAATTCCCGGGTGAGTTCGGTTAAGATAACTGTTGTTCCATCCCCCCGCTGCGGGTCAGGTTCGAGTATTTCCAGAGGGAGTTGCCATGCGTCTTTTTTTGTTTGCCATTCTTTTTTGTCGAAAATAACCCGGGCTGCAAACTTTTTCTGTTGGGTAATTACTTCAAAACGATTGGCCGCCGCTAAGGAGGCAAATTTTCCGATTCCGAATTGCCCAATCCTCACTCTACCGAAGCGGGGTGAACGAGAGTGAACAATCTTCTCATCTGAGCCGATAATAAAATATTGTTTTAGTCCTTCTAGATCCATTCCAGTGCCATTATCCCGAACAACAATTTTATCAGGGCTAAGTTCGACATGGACTTCAGTAGCATCAGCATCGTAAGCATTGTTGACTAGTTCTCGCAGGAGCTCAACACTTTCGGTATAGAGTCTTTCCCCAATGGAGATAATGTGTCTTTTATCCACGGTGACCTTCAGCCTGCTTTTTTCTTTTACTTTCATTTTGAACTTCTTTTTTTAGGGGAAGTTAAACGACATGACACTTTTTAAATATTAATATGAAATTAGCCTGCTCTTCAACTTAATTTTACTCCCAGGCAGTTTCTGGCCAGGCTGGAGTAAAAATTACAGCTCTTCACCTTTCACAAATCAAAGCTCAACGGAAGAATCCGGGGTTAAGTCTTCGCCTTTGACTAGTCGGCTCACCAAAATCGTGTATAGTTTTTACAAGAAAGTTGTAGAAGAAAGGAAAAGATACTATAATTTTCCTCGGAAATATCCGATTGAGGGAATAGATCGCCAATTCGATATCTTTTGAAGAGGAGGGCAATTTAACTTTCCGAGCAAGGAGCAAAAATGAGTTTTCAAGCTGGGTTAAAATAGGGGGAGGAATTATTTGAAATACAGTTATTGCTTCACCTAATCTTTTAAAGATAAAAGTTCCTGAAGGACAAGGTGAAAAAAGCTTGTAATAAGAATAAAAGTTTTTTTATCGAGAAACATCAAAGGCAAGAAAGGCAGTGGTGAGATGAGAGGAGATATCCAAAAAGTTCTCAAAGAGTTAAAGGAAGAACTCCAAACTATTTATGGAAAAAGGTTAAAAAAGGTTATCCTTTACGGTTCATGGGTAAGAAATCAAGCTACAGAGGATTCGGATATAGATATCAGTTTTGTCCTTGAGGGTGAGGTTATTCCTGGGAAAGAAATAGATAGAGTAATTAGCATTATCAATGAGATAAACCTTCGATATGGAGTGTTAATATCTATTTACCCTGTTTCTGAAGAAAAATTCA
>QMPV01000154.1 GCA_003648765.1 Candidatus Aminicenantota bacterium
GCCAGGCAATGGAGGAACAGCCAGCCTGGCTACCAATATTGCCTTGGATCCGGCTGACATAAAGGGATTAGTGAATTTTGCCGAGAAGGAGAAAATAGATTTAACAGTGGTCGGCCCAGAACTACCACTTACCTTGGGTCTTGTTGATGCCTTTGAAGAAAAGGGATTGAGGATTTTTGGTCCCCGAAAAAATGCAGCCATTTTAGAAGGAAGCAAGGTTTTTGCCAAGCAATTTATGGACCGCCATCGCATCCCTACGGCTCGTTATCAGATAGCTGAGTCAGCTGAGGAGGCCCGCAATATCGTGGCTTCGGGTGAATTTAATTTTCCTCTGGTGGTTAAAGCAGATGGCTTGGCTGGAGGAAAAGGAGTTATCGTGTGTCGAAGCTTGACCAAAGCCGAAGAGGCCATCCAGACAATTATGGTTGATAAAAAATTTGGCCAAGCTGGGGACAGGGTGGTTATTGAAGAATTCCTTCGCGGAAAAGAGGCTTCTTTTATTGTGGTTACGGATGGAGTGCGGGTTAATCCATTGGTCACCACCATGGATCATAAGGCTGCTTATGATGGTGACAAGGGCCCCAATACAGGCGGTATGGGGGCTATCTCTCCTTCACCTTTTATTAGCGCTGAACTCTTTAGTGAAGTGATGAAGCTTATTGTCTTTCCCACTATTACCCGGATGCTGGAAGAAGGCAGAAAGTTTGTGGGGGTGTTATATGTAGGGTTAATGTTAACAGATGAGGGCCCCAAAGTGTTGGAATATAATTGTCGGTTTGGTGACCCTGAAACCCAGCCGCAAATGCTCAGATTTAAATCAGATCTGGTGGAATTGCTTCTCGCCGCTATCGAGGGCAATGTTCTTCAATGTGAAGTTGAATGGTCCCCCCGACCGGCCGGGTGTGTAGTTCTGGCTTCAGGTGGTTATCCCTTTAAATATGAAAAAGGCAAGAAAATAGAAGGGCTGGCTGAGGCAGAAAAAATACCGGGAATTGTTATTTTTCACGCTGGGACAAAAGTGGTTAATGGAGAATTTTACACTAATGGCGGTCGAGTGCTGAATGTCTGCGCTTCCGATGAGACACTTTCGGAAACAATGGAAAAAATTTATGAGGCCTGTGAGAAAATTTATTTTGAAGCCATGCACTATCGGCGTGATATAGGAGTAGTGAGAGAATAGTGGGGATAATCCTAGGGATTGATCATGAGGAAAGTGGCTATTCAGAGCTTTGGCTGTCGAGTGAACCAGGCTGAAGCTTTTGCCTGGGGAGAGGAGTTGCGGCAACATGGTTGGGAATTAACCAAAGATTTTAGGGAAAGTGCTCTTATTTTAGTCAATACTTGCACCTTGACTCATCGAGCCGACCGGGATGTCCGCCATTTCCTGCGGCGGATGGCTCAGGAGAATCCTCAGGCTAAGATTTTTGTCACGGGTTGTTTGGCCGAGAGAGCCCCGGAGATAATTGCTGATTTTGCCAATGTAGTCCGAATTTATTCCAATCGCGAAAAAAATAAATTAATGAAAGAGATCCTCAATCAATGGACCTCTTCAGCTCCCGGCACTTCAGGACGGGCTTTCCGCTCGCGGGCCTTTCTCAAAATTCAAGATGGCTGTGATTTTCGTTGCACTTTTTGTATTGTGCCTTTGGTTAGAGGTAAAAGCGTGAGTTTCCCCCCAGAAGAAATTATGACTCGGATGGAAGAATTGGTGGCTCAAGGTTTCAAAGAAATAGTTCTTTCAGGAGTCCATTTGGGATTATATGGCCGCGATTTGCAACCCCAAGAGAATCTTTTGAGCTTATTGTTGAAAATCGAAAAAAGACTCCATGACAAAAATATTAGGTTAAGATTAGGGACTTTGGATATTCAATTTTTAGATGAAGAAACCATTAGTTATCTTACCACCAGTGCTTATATCTGTCCTCATTTCCATTTTTCATTACAGAGCGGTTCTCCTTCGGTGTTGAAAAGAATGGGACGAAGAACTCCCCCCGATCGATATCTTCAAGTATTAGAGGAATTTGTTCGAGTCCGACCAGAAGCGGCTTTAGGAGCCGATATCTTGGTTGGGTTTCCCGGTGAAAGTGAAGCCGAGTTTAATCAGACTTGGAAATTTCTGAAGCAATCTCCTTTAACATATTTTCATGTCTTTAGCTATTCGCCCCGACCAGGTACAGTAGCGGCTCAATGGCCTCAAATACCCGAAGATGTAAAAAAGAAACGAACTAAACAATTGCGTCTTCTTTCGGAAGAGAAAAATTTTTATTTCCGCTCTAAATTTATTACGCAAGAAATGGAGGCTATTGTTATTCAGAAAAAGAGAGAGTTTTTTGAGGCGTTGACTTCAAATTATATTAAATTAAAACTGGAGCCCTCTTCATTAAATCTGCACCCAGGCGAGAAGATTTTAGTAAAAATAACTGGGGTGACCAGAGTAGCCACCAAAGGCGAATTGATTGGTTTTCTAAGATAAGTTTCTAAGAGAAGGAAGAAAGTCAGTTATGGGTCGTATCCACATTCTCCCTCCGGAAGTAGCCAGTAAGATTGCCGCCGGAGAAGTAATTGAGCGACCTCTTTCAGTAGTCAAGGAATTGGTCGAGAACTCCTTGGATGCCGGTGCCCGGGAAATAAAAGTCGAACTAGACCGGGGAGGCCGACTTTTCATTCGAGTCAGCGATGATGGGCAAGGGATGACCGCCGAGGAGGCTCGCCTGTGTTTTGAGCGGCATTCAACCAGTAAAATCACGAGCGAAGATGATCTAGCGAGAATTACCACCCTTGGTTTCCGGGGAGAAGCCTTGCCCAGTATAGCGGCGGTGGCCCGAGTAAAATTAAAAACTTCACCCGATGGTCAGCGAGGAACTTTAGTTGAACGGGAGGGAGAGAGGGTGATCCGCTTTGAAGAGGCCGCCTGTCCCCGAGGGACAATAATCGAAGTTCGGGATCTTTTCTATAATTTGCCGGTCAGACGAAAATTTCTTCGGAGTGAGACCACTGAGCTAACTCGTATTACTCGTCTTTTACTTTCTTATGCCCAGGCTTTTCCCCAAGTCCGTTTTACTCTTCGGCATGGTTCGCGAGAAATTTTTAATTATCCTCCGGTGAGATCATTAAGAGAAAGATTGTTTCAGATTTATGGCCCAGAGCTTGTTGAGAGATTGGTCGAGGTTGATTTTCGAAAGAACAAGTACCACCTTTGGGGATTTCTCTCGCGGCCCCCCGCCGGTCGAAGAGATCGCTCTAGACAATTTTGTTATATCAACCACCGGTGGGTTGGAGATAAGCTGGTTCTGACCGCCTTAGAACAGAGTTATCAAGGCTGGTTGGAGAAGGGTCAGCATCCAGAGGCGTGGCTTTTTTTGGAACTTCCTCCGGAAGAGGTAGATGTTAATGTCCATCCTGCCAAAGCTGAGGTAAGATTCAAACAACCCCAAGAAATATTCCGGATTATTCGTTTGGCAGTAACAGATATTCTTCAACAGACAATGGGAGTGAAACCTATTACTTCAACGAGCATGAATAAAGAATCTCCCTTCAGCCCTACCTTAAAGGACAGGCGTTATTCCCAAGAAAAAGAGGAACGGGTTATCCGGGAAACAAGTGAGGTTCTATTTGAGGCAAGAGATGGTGAAGTCAGAAGTATTTTCCAGGGAGAAACGCAGCAGCCAGAAGAACAATCAATTGTTGTCCTTGGTCAGTTCTTGGGGTTATATATTATAGCCACTACCCCAGAGGGGTTATTGATTATCGACCAGCATAATGCCCATGAACGAGTGTTGTTTGAACGTTACTTAGAACTCTATCAAAAAAAGGAGTTTCCTCGGAAAAGCCCCCTATTTCCTCTAGTTATTGAACTTTCACCTGATCAGGAGGTAAAACTGGAGGAGGCTCAGTCGCTTTTGCAACAGGCTGGTTTTCGTTTAGAACCAATGGGTGGCCGGACTTACGCTCTGCAAGAATTTCCTGATATTTTGGCTGAAGAAGAAGCCAAAAATGTGCTAGAGGCTATTCTTGAAGAATGGCGGGCGGAGAAAACTCAAGAAAAGTTTAAGGCGATTTTAGCCACCTTGGCCTGTCGGACCGCCATTAAAGCCGGGGAGAGACTTTCTTTCTCGCGGATGAAATATTTGGTCGAAGAATTGTTAAAAACAGCCAACCCCTCCCTTTGTCCTCATGGTCGTCCGGTGATGGTTAAGCTGGCTGTCCAGGAGATCGAAAAGGCTCTGAAACGGCGCTGACTTTCGTTCTCTTAAATTGACAAAAAATAGGCCATTTGCTAACATTTTTCAGCCTGAAGACACGGGTTGAAGCAGATTAATTCAAGGTTCTTTGGCGGGCGGGGAGTAGCGCAGCCTGGTTAGCGCGCCTGCCTTGGGAGCAGGAGGTCATCGGTTCAAATCCGGTCTCCCCGATTGTTCTAACAGGAAAGCTTGATTGAATTAATTAGCCAGAAGGACAGCGCGCCTGTAGCTCAGTTGGATAGAGCAGCTGCCTTCTAAGCAGCGGGTCGGGGGTTCGAGTCCTCCCAGGCGCGCCATTTTTTCTAACTAGAGGAATTATTTAGGGAAGTAAGCCAGGTTTGGGATTAATTAGATAGAGGCAGATTTATTTGGAATCAGGGGGATAAATTCCAAGATTAGTTCAGGTAATACTGGCTATCTCGAGGTGGTTGAGTCGGGGGTGGCTTTTTGCTTGGTGTAAATCATCAGCGGGTCAGATACTGAGTCCAACATTTTGGTGTCAGACACCGTCTCGTAGATAGACAGAGACCGTTTCGTAGACATGTAACCAGAATTTGTGTCGCATAATTTTTGGGTGTTTGACACCCTACATGGTGCACGGTGCACGGGTGTCAGACACCATCCACCTGTGAGACCCTAATGTGGGCGTGTTAGAGAGGGGGCAAAAAGACACTGTATAATTGCCAATTGGGCTTGGTGTCGGACACTGGTTTAGAAATTGTGTTTGGTGTCGGGCACTGGGTTAAATCTCTGGCTTTTATATTCGCTTCTATTTTTAACGAACGAGACCTTTTTATTTAGTAACAAAAGATATTCCAGTCTTCATAGAAGAGGAAAAATTGGAGAAGTGGCCAAAAAGTTCAATAA
>QMPV01000155.1 GCA_003648765.1 Candidatus Aminicenantota bacterium
ATTGAATTGGAGCCACGTCTTCACCTGGCACCTTTGATTGAAAATTAGCCAATAGAAAAATTATTCATTCGCTCTTATAGACTTTTTTAAGCTTTTTCTCCTCCTTCTTTATCTCTGACTCCAATGTAAACCTGACTTTTTATTGCCTAGAAAAAGCCCCATGGCAGGCTAGTCAAAGGCCTACCAGGCTTAAAGTGAAAATCGAAGACCGACTCCTTCAATGACCACCACCTCAATGACGACCAGCTCTTGCTTAAGCGAGGACTGGTGAAAAGCAAAGCCCCGACTCCAAGGGATTAAGCCCACAGGTCGCAGCTCTAGCGGAGGAAGCAGGAAAGATGAGTCTTTAATTTTGAAGAAGAATGAAGTATATTTGGCTTGGAAAATGGGGAAAATAGTAGTTCATTAAAGCGAACTATTTTTCCGCCACTCTCGTTAATTAAAATGTGAAAAATTGGAAACAGCAAAACTTATTTCGCTTTGTCTCCAAGGCGACGAAAGTGCTTGGAAAATGATGGTCAACACCTATGCTCCGCAAATCTTTAACCTTGCTTATCACTTTACTGGTACTCGTGAAGAAGCCGAGGACCTAACCCAGGAGATTTTTCTCAAACTATTTTCCTCTATCAAGAAATATAAAGAAGAAATGAATTTCACCGCCTGGCTGTTGACCCTAGCCAGAAATCATTTAATTGATCGCTACCGACGGGAGAAAAAAGCTAAATCAATGCGACAGGAATTAGATGAAAATTTGCTGACTGAAGCCAGTGAGTTAAGTCCAGAAAACAATCTAGCTCGTAAGGAAGTTCAAACTCTTGTCTGGCAGGCTTTGGACCAATTAAGTCCAGAAGTCAGACTGAGTATTATTCTCTTTGATATTTTGGGAAAAACCTACGAGGAAGTGGCGGAAATATTGAACATTCCGGTGGGCACAGTTAAATCCCGAATCAACCGAGGACGATTGCAGCTAGCCAGACTTTTGGCTGACCGTCGGCCAGAAAAAGGAGGACTCCCATGAGGTGTCAACAGATAGAAGAAAAATTAAATGACTACTTGGAGGGATATTTAAACCCGCCCGAAGCTGAGGCCATAGAAAAACATCTTCAGCAGTGTTCAAACTGTCGACAGCTTTTCCTGGCCCTCCAGGAGGTCAGATTATCTCTTCAGAAAATGCCTCAAATTACTATACCTCCTTCTTTGGTGGAAAATCTTTATCAGCTCCCAGCCACCCAGAAAAGACGGCGGTTTTCCTGGCATCGTCTCTTGAGTCATCCTCTTCCCCAGCAACTTACAGCCGCCTTGGCTTCTCTGCTTTTGGCTATTTCCTTCTATTCACTGATGCCCAACCGGCAAGCTCTGGTCAATTATCTAAATCAACAATTCCACCTGGGTTACCACCGAATTTCCCGGCTGGTGACCAAAGCCGAATACCTCACTGTCAACCTGGAAAAAGTCGGTGATTCCCTCAAAATCCCCATTCAGAGCTTAAAAGAAGAAAAACCAAAAGATTGACTTTGTTTCTTAGATAGATATTAGGAGGCAAATATGACCGAACAACAAATACAAAGACCGATGACTCCAAGATCATTAAAATCACCTTTCTTGGCCGGATTTTTGGCCTTCATCTTCCCCGGCACAGGAGCCCTCTATAATCGTCAATATCTCAAAGGAATTCTTTACATCATTATTTTCGCCGGACTAATCAGTTTACAAGCTGAATCCCAGGCTCAACCCTTTATTGCGATTCTCTTGGCCGGTTTCTACTTTTTTCAAGTCATTGAATCTGTCCAAACCGCTAAAGCCATCAACCGCTTAGTAATCAACGGAGAGATTCCCCCTGAAGAAAAAATTCCCCAGACCATTCCTACTGGATCTATCTTCTGGGGCATTCTCCTTATCATCCTCGGAATACTCTTTCTCTTGGCTAACTTCGATCTTATCAGTTACAGTCTTATCTTTGATTTCTGGCCTCTTCTAGTTATCGCCATTGGAGTCAAAATGTTATATGAATCTCTCCGAAAAAAGGAGGAATAATGACTCAGCATCGAAGCAACGAAGCTTTCATCTGGGGAATTATCCTCGTGGTCATCGGTTTAATTTTTCTTCTCTATAATCTAGATATAAATGTTTGGCGCATCCTGGCCCAGCTATGGCCCTTGATTTTAATCATTTGGGGAGCACAAAAACTCTATTTAGGTTGGCAAGAATTAAAAAAGAGAAAAAAGAAAGAATTAACCACATCTTTTGAAGAAAAAGGAGAATAGCAGAAATGAGAGGAAGAGAAATATTGGTTCTCTTACTTATTCTCTTCCTAGGAATCGCTTTTTCTCTCTACGAAAAAGGACAACTGGATTTGGCTCTCCATTTAGATAGCTGGTCAATTTTCCCTTTTCCTGAGTATGAATTCAGTGAAGAGATTCGCCTTAATCCTCCTTTTCCTGAGACCTTAGCCCTGAGTAATTACCGAGGCAAAATTAGCTTAATTGGCACCGATGAGGAAAAAGTGGTCATCCATTTGACCAAGATAATTAAAGCTAAAACCCGGGAAGAGGCTCAACAGATAGCTCTTCAACTTCATCCCCTCGCCACCATTAATGGTTCGCAATTATTGGTGACCAGCAACCGAGATGAATTTTCTGCCCCGCGGGTCCAAACAAACTTCCAATTGCTTATTCCCCGCTTCCTTAAAGTTAATCTTAAAAATTCTTATGGCTTGGTCAGGATTGAAGATGTGGCCGCGGCAATAGTCAATAATCCTCACGGCGCAGTAGAAGCCACTAACATCGCCGGCGAGGTGGAAATAAATAATTCTTATAAACAGGTAGTCGTCCAAAATATTGGCCAAAAACTAACTATAAAAAGTCGCCATTCTTCGGTCAAAGTCAAACAGATTGGCCAATCTGTTTTAATTAACCACCGTTATGGACCTCTTTACCTGGATGACATCCAGGGAGCCATAACTATTGAAGCTCACCATAGCCAGGTAAAAGGTGTGAATTTTCACAACTTCTGTCAAATAGAAACTTCTTATCAGCCCATCTCCTTGGTCAACATTCAAGGAGCTATGATTGATACCAAAAATTCAAATATCCAAATAATTCAAAATCAGGGCAACTTAGAGATTCTTAACTCCTACGGCGGGCTAAAAATTATTGACTCCCAAGGGAATATCCAGATTCGCGGAAAAAATCTCGAGGTCACTATCCAAGACGCTCAGGGAGATACTTTGGATTTAGAGACCAGCTATCGGGACGTTGACCTGAGGCGGATAGCTTTCCAACAACAGACAAACCTTGAGCTGGCCCATAACTCGATTTACCTAGCTCCCCAAGAAATAAAAGGCCTCCTGAGAATCAACGCAAACTACACCCGTATCTTTTTTGTCTGGCCAGAAGAATTACGAGTGCCCTTAAGAATAATTAACCAAGGCGGCCAAATCATCTGGAAACTAGACCTTCCTCCTCAATTATCAATTACTAATGGAACTTCCTATCTGGAGGCCTTCCTCCAAGAAAAAAACAAAGAAAAAATAGAAATCAAAACCAGTTACGAAAAGGTGATCGTTTCGCCCTCTCCCAAAAAATAAAAACTCCCTCTCCCCGATAATTATTGAGATTCAAACCAGAGGTGAAGTAAATCTCTTTTCAGATTATCGAAAAAGAACCAACAGCGCGACAACTTGAGAAATAGGCCTAACCAAAGAAAAATGCTTATTGAAAGATAAGAGATACCTTTTGACTCAAGGACCTCTTCTGGTCATTTAATCTCTTGCCCCAAGAAGGGAAAACAATAAAAATCTCCTCCTTTGTGAGCTGAATTTTATCTAACAAACCTCTTTGGAGGGCAGATATAAAGAGTAATCAGGTCGTTCAAACGAAATTCAAGAAAATCGAAAAAGTTAAGGTCCGGCCGCCATCCTTCACAAATTATGTTTAGGAATCAAAAATGGGATTTTGCCTGAGGCATTATTGACTGACGATTAATTGGCTGAAGGGAAAACTCCCGCCTAAGATTTCAGATCATAAATTCGGCTGCAAAGTTCTCCGTTAATCTTTATTTCAAAAAAAGCAATCAAATTACCCAAATCTTTCTTATATTTAGTCACATAGCGGGCAAAATCTATTTCCCGGCGGAAATGAAGCAGATTTTCAAACTCACAGACCTCATCATACAATTCAATCAAATAATGTTTGATACTTCGATATTGAGCGTTAATTTCGACTAGATCTTTGCTGGTTAACTTTTCATAATCCAAATAAGGCGGCAATGACTGAAGAATATTGTGACTTTCATTCAGCAAATCATTCAGATATTCTTTAATTTCTTGAAAAAATGATTTATAGCGAAGAGGATGACGCATTTTTTCCTGGGCTCGGTCAATCAAGTTCTCATATTGATCTTTTAAAGAATTTATAAACTCTCGGACTCCTAGATATTTCCGTCTGAACTGGAAAAGATCAATAAAATCTCGACCGATATAAATTTTGTCTGAATAATTAGTTAAAAGCTCCCGGGGAGAATGGGTGTAAAATTTTATTTCATATCTCTTTCCCTCGGAATCCCTCTCCCGCAGACGAGCTAAAACCAGAAAGTTGTTTTGTTCAATAAAATAAGAATTCACATCCAATAGAACTGAATAGACAGCTAGATTTCGGACAATATATTCTTTTAGATAATTCAAAACTCCGCCCTTGCGCTGAATGAAATCGGTAATGGTCTCATTAGGGGTAGGGTTGATCACCGTGTAAGAAGGTGAAAGCAAATATAAGACCGGGCCCGAACCAAGTTCTAGATGAAGATTCTTTAAAACATTATGCCGAAGGTCATCAAAAAAAATTGGGGTTAAAGGAGGTAGATCTGCCAGTTCTAATTTGGCCAGTTCTTGAACTTCATTCATTTTAAATCCCGGAGTCTAAATCCTAACACGGGCCAAGGAAAAAATCAAACCAGAGGGCACCTCAAGCCAGAGCCCTCCTTGAGGGGTCGATCTTCACCCTCTACTTTGCCTGAAGAAGCTCAGACAAGGGCTGGCCTTTTTGAATAAGGAGGGCCTTAAGAATCAGGGTAA
>QMPV01000156.1 GCA_003648765.1 Candidatus Aminicenantota bacterium
GGGGTTTTTTGTCAATGGTTTCTGGACAGATACTGACCCGACTTACAAAGACATTTTTATTTATGATGAATTAGGCTTTGGAGTAGGCTATTTTACCGACTTAGGGCTCTCCATTCACCTCATCGATCAAAACGAATTTGACCAGGAACGATATGTAAACTTTAACCGCGGCTACGGCACCTTAGAATCACAGGATGGGCAAAAGGGATTGCATCTGCGGGGAGGATTTGTAGAAGGGGCCTTGGGTCAGGCTGAAGGACTTGGGTGTCCCAACGTAGTGGGGCTGATAACTATTGATTGCCTTTCTATTTGGAATGATGCCGCCTCGGAGGTAATGGGTAGAACCAGCCAGATATATAACTGGAAAGAAATAAATAGAGAGGATATCCCCCAGGCCGAAGGCACGGTTGTCGGGCCTCTCGGGGGAACTTATTATGATGTGACCATCTCCACCGCTCCGATTGAGGTCAATGCGGCTATAGAAAAGACGTTTCTACAGGTTCTTCAGGCAACAATTGCCCATGAACTGGGTCATGGAATAAATATTCCCCATCATGGTCAGGAGAGTACGATTCTTAAGAATAATCCGGAGTTGAGAAATTATTTGGAAAATTACTCAAGCAATGATATCGCTTTATTATATTGGGAAGGGGCCACGGCCCTCCCCGGAGGCATCTGGTCGGGAGATGTCCGTTGTGTCATGCGATATACCCCTCCGCTCAATTATCTGGGCTGGGATAATAAGATTTATCTTTATCCTGAGGATGAAGGAGCGGCTTCCCGGACTATTTACTGCTCGAGTAAAGAAGGAACGGGCATAAACAGCCCGCCCAGAAGATGGGAAAATGGCCGGCCTTATCCCGTGGCCGGCGAGGCCACCAAGGGAGAGTGTCGAAAAATGGTGGATTTAAAGGGAGCTCACTACGGAGGCAATTAGCCGATGAAGGGAAAAACAAGCAGAAAGATTCTCGTGGCTTTGGCCCTCCTGGTCATGCTGGTTGGCTTTTTTGGTTCGTGTCGTCGGGCCTCGAAAGAAGAAGAGATTACTCCCAGGCTTCCCTCTCCATTGAATATTTCTCTTGAGCTTATTCCCGGAGTTGAGACCGGAGCCTCGGTGGTCGTGCTGCGGGTTTTTAGTCGGACTTGCCAACAAAGAGCTTTGTCCGGGGAAAGTAATGAAAGAATAGAACCGATTGAGGTGAAAATAAGTCGAAAATTATGGACCGACAAAATCGTCTTTCAATTGGTCTCCGACGAGGGAGAATTAAGTTCTCTGGCCAGGGATAACATCAGCTTGCTTCTGGCTCCTGAATCCGAGAGATTAGAGTTTACCGAGAGAAAAGTTTACCAGGTGTATTACCTGGTTTCCCCTTCCTCCTGCCTGCCTCCCCGGAGCCGCCTGGTGGCCCGATTAGATATCAACCAGTACCATCTTGTCTCAAACGCGATTACTATTCCTCCCCGGCCGACCAGCAAGTTTGAGGCCGCTCTCCGTCAGGCTCGGGTTAATTTATTTCTTAGTCCTGAACAATTGCTCCAGTCGGCTGAAGAATTGATTAGAGAGGCCCCGGATTCCTACCTCGGTTACTGGTACCGGGGTTTGGCTTTGGAGAGGCGCCAACAATATCAGCAGGCATTAGCCTCATTTAGAACGGCTCTCCAACTTTACCCGGGCTCGTCCCGGAATGACCACAGAGAGCCGCCCGCCTTGATTATCAAAAAAATAAGACAACTTTCCCTTGCCGCCTCAAAAGAGGGTACTTCCAATTGAGGGAGGTCAATCAGACCTGATTCCTTAAAAAATATCTTTTAATATTTCTTCCAGCTCCGCCAGGACCATGGCCGTGGCGCCCCATATTTTATGCGGGCCGATTCGGTAGTAGGGAATTAAGATCCGTCGTCCCCGGATCTGTCTGAATTCACTTTGCTTAACCCTGGGGTGAAGAAGTTGACTCAGGCTGACTTCAATGACTTCAGCTACTTCGTGGGCCGAAGGCTGGAACCGGGGGGGTTCCCGAAGAACTCCGACAAAGGGGTAAAGGCAGTAATTGGAAGTAGGAATATAAAGGGGGGTCAATTGTCCCAGGATGTTTATTTTCTGAGGGTCAAGGCCCAGCTCTTCTTGAGTTTCCCGCAGGGCCGTTTGAGCCAAACTCTCGCCTTCTTCCTGGCGACCCCCCGGGAGTGAAATTTGGGAGCGATGAGCCTCGACTTTTTCGGTGCGGAGGGTTAAAGCCAGATGCCAGCTGTCCGCCCGGGGATAAAGTAAAATGAGAACCGCGGCCGGCTGGCTTTTGCCTTCCACTTCAGTGTAGACCTGGTGTCCCAAACGCGGTCGGGTAATCATTTTTAGCTGAGCTCCAAGGCCGGGTTTAGGTTGGCTCAGCCGCCAGGCCAGTTGCTTAATGAAATTTTTTTCCATGGGAAGTGATTATATTGAAAAGAAAAAACTTCGCATTTCCTATTTCTTCAATCGGTCTCGGCAATATTTAATCTTTTCCTGAACTTTAGCCGCCATTTTTTGGTCTAAAGAAGAGCATTTTTGGAAATCTTTGATGGCTTTAGCAAATTCTTTTTTTAAGGCTAAGACAATCCCTCGATTATAAAAGTACAGAGGTTGTTGGGGGTCTATTTCGATGGCTTTAGTGAAATCAGCTATGGCGCCGACAAGATCCCCTATTTTACTCCGGGAAAGACCCCGGTTGTAATAAGCCAGAGAAGAATCCGGGGCTAAACTAATGGCCCTTGAGAAATCCTCTAGAGCACTTTGATAACGACCCAAGCGGTGTTTAGCCACTCCTCTGTTGATATAAGCCACATAATAATCCGGAGATGAAGCTATTTCTTCAGTCCACCTTTCAATTTCTTCTTCCGGCGAGTGCCCTCGGTGATTTTTCTTTTTAAACACATCAATTTCATAATCAGGAGGAGACGAGTGCGAAACATAAAATTTCAACTCACCATCAATCTCCTGGATTACTAGGTCATGGCTGGTATAAGCCTCATTGATATCTATCCAGTAAACGGCGGTGCAGTTTCCTAGGCCATCAATTTCGGTTATCTCCAGATAAGGATAGTGGCTTAACAAATAAACTTTATCCTTGAAGGTCTTGACACTGATTATTATTGGCTTATAGCCGACGCGTCTATTAACATCGGCGATGCCTGCGCCTATTAATTTCAAATTATATTTTTCCTTGGCCTCCATGAGGGGAGAGTTAATCCTATATTCGGCTAGAAGTTTTCCTCCTGGTGAATATTTACGAACGATGGGAAAATAAGTAAATGCCACAAAGAGTTCATCCTTTTCGTTCAAAGCCAAGGAGAGGGAATTCAATAGGGGGAGGCTGTGGGGAAAGGGCAGCGGTTGACCAAAGGAAATTTTTTTCCTCTCAGAGAAGTAACCGGTGATAAGCGGCGAGTTTTTTCCCAGAATATGATGAGCCACATAAAGACAACCATTTTTCCCTAGGGCAAAATCACTGAAGTCCGACATCTTTTTCTTTTTGATATAAGCGCCCTGAAAATCAGCAAATATAAGCTGCTGCTGATCATTATCATAGATAATGAGCTGATTTTTGGTCGCCTTGATGGCGGCAGGTGATGGCCACAACTCTTTTCCTTTCTTGTCTCGCCCCAGAGACAAAAGAAATTCTCCCCTTGAATTGAATTTCAAGACCAACCCTGATTTTGCGCAACAAGCATAGATGTTGCCCTCGGCATCAACAGCCAATTTTAAGGGAAATTGGAAGTGGCTTGACTTTATAGTGAGCTCGCGGGTCAATTCCACTGCATTGTTAGGCAAGGGGAGAAGCCCATCCTGGGTGAAGAAAATTTCATCATAAACTTTTACTTTGGTGGATACTTTTTGAAAGGTGAAACAAAGATTTGGAGTCAAGATAGCCATCAGAAATAAAAGCAGGAAACTATTTTTTTCCACCGAAAATATTTTATTAAGAGCTCTCATTCCCGGCTTTCTAAAAATTATAAACAACATTGGTGAAATTTTCTTCTTTACTCTGTCATTTCAATTCGTGCGGGCAGATTTTTGTTCATGAGAGAGAGTACTTCTTCTTCCAAATGATTCTTTCGCCTCGAGCAAGTCTTTTTCTGCTATATCAAATTCTTTTGTGACTAAGGCTTTACCTTCAGAAAACCTTCTTATTTTATTCCTCTTAAGACATTCCAAAAATTCAGGATTTTTTATTCCCTTTGCCATAGAATAATTCCTTTCTGAATTTGGTCATAAAAAGTTGGGTCGTTGTCTTTAAGTTCAATTTCTCCTAATTCTGTGCGAACTACTAATTGTAGTTTTCTTTTTGATTTTAATTTATTAATTTGAGTTTCTATTTCTTCTTTTTTAATATTGCTTATTACAAATAAATCTATATCGCTGTCTTCAATGTTTTCTCCTCGAGATGAACTTCCAAAAAGTATTACTTTGGAAGATAGTTTTTTTAATTTTTTAAGAATTGGTTGAATACAAATTATGGTTTTTAACACTTTCAATTGCTTGACCACAGGATTTTTATTATTTAAAGAATATAAATATATTTTTCCCTTTTTATACCTGAATATAAAATTTGCTCGGACAAGCTCCCTTAATGCATAGTTAACTCCTGACTTGCTAATGCCTACAGCTTCACGAATTTCTCTTTCCACAAATTCTTTCCCTGGACGCTCGAGTAAAAAATCTAAGACTTTCTGGGTGTTAGTTGCAAATAAAATACTTTGATTTTTGTCCATAGTAATATCCCATTGTCCAATATTTTGAACCATCGTCCATTATATTGGAAGATTTAATGTCAGTTAACCTCTTTTTGCCGTAGAGCATTTTCTGTTTAAAACTCTGTGCCCCGCGCGCCCAGCCCAGGCTATTTCAACTCGCCTCATATCGGAAATTTGAGAAAATCATTTTGATGTGACCATTAAGAATGATCATCAGGTGGTTGTTCCTTTTTTTAATCCCGAGAAGAGTA
>QMPV01000157.1 GCA_003648765.1 Candidatus Aminicenantota bacterium
AGCGGTTAAATTAGCCACACAGCCTGATTCAAATTCAAGGCGCGCATTGGCGATATCGATTTTATCGGACAGGACATGAATCCCCGAAGAACGGATTGTCTTGACCTTATCTTTAATTAAAGAAAGGATAATATCCAGGTCATGAATCATCAGGTCGAGAACCACATCTATATCCAGCGAACGGGCCGAAAAAGACCCCAGGCGTTGAACCTCGATGAACTTGGGTTCGGTGATAAGACTCTCGATAGCCTCAACCGCCGGATTAAATCTTTCCAGATGACCCACCTGAAGGATAATACCTCGTTTCTCTGCCTCAGCCACCATTTCCTCGGCCTGCTCGACGGTCTCAGCAATCGGTTTTTCAACCAGCACGGATTTCCCGGCTTTCAATAATTTCATAGTAATAGCGTAATGTTCAGAAGTAGGTGTGGCCACAATAGCCGCATCTATCTCATCCAGCATTTGCTCAAAGTTCTTATAATAGTTCACTCCGTGGCGGTTACCGATCTGCATAGCTCGTTTAAAATCAATATCAGCCACTCCCTTTAAATCCGCCTCTTCCAAATAGGAGAGGATCCGGGCATGCTGCATACCCAGATAACCAACACCGATAATCCCGACTCGAACTCTTTCCATCTTCAATCTCCTCCACTTAGAGGTGAAACAATTTTTACGGCGATCCCCTGCTCATCAGCCAGCTCAATGGCTTCTTTCGCCTGAATAAAGCCGACTTTGCCTGCTTCCAGAAAAAGAGCCCCGGCGCTCGCCCGACTCATACTTTTTAGGGTGGATAAACCCACCAGCGGTAGATCAATCCGATAATCCTGAGAAGTGCGCCCTACCTTGACCACCACAGTTCCTGCTCCGGCTAAATCACCGGCTCTCAGAATGGTCTTGTCCGTACCCTCAAGAGCTTCTACGGCGACCACAGCTCTGTTCTTGACCACAATGGTCTGACCGATATCTAAATCAGCCATTTTTTTGGCCAGGGGAAATCCCCAAGCAGCATCCCTTTCTTCCTGAGATGTCGGTGAGCGGCGGGTTAAAACTCCAGCCGGTAAAAACAAATCCCTTAGATAGGGCGCCACATCACCTACTTTTATTCCCTGGTTTTCAAAAAAAGAAAACACCAGCTTAATTAAACTCTGGGGATGTCTATCCGGCAATTGAGCCAGCAGTTGGTCAAGCAAAGTATTCGGCTGACTTGCCTGAAAAAGCGGTCGAGGGTCGATTTTGCCCACCATAAATACTTCTTTCACCCCCCGCTTCTTAAAGAAATCAAGAATTTCATAAAACTCAGCCAGTTTAAACCAACGAGCTTCAGTCGCCTGAGAAAAAATTCTCTCTGAGGCGTTGTTCTCTATGGCGGCCAGGTAAAGGGCCCCTCCTTCCCGCCGAAATTTGGCCAACAGGTAAGAAACTATCTCTCCTGAGCCGGCAATTACTCCTAGTCTTCGGTCCATGGCTCAGAAACCTTTTTCACCAGGCCCCTTTTGGAACTTTTGACAAAGTTGAGAATCTCCTCTCTTTCCGGCCCGGGCTCGATCTCCTGCTCGATTTTCTCCAGAGCCTGGGTGGTATTCAACTCAGAATAAAAAAGATATTTAATCATCTTTTTGATTGTCTTAATTTGTTCCCGCGTGAAACCGTGCCGCCGTAAGCCAATGGCATTAATTCCATAAAGTAAAGTGGGGCGACTTCCAGCTACCCGCAAATATGGGCAGACATCTTGAGTAATGACTGAATATCCACCGATAAAAGAATACTTACCGATTCGACAAAATTGATGGACGGCACTGAAAGCGCCTACGGTGGCATAGTCATCAACCTCTACATGACCGGCTAAAGTGGCCCCATTAATAAAAACCGTCCGATGACCCACCCGACAATCATGAGCAATATGGGAATAAGCCATAAAATAGTTATCATCACCAATGGAGGTTACTCCTCCACCTTTGGGCGTCCCCCGATTAATGGTGATAAACTCTCGAAAAATATTCCGATGGCCGATGTGCACGAAAGTCTTCTCACCTTTATAGGTTACATCCTGAGGTTCAGTACCCACCGAGGAATAAGGTGAAAACCGACATTCCTCGCCGATAGTTGTCCAGCCGACAATATGAACATTCGCCTCTAAATAAGTCCCCCGTCCTATCCTGACCTCGGGACCTATGACACAATAAGGCCCGACAAAAACACCGGCCTCAAGTTGAGCTTGAGGATGAACGACAGCGGTTGGATGGATGGAAACTTCATCCGTGGTCATTCATTTCCCCATATCAACCAGCGTAGCAGTAACCACCCCTTCTACCGCCAATTCTTCCCCAACATAGGCCTTCCCTTCCACCTGACAAACTCCGAGGCGCAAGCGCAAGAGTTTGACTTCCAGGCGCAATTGGTCTCCAGGTGTGACCGGCTTTCTGAATCTGGCTCTTTCGATTTTACTTAAAACCAACAATTTATTCTCAGGTTCATCCAGAGAATAATAAACCAGTATTCCCCCCGCCTGGGCCAAAGCCTCAACAATTAATACGCCGGGCATTATTTTCAACTGAGGAAAATGCCCTTGAAAAAAAGGCTCATTGACCGTGACATTCTTGATGGCCACCAAAGACTCACCCTTCTTCAGCTCCAGAACACGGTCAACCAAAAGAAAGGGATAACGATGGGGAAGAATCCCTTTTATTTTTTCAATATCAATCAGGGAATTACTTGCCAGATTTTTTGGAGGCATCGTACCTTTTAATAACTTCCTCAGTAATATCAATTCTAGGGTTGAAGTAAATCGCCCCGCTGTTTCTCAGATCAAAAATAACATCCAGATCCAGATCCTTACCAATCTGCTCAATAATAGGCAGTAATTCCCGCTGAATTTTATTAAATAATCGATTGGTCAAATCCTGGATCTCGCGGTAAGAATCTTCGGCGAAACGCTGCCGGGCTGTTTTCTTCTTCTCCAGGTCTGAAGTCAACTGCATCAGAGCTTCACTGGAAAGAGTCATCCGTTGAGTGTTCAACTTTGATTCCAGCTGACGGATTTCTTCATCCATTTGAGCCAGTTTCTTCTGATTCTCCTGGTCTTTCTGGCTCAGTTGATTCATCACTCTCTTTCCTTCAATAGATTTCTCCAAGACTGCCTGAGAATTGACTATACCGATTTTAAGCGGTTTTTGCTGTTGAGAAAAACCAAAACTAACCAGAAGCAAAAGAGCCGTGATGAGTAAAATAAATTGGCTTCTACTTCTTCCTAACATCTCACTCCTCCTTTAAGGAATTTTCTGTAGTTTGATTGATTCTTTAAAAAGTTGTTCCAATAGCAAACCGGAATTGGAAATTAGAATCTCTATACGGTAGTTTAGGATTATTATAAGCAAAAATCAACCGAAAAGGCACCCGCAAAGCCGGTACAAAAATCCTGAATTCCAGCCCGGTTGAAGAATACAGATTATGAATATTGATCTTCTGATTAGGGGCATACGCATTGCCAACGTCGTAGAAAAGTATGAGATACAATGGTCCCCCAACTTTAAAAATATACTCAGCATTGAAAACAATCGACTTCTCGCCGCCGATATTAGAGCCCGATTCACTCCGGGGACCGATAGAATAAATGTCATAGCCGCGGATGGACATCTCTCCGCCGAGGAAGAATCGTTCCCAGAAAGGAATTTGAGAATCACCAATACGTCTAATAAAAGAATACTCCAGATGGAGTCCCAGAGTTTGATTGCGGAAAAGAGGCTGGTAATGGGTAAATTCAAAACGCGGTTTGACTAAACTGATATCCCCGCCCAGGAAAGAACCAGCAAATTTGACTCCCGCCAGATACATGGTGCCCCGACTGGGAGTTAAAGGACTGTCCACAGTGGAGCGATAAATAGTGCCCGAGAGACTGCTCATGTGATAACGACCCAGTCCATACATATAACCGGCTGGATAGTAATAGGGATAACCCGAATAATAACCACCGTAAAAATAGGGGTCATAGAAGTAAAATTGGTCTTCTTCTGAAGGAAGGGTAACATTGATATAATCAAAACCATAAACCAGGTTCAAGCGCCAGTACCCTTTGACGCGGGCAGCAAACTGAAGATTAATGCCTTTTGTTTTTTGATTGAATAATCCCGGATAAATCATAAACCGGTCATAAATACTGAATCCCAGGGAAATGGGTCGGTCGAAAATATAGGGCTCAGTAAAACCAAAGGAATAATTCTTAAGATTTTTTCCATACTGGAACATCAGATTAAGGTTTTCACCCGCGCCCATGAAATTAACTGTTTCATAACTCAAGGCGACAAAGGTGCCGTAATAACCACTATAGCCCGCGGTGAATTGGATGTTATTCCGCTGCAGCTCCTTAACATAAAGAGTCACATCTATCTGGGTGGGATCATCGGGCTTGGGCCTGATATCCGGATCTTTTTCCAGCTCCACCAGTCCCAATTGCTTCATCCGCAACAAACTATCTTTAAAAAGGGACAAACTGAATCGGTCGCCTTCCCGCAGTAGCAACTCCCGCCGGATAACCTTATCTTTGGTATAGGTATTGCCCCTTATCTCCAGACGGTGGAGATAAACTACCTCGCCTTCATAAATATTGAAGGTAACATTAACCAGTTTTCTTTTGGGGTCGAGATTCTCAACCGGCATTATCTGGGCATAAAGATAACCAAAATCCCGGTAAAGCTCTCCAATATCCTCCACGGCTTTTTCCCGGACCTTAGTATTATATAATTGACCCGGTTTCAGCTTGATCATCTTCCGCAAACCGGCCGCCGAAAAGACCTTGGCTCCTTCTATCTTGATTTCCCCAACCCGATAACGATAACCGGCATCAATGGGGATAATCAGTTTCTTCATTACTTGTTTCTTGAAGAAAATCGATCTCTTGACCACATCTTCCACCCGAGGCTCACCAATGGTCGC
>QMPV01000158.1 GCA_003648765.1 Candidatus Aminicenantota bacterium
GCCCCCGCAATAAAAGTACCCGAGCCAATCCAGGTACAAATCAAAGTAAAAACCATCACCCAAGTTTTAACCGAACGACCAGCCACCATAAACTGCTCTTGGGTCTTTACTTGACGGACACGATAAATATTTAAGCCACTAAGCACAATTAAATAAGCAAGAATAAGATACAAATAAAAGCTCATTATCACTCCTTTCGTCTCTTACTGACTTATCTCATATCAAATAATCAATCCAAAATCAATTTTATCTTCATAGAATTTAAAATATTTCATTTTTATGAATGCTCCTTGCGTTTTTATTTATTATTGACAAGTATTTTTTTAATTTATAAAATTTTTCAACAATATAGATTCAACAGTAGTTCACCTTGAAGAAAAATTTTCTGAGTAATTATAAACACAATTAAGATTTACAAAATAAGGAGGCTCCGATGTCGAAGATTCCCCGCCGGGAATTCATACAGGCACTAGGTATCGGTGGTTTAGCCTTACTGCTTCCTTCTTGTAGGCGGGAGACTCCAATTTTCCAAAAACCGAATGTTCTTTTTATCTCCATCGATGACCTTAATGATTGGATAGAGCCTTTAGGTGGACATCCTCAGGCAAGAACCCCTAATTTAGCCCGTTTTGCTCGCGAAGGGGTGACTTTTACGCATGCGTATTGTTCCAGTCCAGCCTGCAATCCCTCGCGGACAGCGATAATGACCGGCCTTGCTCCCTATCGCTCTGGCGTTTACTCCAACTACCAGGATTGGCGGGAGATTATTACCGATTACACTTCTTTGGGAGCCTATTTTCGTCAACATGGGTACTACGCAACCGGAGCCGGAAAAATATTTCATTACCATATGATTGACCCCAACTGTTGGGATGACTATTGGCCGTCGATCGAAAAAGAAATGCCTGATGAATATCTTCCTCCTGGGAAAAGACCGATTAACATGCCTGAGTTTGAGAATATGTATAAAATGTTTGACTGGGCACCTCTGGATATTGACGACCCCGTCATGGGTGACTATAAAAGTGTGACTTATGTCCGCAAGCAACTCCGACGCCAACATGATAAACCATTTTTTCTGGCCTGTGGGATATACCGACCTCACCTTCCCTGGTATGTCCCCCGGAAATATTTTGATATGTTTCCATTAGAATCAGTCAAGCTTCCCAGAATCCTGGAAAACGACCTTGATGACCTCAACGAACGAGCTATTGATATCGCCCATCGTGGAGGTAACTACCACCGTCATGTGGTGCAGGCCGGACAATGGAAAAATGCCGTGCAGGGTTATTTAGCTTCGATTGCCTTTGCTGATGCCATGCTGGGAAAAGTCCTTGATGCCCTTGAAGAGAGCCCTTATGCTGATAATACCATTGTCATCATCTGGTCAGACCATGGCTGGCAATTAGGAGAAAAAGAGCATTGGCGTAAATTTGCTCTCTGGGAAAATGTGCTAAGATCGGTGTTGATGATCAAAGTTCCAAAGGGTGCCTCGGGGCTTCCCAACGGTACCCCCAAAGGCACCCGGTGTGAGCGGATTGTTTCTCTTCAGGATATCTACCCAACGCTTTTGGAATTATGCGGATTGCCTCCCCGGCCTGATATCGACGGCCGCAGTCTGGTCCCTCTCTTGAAAAACTCGGAATCTCCCTGGCCTTATCCGGCCATTTCCACGTATGATTTCAGTGAGTTCTCTATCCGTACCGAAAGATGGCGCTACACAGTTTATATTGATGACAGTGAAGAACTATATGACCATAGTCAAGATCCAGAAGAATGGACCAATTTGGCTAATATTCCCAAATATGACAACATCAAACAAACTCTCCGCCAGTATATTCCTAAAAATCCGGCGCCTCTGGTTAAAACATCTCTTAAACTTCAACCCCACCACATTCCTCCTTTCAAATCTAAAGAGGAATACTACGATTGGCTCAAACATGGGAAAGACTACAAGTATTTGATCGAAAAATACTGGAAATAATAAAAGAAAGAGGGAAGGTAGAAGGCGAGTCTTAAAATTTCACATTTAATCTTAATTATAGCTAATTATAGCTGCTGAAAACTGCTGAAGAAAGCGGAGTAAAATTGTGAAGTCCGTCAGTGATATATTGCAAATAGTTAGGTGACAGAAATTATTTGTAAGAAACACCCGAAAAGCTTCAGTCTTAGACACAACTTTGGTGTCTGCCACCCAGGGATTCAGTGATACCCGGGGATTCAGTGCCATTGTTTAAAGTACCAGTGTCTGACACCAAGGCACAATATCTGACTCCACACAATACCATTGTCTGACACAACACCAGTGTCTGACAATAGCAGTGTCTGACACCAGAGCACTTGACACCAAAGTACTCTGCCTCCCGGCACAGCATCTGATCCCCCAAATTTTTGTCAACCCAACTATCAGGTAATCCGTTATAATGATGACAAGAGGATGGAGGAATCCAAATTGATTGAACTCGCCCGACAGGGCCAGACGGAAGCTTTCCGTCGCCTCTTCGAGCTCCACCGAGAGAAAATCATGTCTATCGCCTACTCCTACCTGAGAAACACTCAAGATGCTGAGGACATTTTACAGGAAACTTTCATCAAGGCGTATCAGGCCCTACCCTCTTTTCAAGTAAAGAATAGAATGAATTTCTCCAGCTGGCTGACCCGAATCAGCATCAATTGTTGCCTTGACCTCTTGCGTCACTATCAAGCCCGCCAGAGAAAAGAAACCAATTGGGCTCAAAATCAGCTCACCAACTCTGCCGGAGACCTCAAAGGCGGCAATCCCGAATCAGTAGGACAACTCCAGACTCTCAAAGATAAAATTGAGAACCTCCTGGAAAAGCTCCCCCCCAAGCAAAGAATGGTCTTTATTCTCAGACATTATCAAGGATTTACCATTCGGGAAATTGCCGAGGATATGGGGGTTTCCGAGGGAACGGTAAAAAGAATGCTTTTTCGGGCTTTCGGTCGAATCAGGAAATATCTAAAAAATTATCTCCTGGAGAATAATTATGAGATGTCATCAGGCTAAGAAAAAAATTATTCCCTATCTTTACCAGGCCTTATCTCCCCAGGAAAAGGCCTCTCTGGAAAAGCATCTCTCCGAGTGTAAGCGCTGTCAGGCGGAATTCAAGATCTCTCAGCAGATTTATGAAGCCGTGAATTTCGACAAGCCTACTCCACCCCTTCCGGAGATTGATTGGGAAAAGAACTGGGCCTCTATTGTCGGCCGGTTACCTCTTCGACAAAAAGTAAAAACGGTTCGGTCTTTCCAACCCCGCTGGGTTTATGGGCTGGGAGTGGTGCTGGTAATTTTTCTTCTCGGATTGGGATTAGGTTACTTCTGGCTGGCTAAAAGCCCCGCGGTCACCCCTTCTTCCGGACTCGATCCACAGGGAGTAAGAATTGCTTTAAAAAACTATTTGGAAGAGATTAAACCCATCTTAATTGACTGGGAAAACTCCCCTCTCCAGGGGTCAGGCCAAGAGACAGTGACGGTTAATAAGAAACTTCTCCAGAGTCTGCTCATCCAAAACCATCTTCTCCGCGAGATTGTGGGGGAAACCTCTCCCGAAGTCATTTCCCTCTTAGATGACCTCGACCTCATCTTAAGAGAAATGGCTAATCAGAGTGCCAGTCGCCCGGCTAATCGGCAATTAATCAAATCTTTTCTCCAGGAAAAAGATATCCTCTTTAAACTGGAAATTTTAAGCCAACTCTAAAGGAGGCACCCATGAAAATTAGATTTTTAAAAATATGCCTTATCAGCTGGCTGGGTCTCTCTCTTCTGGGAAACATTTGTCTAGGGAAAGCAGCTTCAATCCAGACCGACCCACCCCAGAAAAAAGTCCAAGAGCAAACCACCAAAGATAAAAAAGCCGATGAATATGAAAAAGCCCTTCTTCAACAGCTCTACCGACAGGCTAAAGAAGCTCTCTACCAACAAAAATGGGCTGAAGCCATTAAGGCTTTTCAACAGTTGGTGAAACAACAAGAGAAAGCGGCTTCCACTTATCTTGATGAGTCCTACTACTGGCTCGGTTATTCTCTAAATAAATGGGCTGAGACAATCGATGAATACACCCGGGCAGTGAAATACCAGATGGAAGCTTTTCAGACGCTGAAAAAGCTGGCCCAACTTTATCCCCAGAGCCAATGGGTGGATGACGCCCAGCTGCTGCAGATTAAAATAGCCCGCAGCCTGGGCGAAAGTGGTTATCTAGAATACCTGGATTATCTGGATAAAACTCTCAACCAAGTCCTCACCGGCGTGGGCGAAGGTGTAGAAGGCGTAGAAGGTGTCCAAGGAGTAGAAGGGGTCGCCCAGGGGGTGACAGTTGGGGTTGGTGAAGGCGTAGAAAAAGGGGTGGAAAAAGGTGTGGAAGGTGGAGTAGCGAAAGGAGTGGAGGCATCGGTAAAAGAAGTAATTCCTCCTAAGTCTTTACCCACAGCGCCTCTGACTCAACCTTCATCTTCCCCGGCAGGTCAAAAAATTCCCCCCGAAAAAACCAAAATTGGAAAAGACATTAAGAAAATCCCATCGGTGAAGAAATCAACAGAACTTAAAGACATTCTGGCTCCCCCTCCTGCTCCTCCAGTTCCACCCACTCCGGCCGCTTCCTCTTCGGATCCCGAGCTGGAAGTTAAACTGGTGGCTCTCCATACCTTGATGGAGATTGACCCGGAAAGAGCCTTCCCCATTCTAGTAAAAATCTTGAAGCGGCAGCCGGATTCACGGCTGGGAGAAAGAGCCATTTTCATTCTGGCGCAATCTAATGACAAACGAGTCCTGCCGCTGATGATCGAACTGGCTCAAAACAGCCAGAACCCCAAAATCCAACAGCAGGCCATTTTCTGGTTGGGCCAACGCCGGGAGCCGGAGACCAAAGAGGCCCTTTTTAAA
>QMPV01000159.1 GCA_003648765.1 Candidatus Aminicenantota bacterium
AAAAAATGTCGCTTCCCCGAATTGGCCTCTGTCTGGGGGACCCAGGTGGGATTGGCCCGGAAGTAACTTTCAAGGCCCTTCTCAATCTCACCTCTTTACCCTCGGCTGAATACATAATTTTTACTTACCCTGAATTAATCGATTTCTGGTCAAATCAATTAAATCTGGATATAAACCCTCTTCTCTCTCCTTCGAATACCTCCCAGAAGATCACCTTCACCCCAGTCTCACCCCCTCAAACCAAAATTTCTCTGGGCCAGCCTAGTGCCGCCAATGGAGATTTCTCCTTCCGAGCTTTCACTCAAGCCATAGAGCAGGCTCGCCAGGGCAAGCTGGACGCGGTGGTCACCGGACCAATTTCGAAATATTCCTGGTCACTGGCTAAAATATCTTGGCGGGGCCATACTGAATACTTAAACCATCTTTATCCCCAAGCTATTATGTCTTTCTGGTCAAAACCACTCAAAGTGGCTTTGTTTTCCCATCATCTTCCCCTTCACCAGGTTCCCCCTCTTATCACCCGGGAAAATTTAATCAACTTTTTCCAAACGCTGCATCAGGCTATCTCCCAGACTAAATTTCCTATCCAAAAATATCTAGTGGCCGGACTCAATCCTCATGCCGGTGAACAAGGCCTTCTCGGAGAGGAAGAAATCAAAGAATTAATTCCGGCTATTCAAGTCGCCCAAAAAGCCGGCCTGCCTCTCGAAGGCCCCTTTCCACCCGACATAGTCTGTCGACAAGCCTTACATCAGGAAAACACTATGGTCATTGCTCTCTACCATGACCAAGGACTAATCGCTTTCAAATTAGTGGCCTTCACTGAGGGAGTCAATATTACCTTAGGGCTGCCCTTTATCCGGACTTCTCCTGACCACGGCACGGCTTTTGATATCGCCGGCCAAGGCTTGGCCGACCCCACCAGTATGCAAGAAGCCA
The DNA here is from genome assembly GCA_003648765.1 of Candidatus Aminicenantota bacterium. Lineage (GTDB taxonomy): Bacteria > Acidobacteriota > Aminicenantia > Aminicenantales > Aminicenantaceae > JdFR-80. The sequence goes on from QMPV01000159.1 coordinate 940, forward strand.
TCAAATGGGCCTATAAATTAATTTCTAATAGTCCGGATAATGCCCTCTAACACCCTAAGAATCGGCACTTTTAATGTTAATTCTATTCGAGCTCGGTTGTCTCTGATCCTGGATTGGTTGACTCATCGCCAAGACGACCTGGATATCATCTGTTTTCAAGAATTAAAAGCTACTCATGACGATTTCCCTTTATCTCCTTTCGAGGAGAGAGGATATTTCTGTGCCATTTGGGGACAAAAAGCCTATAACGGTGTGGCCACCTGCTCCCGGAACCGGCCTCTTTCTATCCAGCGAGGCTTTGGCCAGAAAGAGTGGGATAGGGAAAGTCGGTTAATCACGACCACTTTTCCTGAATTTACCTTGGTGAATCTTTACGCCCCACGGGGAGGAGAGCCCGGCAGTCAAAAATGGCGCTACAAACTTAATTGGTATCAGCATCTTCTCGAATTTATCCAGAATTCCTTCTCACCAGAGCAACCTCTGGCTGTGGTGGGTGACTTTAATGTAGCTCTCACTGATCTAGATGTTTACTCCCCAGAAGAATTAGCTGGGGCCATCGGCACTCTTCCTGAAGAAAGAGAGGCGGTGAGGCGTCTTCTCGATTGGGGCTTGGTCGATATTTTCCGCCACCTTTATCCAGAAAAACAGCAATTCACCTGGTGGGATTATATCGGCGGGGCTATTTGGCACAATGAAGGAATGCGCTTGGATTATTTGCTGGGGACACCCGCCTTTTGTCAATTGATCACTGACTGTTATGTTGACCTCTGGCCGCGCCGTCGAAGACGCCCCACACCTTCCGACCACGCCCCCTTTATTGTGGAATTAGTTTGCCGATAATAAGGAGCACCTAGAATTAAAGGGAGATTAAAACCAATCCGCCGCCCGAATACTTTAACGCCATTTCTTGAGTTCAGCTCTCATCTCTCGTTCCCGATCCCGTTCCCGAATGGCCTCTCGCTTCTGATAGGATTTCTTTCCTTTAGCCAAGGCTAATTCCACTTTGACTATTCCTCGGTCATTGAGATAAAGCTTAGTCGGGACTAAGGTAAAACCTTTCTCCGTGGTTCGACCCAACAATCTCTTGATTTCTCTTTTATGAAGTAACAGTTTCCGCCGGCGCTTGGGTTCATGATTAAAAATATTAGCCGCGGGGTAGGGACTAATGTGACAATTGACCAGAAAAACTTCACCATCCTTTATTTCAGCATAACTTTCCTTTAAACTCACCCGCCCTTCCCGAATCGACTTGACCTCACTGCCGGTAAGCACTACACCAGCTTCGTAAGTTTCCAGAATCTCATAGTTAAAAAGGGCTTTCTTATTGGTGGCGATCACTCTCATCGGAACTCTTAATGTTACGCTTTTCCGGGGTGAACCGCAATAACTGGATAAGACGGCCGCTCATTTTTACTACTGTAATCCGGTACCCACTGAAAATAATTTCATCTCCTTCTTGAGGAATTTGGCCAAATTCACTAAGAAAAAACCCGGCTACAGTGGTAAAGTATCCTTTATAAGGAATATCAATAGGCACTCTTTGTTTAAGTTCTTTAATCGGGGTGCGTCCCCGAACTAGAAAAACACCTTGACCTTCCTCCTGGATAAGCTCTTCCAGCTCCTTATCGTATTCATCTTGAATCTCACCCACGATTTCCTCGATAATATCCTCTAAGGTGACAATCCCTTCATAATTTCCGTATTCGTCAACTATATACATTAAATGATTTTTCGTGGCTTGCATCTGCCGAAGAACATTTTCCAAGGTCGCCGATTCAGGAATATAGTAAGGTGGTCGAATAATTTGGCGCAGCGAGGGCTTTTCCTTCTTCAAAACCCAAGGGATTAAATCTTTAACATGAACCGTTCCCATAATATTATCCAATCTCTTCTCATAAACTGGTAAACGGGAATAGCCCTCCTCCTCGACCAGCCTCAGCCATTCTTCCAAAGGAGAATTAATCTCGACAGCTCTCACCTGAGGCCGGGGAACCATGACTTCCTTGACATAACGCCGCCCGATGTCGAGGGCTTCGGTGACCACCTTTTTCCTCCAAGTAGAAAGACCGCTTACTCCAGAAGTCAGGAGGATTTTAATCTCTTCTGGGCTCATTTCCCGTCTTTCTTGGCCTCGATCGGCCGGGAAAAAGACTCGGGTTAATTGGGTAAAAAGTTGAACAAAGGGGTAAAAAAGATACATAAACAAGCGAATGGGACGGGCAAAATAGCGGCTTAATTCCAAGGGATGATGAGCAGCATAAGTTTTTGGAGTTATTTCAGAAAATACCAGGATAAACACGGTGGTGGTCACTGTCGCCAGGAGCACGGCCTGGTTTTTCCTCTCCGGCATCAAAGTCACAAAAATAAAAGTCGCCACCGAAGCCGCGGCTGTATTAACCAGAGTATTACCAATAAGAATAGTCGCCAGAAGTTGGTCCACCCTCTCCACCATTCTAGAGATCAGACGGGCGGTAGGCGAACCCTTCTGTTTCAAATAATCTAGTTTGTAAGGGTTAGCCGCGATAAAGGCTGTTTCTGAGGAGGAAAAAAAAGCACTTAAACACAAAAATAAGAAAAAAAGTAACAGAGCTGGTAACAGCATCAGTTATAGTTTATTGCATTATGAATCAAGGTGGGGAGGCTGATTCTCGGTGCCGGCAACAAGATTCTCCATCAGTTTCTTCTCTACCTCTTCGGGAGGAAGATGCCCGACTTCGGACAATTCAGTCACCAACAATTGTTTAGCTTTTTCCATCATTTTCTTTTCCCGGAAAGAAAGAGGTTTGACCTGGTTGAGCTGATAAAGATTTTTCAATACCAGCGCTACGTTTTTAATCTCGCCACTCTGCATCATCTCAGCATGCTCCTTGTAACGACCCTTCCAGTTATTATTTATCACCACCTGTCCATTCTTTAAGAGTTCAAAGATTTCCTCAATGGCTTCCTCTGAAATAGGCTTTCGAATTCCCATATCCTCTATGCTAGTGGAAGGCACTAAAACTAAGGTGTTGTTGGCTAAAATGCGGACATGATAAACCACATATTCCTGACCATAACAATCTTCGACTTGAATATCTTCGATAACTCCCACCCCTTGATTGGGATAAATAATCTTATCACCAATCTTGAAACCACTCATTATTTTTATTATACCCCCCCCATATTGCCAAGTCAAATCAGAAAAAAAGCCCTAAAGCATTTCCCAAACCGTGATAGCTTGGCCCATAGCCATTAGCTTGAATTATAAATATTAGCGGAGAAGAAAGAAATGGAGGCCAACAAAATATTTCTTTCTCATTTTTTCTGGGGCTGGGAAAAATGGTGATAGGCTCTATCTTAGCCCGTTTTCTTGAAAATGCCGCAGGCCAAAATAAGGTGCCAGCCACCATTTTTTCATCACGGTTTTGGAAATGCTGCCAAAAAGCCCCTTCTCTTGAGGATAAAGGCAACTCATGGTCCAGATTAAACTTGACAGATGGCCGGGAGTTTATTACCATAGGGCTTCCAAAGTTTCAGCGTGGGATAATTTTCCAATGAAGAGAACATACCAGCCGAACAATCGCAAAAGAAAAAAAACGCATGGCTTTCTGGTCAGAATGCGCACTAAAGGAGGCCAGCGCGTCATTAAAAACAGACGGAAAAAGGGCCGTACTAGACTTTCTGTTTGATGTCAGAAACCCTGCGTCCTCAGGAGAGGATCAGACGGAAAAAAGATTTTCTAAGGATTTATTCAAACGGCCATCGTTATAAAGGAAGATACTTTGTGATTCTTTATCTTCCCAATAATTTAAATTATTCAAGAATGGCTGTTGTCGTCAGTAGAAAGCACGGAAAGGCAGTGGTTCGAAATAAGATTAAGCGCTGGGCGCGGGAGTT
>QMPV01000160.1 GCA_003648765.1 Candidatus Aminicenantota bacterium
GGAACATTTCCACAACGGCCGGGATTTCCTTCGGAGAAGAGGGGTAACCGATTTTATTCGGCGCCATGGCCTTCAAGCAGAGCGCCAACGTCGTTTTCCTTTGGCCGGCTCGGTCTTAATTTCGGCTAGGAAAAACTAAAGAAGGGATTCACTCAAGGTGATTTTCTCTGAACAGTTTCTCGATTTTTAACTATTTTTACCAATTCATTTCCAATTTTTGCCGAATAATACTTATTTATGTTGAAAGGCAAGAGAAAAAACATCAGAAAAATCTAGGCTTTTAAATGGAGCCGCCACTTTAAACTTCCTCTAAACTTAGAATTGCGGCTCCGGGAGGATGTCTGATAGCCAACCAGAATAATTTGTTTTTCAAATTGACTATTGGGCTCGGGTCTTTACCTTTCACCTTTGATAATAACTGCTGTCGGATAAAGATTGTCTAAAATAACTCATCATTCTATTGCATAATATCCTAATTGTGCTTCAAGGGACAAAATGAAGTATCTGACTCCCTAAATGGCCGCTCCGAGAGGCACACCTAATTCCCCTCCTTCCTCTTGATTTTATTCCTCCGGCTAAGTATGCTTGCTCTGAAGGAAGGAACCATGGCTAAGACATATTGGGCAAGAAGGGATTTTTTAAAGGCCTTGGGGGCGGCAGGGCTGGGCCTGTCTCTCCCTTCTCTTTGGGGATGTAATTCCTCTCGGAAAACTATTTCTTCGGAAAAGCCTAATATTGTTTTTATCCTCATCGATGATTTAGGTTGGGCTGATGTCGGCTGCTACGGCAGCCGCTACTACGAAACTCCTCACATCGACCAGTTGGCCCGCGAAGGGATGAAGTTCACCGACGGTTACGCCGCCTGTGCGGTCTGTTCTCCCACCCGAGCTTCGATTCTCACCGGTCGTTATCCAGCCCGACTGGGTCTGACCGACTGGATCAGAGCCCGTTTTCAAGGAGGCAAAATTCCTCCCGACAAGAAGAATCCCACTGAGTATGTTGCCCTTCCCGGGAAAAAACTCCTCTGTCCGCCCAATCCTCTCTGGATGGAGCTGGATGAAATTACTTTAGCCGAAGTGCTGAAAAAAGCCGGTTACGTCACCGCTCATATTGGCAAATGGCATCTGGGAGCTGATGACTGGTACCCCGACAAACAAGGTTTCGATTATAATATCGGCGGCTGCGATTTCGGTCAACCACCGACTTATTTTGATCCTTATTGCAACCAGAAACAGGGCTGTATTCCCACCCTGGCTCCTCGTCAAAAAGGTGAATACTTGACCGACCGGTTGGCTGAGGAGGCGGTAAAATTTATCCGCCGTCACAAGGACCAGCCTTTCTTCCTCTACCTGGCTCACTATGCAGTGCACACTCCCATCGAGGGCCGCCCTGACTTGGTGGCTAAATATGAACAGAAAGAGCCCACGCACCAGAAAAACCCCAAATATGCCGCCATGGTGGAGGCTGTCGACCAGGCCGTGGGGCGGGTCATGAAGGTCCTGGAAGAAACTGGCTTGACCGACAAAACTATCGTCTTTTTCACTTCCGATAATGGCGGCTTAATTCCCATCACCAGCAATAAGCCTTTACGGTCAGGCAAGGGTTATCCTTACGAGGGAGGCATCAGAGAACCGGTCATCATTCGCTGGCCGGGGAAAATTCCGGCTGGGCAGGAATGTTCTATACCTATCTCCAGTATCGACTATTTTCCCACCATTTGTGAAGCAGTGGGTGTGGAACTTCCCTCAGACAGAGTAATTGATGGCGTCAGTCTTCTGCCGCTTTTGACCCGGGGAGAACCACTGAAAAAAAGAGCCCTCTTCTGGCATTTCCCTCACTACCGAGGGAAAGACGTGGTGCCCTACAGTATTGTCCGCGCCGGCGAGTGGAAACTTATCAAGCGATACGAAGGCCCGACTTTTGAACTCTTTAATTTAAAGGAAGATTTATCGGAAACCACCGACTTGGCCGCCACCTACCCGGAAAAAGTTAAGGAACTGGATGCTCTCTTAAGCCGCTGGTTGAAAGAAGTCGGAGCCAAACTGCCCCGACCCAACCCGGCTCTTAAGTCTTCTGCCGAGCTTTAATTTCCTGAAAGACCACTTCTACCAGACGGCCTTCGTTTTCAGCAAACTGCTTTTTAATTTCCTCCAAGGGCAACCCTTTTTTAATTAAAGCCGCCACTTTCTGCTGAAACTTTTTCATGGCTTGAATATGATTTTTAATCGCCTGGCGGTCCACCGGGGCGGCATGCCCACTGCAAAACAACTCCGCATCCAGAGTGGCTAACATTTTGCTTAGAGTTTGGACATGAGCAAAAGAGTTGCCGCCTTTATAAGCATGAATCAGCTGGGGCCGACCGATAAAAATCTGGTCGCCAATAAAGGCTATTTTTTCTTCAGGGAAATAGACAACTATATCCCCAGTGGTATGCCCTACTCCAAAATACCATAATTCCACCTTTTTTGACCCCAAGTAGATATCCATTTTATGGCGAAAAGTGAGCTGAGGAAGATAGGGGGCTAACTCCGGCTTGAGCCACTCTGAGGGCTGACCATCTCGCCGGGGATGGAAAAACTCACGGCGGCAATTCTCATGAGCGATAATAATGACTTCCTGAGGAAAGAACTTATTGCCATTGACATGGTCGCCGTCACTATGGGTGTTGATCAAATATTTTAAAGGCTTATCAGTTATCTTTTTGATCGCCGCCAAAGTCTCCTCCACCGACTCTTGGGTCATCTTGGCGTCGATGACTAGCACTCCATTATCACCGATATAAAGACCACCGTTGGCCCCGCGGCCACCCAAAATTTGATAAACTCTATCCGACAATTTCTCCAATCTGACTGGTTCAACCGGCCGTGTTTGAGCCTTAAGCCCCACCCAGCTGAATATTAAAATTGAAAAAAACAAGGCCATCACTTTGTAACCAAACTTTTTCCCTCTCATGTCTTTTTCTCCTTAATTAATAATAGTTCTTCACTTCTTAAAATTTAACAGAAACGGCGCTTAAAATTAACCAGAAATTTGGGAAATTTGGGCCCAGATACAGGGCTAATGGTGTCAATACCAGATCAATGGTGTCAGACACTTTTTTCCATGGTGTCTGACACTTTTTTCATGGTGTCTGACACCCTCCTAATTACAGAGGCCACCTGGCTAAGTTGTCGCCTATCTCATCGCTAATTTGATTTAGAGGGCCACAATCCAGCCAGGATTTTCCCTCGAGATGAGTTTCTTCTAAAATTATGGTAGACTATTTTACTTCTTTCCCTAAAACTTTTTGGGAGGCTGAGCCATGAAATTTAAAGTGTTATTTCTTTCCCATGCGCCTGACGCAGACAAAGAGCGCCACCACTGTGTAATTGAAACGGAGCTTTACCAGCTCTTTGTCCAGGTCGTCCGCCATCAGGAAGAAGCTCTAAGTGTCGTCCGGCAATTGTCCAGGGAAGAAGGTCTCCATTCCATTCTCTTATGCCCGGGTTTCACCCATAAAGATGTGGCTGAAATTCAAGCGGCTGTCAAGGGGCAATGCGGTGTCTTCGTGGCCCGAGGAGACGGCCCGAGTTCCAAAATTACCCTCTCCGCTATGGAAAAAGTGGGTTGGTTCAGACAAAGCAAAAAGGGCGATTAAATTAAATAAAGACGTTCTTTAAAAAATAATTTAAATAGACAACCCCCCTCTCAGAATAAACGATGACCTAAAATCAAGCTTGCTTCTGGTTGTATTTTACTTCCTCGTGGATATTCTTCTCCTCTTCCTCTTCATCCTCAATCTCCACCCCTAACAGCTTGGCCAAACCCAGATAGGTCCTTCTTAAGGCCTTTTTCTTCTCCTGGACCTCTTTCAATCTCTCCTTTAACTTTCTGATTTCTTCCTCAATATATTCATCAATGGAGGCGAGCTGCTTCTCAATTTCCTTCATCGTTTTCTGATAGAGCTCTTGTTGTTCTTTACTTAATTCCATGGGCTTTCCTCCTGAGTGGTGTCTTTACCCTGGAAAACAAATGATATTGGTTTCCATACTTTTACTTTAACCCCGTCTTTTTCAGCTGGCTTAAAACGCCACTTCATAACGGCTTCCAGGCTGGCCTCATTCAAACCAAACGATTTTTCAATTCCCCGAAGAAGACGGGTTTCCAAAACATAACCGTTTTCCGAAATAAGGGCCATAACTACTACCTGGCCTTTTACCCCAAAGCGAAGCGCTTGTGGAGGATACTTAGGCATAACTTTTTCGATAACTTGGGGAGGTTTATCGACTAGATTTAAAGGCACCAGATCGCCGGTATTAATTTTAGCTGGTTGGGCGGTAGCAGAGCTTACCGGCTTACTCTGCTCTCCTTTCTGGGCAGCGGCCTTTTCTGGCTTGACCATTTGCCCCCCTTGAGGCTGGGCCTCATTTCTTGAGGGCTTATCTTGCTTAGATGAGGCAACTTTTTCCTGCTCACGCAAAGAATTTACTTCTTTTAAGGTAACTCCAGCGGGTTCCAAAGGAATAACCAGTGGCTCGACAGATTGCTGACTTGTTCCCTGGGGCTTCTTATTTTGAACAGGAGTTTTAACCTCGATTTGGCCCCTACTTTGTCCCTCCCCAGAAGAGGTAACAGATTTAATTGTTCCCATCCCTTTTAATTCTACTGAGCCGCTGGCAGTCTGTCCAGAATCTTCTTTGAGCTTAGCTTGAACCACAGAGTTGGCTGGCTTTTCTTGGGTAACAGAAGCTATTTCTTGAGTTCGCCCAGCTAAATTTGCCTGGACA
>QMPV01000161.1 GCA_003648765.1 Candidatus Aminicenantota bacterium
GATTGCACTCCAATAAAAAGAGGTAGTTGGGGGAGAAAATCAAGAGAGGCCAATTCGAGAAAGGCTTTGAAAATTCCTAAAAAATGTCCCCCTGAACTGACGGGTACTACAATTACTTCGGGTGAAAGGGGGGCAAGTTGTTGGAGGATTTCTCGGGCTATAGTTTTATAACCGGCCAAACGGAGAGGGTCAATCGAGTTAATGAAGTAGATTCCATAGGTTTGTCCGAGTTCGTAACTTTTATCAAAGAGCTCCCCGTAATCGCCTTTTACTTGAATTAGGCAGGCATCAAAAGTTTGAATAAGCTTCAATTTTTGAGGATCGACATCTCCTCGGACCAAAATATAGGTTTCCAAACCAGCTCGGGCTCCATAGGCGGCTGTTGAAGCCGCCATATTACCTACCGAAACCGTGCCTATTTTTTTTATTCCCAGGCGACAGGCCTCTTCCACCGCCCGCACAGTGCCTCGGTCTTTAAAGGTTCCTGTGGGATTGAGCCCTTCGTTCTTAGCCCAAAGGGAGTTGAAACCGAGTTTTTTTTCCAGTGAAGCCAACCTGAGGAGAGGTGTCTGGCCCTCGCCCAGGGAGACCTGACCTGAAGGTGGAGGAAAAAGTTTTTCCAAAAAAGAGTCAGAATCAGAGAAGTCATCTTTCAAGGGAAGAGAGGTTTTCAAGAAAAGAGGTTGGTGACATTGGGAGCAGAAAGGGTGATGTAAATTCAAAGGGAATTCTTGACCACAGAGAAGGCACTCAGTTTTAACCATTCTTCTCTCCTTATGAAGAGAAAATTATAGTGAAATAATCAAGAAAGTGGAAAAGAAAAATATTTTAGAGATAGAGCCCTAAAGACAAATATAAGGAGTGGGCGGTGACTAGTTAAGTTTTAAAGAGCTTTTAAACATCTTTCGGCTGAGCGAGATCATTTTTCCATAATCTTTTTGGGGCTATATGGTTAGGAAAAAGGTAGGGTAGACAAAAAGAGGAGAAAGCTAGAGCTTGTCCAAAGAGAAAGAGACGTCTTGTCAAGAACAGCCGGAAAAGCTAAAATCCAGAAGATGAGTGGCCAGGAGAAACTGCGAGAGGACGTAAACTTCATGCGAATAGCTCTGGAGGAGGCTCAAAAAGCTTGGTCCAAAGGTGAGGTGCCAGTGGGAGCGGTGATTGTTGATGAACAAGGCCAGATTGTCGCTCGGGGATTTAATCAATCCCTCTCGCTTCATGACCCTAGTGCCCACGCTGAGATAGTTGCCTTACGGGCAGCTGGCCGACAGAAAGGCAATTATCGTCTGCCTGGAATGACTCTTTATGTTACCCTAGAACCTTGCCCCATGTGTCTGGGGGCTATGGTCCAAGCCAGAATCAAACGACTGGTCTATGGGGCGGCTGATCCTAAAGGAGGAGCTGTTTCTTCAATAATGAAGTTTCCTTTTGAAAAGATGAATCATCGGTTGGAGATAGAAAGTGGTCTTTTGGAGCAAGAGTGCGCTGAAATTTTACAGAATTTTTTTCGGGAACGGCGTGGGTAAATTTAATTTTTTTAGGAGAGAGTTTTAGAACGATTGGAGAGGTGGCCGAGTGGTTTAAGGCGGCGGTCTCGAAAACCGCTATCCTGCGACAGCGGGATCGTGGGTTCGAATCCCACCCTCTCCGCCAGATATTGCCTGCGATTAAGAAAATAGATAGAGAAAAATTTTAGGATGAAAGAAATTCCGGTTATCCTTCTGGGTAAAGGTCAAGTTGGTCAGGCTTTTTTAAATTTGTTAATTGAGAAAAGGTCGCTTTATCAAGAAAGATATAACCTCGATTTTTTTCTCCAAGGTATTTTTCGCTCAACAGGTGGAGCTTTTTGGAGTAAACAAAGAGCTCGTGAGGCTTTTTTTTATCCTGATGAGCAACTTGAATCTAAGACTTTCTGGCAATCAGGGCTTAATTTTCTTGACCTTCCCTTAGAGAAGTTGGCGCCAGGAGTAGTAGTTTTAGCTACCGTCTCTTCTTTGAAAACTGGGGAACCCGGCCTGGCCTATCTTCGCCACGCTCTGGCTCAGGGCTGGCATGTAGTTACGGCTGATAAGGGACCATTAGTTGCTCATTTTGCTGAATTAATGACCAGTGCCAGAACCAGTGGATTGGGTTTAAAGTATAGTGCCTGCACAGCCGCCGCTTTACCCGCTTTAGATGTGGCTTTAACCGCTCTGGCGGGAACAGAAATAATTAGAGTAGAGGGTATTTTAAATGGTACGACTAATTATCTACTGACCCGAATGGAGTCAGGCTTGAGTTATGAGGAGGCTTTACGGGAAGCCCAGCAGAAAGGGATTGCTGAACCTGACCCTACCCGAGATGTGGCTGGTTGGGATACAGCGGTAAAAATATTATTGCTGGCCCGGAGTATATTTGGCCTAGAGATGAGCCTTGAGGATGTGCAGAGGGAAGGCTTGACAGGGATTTCTCAGGAGGAGGTGGAGTCAATAGTTCAGCAGGGAAAAGCTCTTAAATTACTGGGAATAATTGAGCGCCAGCCGAATAAATTTATCTTAGAAGTGAAATTGACTGTGCTTTCTTCTGCCCATCCTTTGTTTTACGTCCGCGGAGCCGAAAAAGGCATTTGTTTTACTACTGACACCATGTCTCAGGTAACAGTCATAGGAGGTCGTTCGGACCCTCGAGGAGCTGCGGCAGCCATGCTCAAGGATATGATAAATATTTTCATCTGATGGGCCACTTAATCTTTTATTGTCACTCTTAATGTTTAAAATAAATCTTTTTAGAGCATCCTTCCGTTTAAAAGAGCCGGAAAAAATAAAATTTATGAATTGAAGACGAGGATTGACCACAAGGGAAAAAGAGATTGTCTGGGTAAATTGTTAATTTATTAGGCAGTTTTTTAGTGACAAAGACTTGGTCTCGTAAATTTACCAAAATCAAAAGAAAAACTATTTTTCAAGGGGACCGAGACTTTTATAATTTAAATTAGAATAAATTATTACAGGATTTTTAAAGGAAAGTTTATTACAGGTTTGGATATTTTTTCACTTCGAGAACATCAATTGACCTTGACAGTTAATTTTGGTAATTTAAGCTCTCTTTCCCATTGATTGAGTGGAGAGGTGTCCGAGTGGCTTAAGGAGCACGCTTGGAAAGCGTGTGTACGGCGAGAAGCCGTACCGTGGGTTCGAATCCCACCCTCTCCGCCACCCAAAAAATAAGTAAAAAAGGAGTCAAAAATGACGACGGCCATGAATACCAAGTTTTTTGTTGATATGGAAGATATTTATGGTGCCCATAATTATCATCCCCTCGATGTGGTTATCACTAAAGCCAAGGGGATATGGGTCTGGGATGTGGAAGGCAATAAATATCTTGATTTTCTCAGTGCTTATTCGGCGGTTAATCAGGGGCATTGTCATCCTAGAATTGTCAAGGCTTTAATCGAGCAGGCCAAGAAAGTGACCCTGACTTCCAGGGCTTTTCGCAATGATCAGTGGCCACTCCTGGCGAAAGAATTATGTGACCTCACTGGTTACCAGATGGTTTTACCTATGAATTCAGGCGCCGAAGCGGTAGAAACAGCCCTTAAGGCCGCCCGTATGTGGGCTTATCAGAAAAAAGGAGTGCCTGAAGATCAAGCCGAGGTCATCACTTGTGCTAATAATTTCCATGGCCGGACGATTACCATTATTAGTTTTTCCACTGAACCCTTATATCGGCGTGATTTTGGCCCATTTACTCCTGGATTTATTTCTGTGCCCTATGGAGATATTGAAGCTCTGGAAAAAGCCATTACTCCCAATACAGCGGCTTTTCTGGTCGAGCCCATCCAGGCTGAGGCTGGAATTATTATTCCTCCCGAAGGGTATCTTCGCCGAGCGAAGGAAATTTGTGAAAAAAATAATGTCCTCTTTATTGCTGATGAAATTCAAACAGGCTTGGGCCGGGTGGGGCGCTGGCTGGCTTGTGAGTATGAAGAGGTGCGGCCGGATGTGGTGGTTATCGGGAAGTCCTTGGGGGGTGGTTGCTATGCCGTCTCAGCCGTTCTGTCTGATCGAGAAGTTTTGGGTTTGTTTACACCTGGTTCCCATGGTTCTACTTTCGGTGGGAATCCCTTAGCCTGTGCTGTGGCGCGGGAGTCGTTGCGGGTTATTCAAGAAGAAAATTTGATTGACAATGCAGCCCAACTCGGGAATTATTTCTTAGAAAAATTAAAGACGATCAAGAGTCGGTGGATTAAAGAAGTTAGGGGAAAGGGCTTACTCATCGGGATTGAGCTTTATCCGGAAGCTGGCGGAGCCCGTCGTTTTTGTGAGGCTTTAAAAGAAGAAGGCCTTCTCTGTAAAGAAACTCATGAGCATGTAATTCGCTTTGCCCCACCTTTAGTTATTAAGGAAAAGGATTTAAACTGGGCCTTTAAAAAGATTAAGAAAGTTTTCAAGGAATTAGATTAACCCATCGGGAGTGTTTTACTGAGGGGTTTTTCTTAAGAATATAATTAGAGGAAATACCACGTTCCAAGCTAAGAGGGTGAAGTGGAGTCAGGTTTTTTCTGGCAGCTTTAGTCTCCTCTGAGAGGCAAGTTTTCACCTTTCGCCTGGGTGGAGAAACCATCATTAAGAAAAATTATTCACCTGCTCTTATCTGATATTTTCTTCCTTATCCTTCGTTTTAACTCAAAAATAAAAGGTGAAGGCCTGGTACGTTAAAAATAGAGGCGAATATAAAGGCCAGAGATTTAACCCGGTGTCCGTCACCAA
>QMPV01000162.1 GCA_003648765.1 Candidatus Aminicenantota bacterium
GCCCAATGTGACTGGAGTTTCTTCCCGGGGACCAATTTACCAGAATCTGGCTTTTATCCGAGAGGTCGTGCCGCAAGCGAAACGATTGGGAACTTTATGGACACCGGCTGAGTTGAATTCAGAATATTACTTAAATTTGGTCAGAAAAGGAGCAGAAAAATTTGGTTTTGAAGTCATTGCTTTGCCTGTCGAGAGTGTCCATGAGGTCTTTTTTACCGCTCAGACTTTAGTTAATCGGCACATAGATGTTCTTTTCCCTATCTCCGATAATACTCTAAATGCTTCTTTTGCTGCGGTGGCTCAGGTAGCTAATGAGAACCGGATTCCCCTTTTTGGCGCTAATCTTTTGACTGTTGAACAGGGAGCCTGTGCCGCTATGGGCTGGGATTTTTATGAAATGGGTTACCAAGCAGGTCAGTTGGTAGTACGAATCATCCATGGGGAAGATCCTCAGAATATTCCTTTCCAATACATGGAGCATGTCCTTCTCTATTTAAATTTAGACAACGCTGAACGCCAAGGAGTCAAGTTTCCGAGTGAAATTATCGCCCGAGCCGATCGTGTTCTGGGCGAAAATAATTCTTCAGGGGAAAAATGAAAAGAATAATTGTTTGGTTTGGCTTAGGTCTTGTCTTTTTTCTCCTTGGGATAATTAGTTTAATCTGGCTTGATTTTTATTGTTCGCGGCCCGCTTTGAAAGATGATTTTTATCTGCCTGGTCTCCGGGAACCCGTGGAGATTTATATTGATGACTACGGAGTTACTCATCTCTATGCCCAAAATGAAGAAGACCTTTTTCTAGCTTGTGGATTTATCCAGGCCCGGGATCGGATGTGGCAGATGGATTTCAATCGTCGACTGGGCCAGGGCAGATTAGCTGAAATCCTTGGTTCAAGAGCTATCGAGATAGACAAGATTATGCGTAACTTGGGATTGAAAGAAGCAGTAGTTCGGGATAAAGAGCTTCTTTCTCCCTGGGAAAGAAAATTATTGGAGAAATATAGTAGCGGGGTTAATGCTTGGTTAAATAGGAGTTCAATCTGGGAAGAGCCAGAGTTTCTCCTTCTTCGCTATCGCCCTCAACCCTGGCGAGTCGAAGATTCTTTAGTTATAAAGACTTTGCTGGCTTTGAGTTTGTGTAAAGATGCTGTCAGCGAGGTCCTCCGGAGCAAAATTTTGGCGGAGAAAGGCCCTCTGCTGGCCCGCCAGCTATTGGAAGAAGGTATTCAATCCTTTCCAGAAGACGTGGTTTCCGCTAGTCTTTCTTCTTATTTTCGCGATTTTAATCTTGGGGCCAGCAACAACTGGGTTTTGTCTGGTGAGAGGACTGTTTCGGGAAAGCCTCTTTTGGCCAATGACCCTCATTTACGGATTTCGCTGCCTTCAGTATGGTATGAGATTCATTTGCTCTGTCCAGAATGGGCGGCAATTGGAGTTAGTTTTCCCGGTGTGCCGCTGGTAATTATTGGCCACAACCAACACATTGCTTGGGGGTTGACTAATTCAGGAGTTGATGTCCAAGATTTATCGGCTGAGATTTTGGATGAAAGTGGGAGTTATTATCGGCGAGGTGATGAATGGCGGCCGTTGCGACGACGTCAAGAATTTATTCAGGTTAGAGGCCGGAAAAAACCCGTGGAATTTTATGTGGATTGGACAGAAGAAGGGCCACTAGTTACCCCAGTGCTTTTTACCTCGGCTCGACCACTTTCCTTGAGGTGGGTGATTTATGAAGGAGATCGCACTTTTGCTGCCTTGTATGGAGTGAATCGGGCTCGCAACTGGGCAGAGTTTAAGGCGGCGCTCCGCCTATTTGGTGCCCCCTCGCAAAATTTTGTCTATGCCGATCAGGCCGGGAATATAGGTTATTACCTTAGTGGGCAGATTCCGCGGCGGTCGGCAGAGGCTGGCTTGTTTATTCTTCCCCGGGAAGATAAACGGACAGAATGGCTGGGGACAATTCCCGAAGAGGCCAAGCCGACCATTTATAATCCACCCTCCGGTTTGATTGTCACGGCCAATAATCGTTTAACGCCACGGAATTATCCTTATTACTTGGGCGAAGAGTGGGATGTGAGTTTTCGTGCCCAAAGGATTGAAACACTCCTGCGAGCTAAAAAGAAACACGATGTCTCCTCTTTAGGTTTAATTCAACAAGATGTTCAAAATCTCTTGGCCCAATCATTAGCCAACTACATTCAGAAATGTTCTTTTAGGCAACCTGAAGCTCGACAAGCTCAAGAAATCCTCCGCCACTGGGAGGGTCGAATTGACAGTGGCCGAGAAGCAGCTCTTTTTGAAGTTTTCCTGACTCAGCTGGGGAAAAATCTGTATAGTGGTCTGCTGGGGGAGGATTTTCCTCTTTACTATCGTTTCTTTCGTCGGAAAGAGGTTTTGTTTAATCGCTTGGTGGGCCAAAATCCTCAGGAAATTTTACCGGTAGAACTAGTAGAAAAAAGTTTAGTAGAAGCTTATCTATTTCTCAAGAAAAAGTTCGGTGAACCTGTTAACTGGCGTTGGGCTGAGTTGCATGTGTTGGCCTTGAATCATCCTTTGGGAGCATCAAGAATTTTGTCTTTTTTCAATTCCAGAAAAGTTTACCTAGATGGAGACCTTTTTACTGTTAAGGCCACTTTTGGCCGGGCCTGGAGTGCCCAATGGGCTCCTTCTTACCGCCAAGTGATTGACCTAGCTAATTGGGATAATTCGGTGGCTGTTTTTTCTTCAGGCAATAGTGGTCACTTTCTAAGTAAATTTTATGATAACCAAACCGAGCTCTGGGCCACAGGTCAGTATCATCCTTTATTATTTTCAGCTTCCCGGGTTAAAAGAAGTGTCCAAGGGAAGATTATTTTACATCCCCAGAGTAAAAAATGAGGCTCAAAGGAGAAGTTTTAGGATGAAAAAACCAGGTATCTATTTAGATAAGTATCTCTCCCTCAAAGCGATTTTATTGAATCTTCAAGCCTCCACTAAGCCTGCTTTACTCCAAGAAATGATTGACAAATTAGTTAATAATAAAGTTATTGTCAACAATAAATTAATTTTCCAGGAATTATGGAGACGCGAAGAGCTAGGTAGTACTGCCCTGGCTGAAGGGATTGCTCTGCCTCATGCTCTTCTGCCAGACTTATCCCGACCTATAATTGCTTTGGGCGTTCATTCCCGGGGTATCGACTTTGGTCATCCTGAAGGGCATTTGACTTATGTATTTCTCTTGATTCTAGGCAATAAAGATGATCCAGGTCTGCAACTTCGCCTATTAGCTCATGCCTGCCGCCTGATTAAAGAAACTGATTTTGTTAATCAACTCAAGCAGGTCTCTACCCCCCAGGAGGCCTTAAGAGTTGTTGAAGAGGCGGAGAGAAAGTTAGCATGAAATTATTGATTTTGATTCTGAATAAAGTTGAAAAATTAGAAGAAATACTTGAAGGTTTCATTGATATAGGCATTTCTGGCGCCACCATTATTGATAGTATCGGTATGGGCCATGTCTTATCCGAAGAAGTGCCTATATTTGCCGGACTGAGATTTATGTTTGTTGGAGCCCGGCCTCACAATAAAACTATCTTTTCTGTGATTAAAGAGGAGAAAGAATCTGAAGCCTTGGCTTTAATCAAAAAGATTATTGGGGATTTGAACCAGCCGGGCACAGGTATCGTCTTTACCATTAAACTGGATCGGGTGGAAGGGCTAAAGCCAGAAATTTAAGTCATGAAAGCCCTCTTTGCCTTTGGTCTATTAATTCTAATTGCTTTCCTCGGCTCTAGGTTTTTAACTCGGCGGAAAAATTTTTCCCCTTTTTTCTTTATTTTTCATACGGGCCTAATCTATCTTTTACTGGGTATTGCCTTGGGAAGCAAGGGATTAAATATCCTGAGCCCTGAAGTCTTGGAACATCTCTCCCCCTTGCTTATTCTCGGCTTGGGATGGGTAGGTTTTGTTTTTGGCTTTCAATTTGAAAAAAAATATCTTCAAAGATTTCAGCGCAAGTTCATTTCTTTTTCTTTCTTTTATTTTTTAATCTTTTTACTCACCATCTCTGGATTAGCTTATTTGCTTATGAGTCGAGTAATTGGGTTAAATCTCCCGGAAGCCTTAAGTTTTTCTTTTGCCTTAGCCTTACTTTTTTCTTTAACCTCGCCTACTGTTTTGGATGTCATTCTTTTTCAGGTCAACAAAAAGGAATTGCCTTCGTATCTGGCTCGATTTATTGTCTCGGTAACCAGTTTTTGGGGGATTTTAGGGTTGGCTTTTTTGGTCTTTTTTACGCCGCATCAAGAAAGTTCTCAGCCTTGTTTCTGGTGGCCACTCTGTATTTTTACTTTAAGCATCAGCCTGCCAATTTTAATTGCTTTTCTTTTTCATCGTTTAACTCGCAAGAAAGTAAGTGAAGAAGAAATGTTGCTTTTTCTTCTGGGGTTGGTCTTTTTATGCGCTGGGATAGCCGACTCGCTGGGCCTAGCCCCACTTTTCCCCACCATGATTCTCGGCATTGCTTATTCTAATATGACCCGCCGTCAGGAGAAATTGTACCCTCTGCTCTTAAATACAGAAAAACCAATGTTTGTGGTGCTTTTTATCTTGGTGGGGGCACTCTGGCAGCCGCTGTTTAGTTGGCCTCTGGCTTGGGTGATTTTGCTTCTTATTGTTCTGAAAATTTTGGTTCTCATTGGACTGATCTCTCCTTTAACAAGTCTTCTCCATTTCCCTTTTCCTTTTTCCCCTTGGTA
>QMPV01000163.1 GCA_003648765.1 Candidatus Aminicenantota bacterium
CAGACACCGAGTTAAATATAGATTCAGATAGCGTCCAGCACTATAGAGAACGGTGTCAGACACTCTTTTAGGTCAAGCATCTTCTCAAAAATTGCTGTAAATTGGCAAATTGAGGGTAAATCTTCATGTTTCACTTTCGAGGATAATTAGGGCACTGAGTCTCAGAAGCTGGGCCATGTTAGGGCTTTGCAGAGGGGAGGTCTTCACGTCTCATCTCTGAATAACAATATTTTTTCGTCATTTCTTAGTCATTGCTGCCTAAAACTCTTCTTCTTAGCCAGTTCCCCTCCCGATCAAATGAGAGGGTCAATTAAAACAATAGAGAAAGAGGCCCAATTTTACCCAACCTCACCAATAAATTTTTCCTCAAGGAGCTTTCCTTTAGGTGAAAGAGCAGGTCTGATTCCCTTTATTTTAACTTTTTCCTTCGCGATCTCCTTTTAGATAAAGTCTTAACCAACGGGGCCTCTCAGGCAACTTTTTTAATTTTTTGACTATCCCCCAGACTGCCCCAGAGAGAATTTCTTGGACGAAGGGCTTTAAAGGAAGGGGCCGACCTTCGATACTTAAAACAACTGCCGGTCTTTCCAAGTCTTCTCTCTGGCTGAGAAAATCCGCCAGCTCGATCAGTTGATCAAACCGAAAGACCGGCTTATCTATATGAAGAGGTTCATTACTGATTACAGCTAACAACTCACCGCTGGAAACAGGCAGATCTTGAGGCAGCTCTTCCTTAGTCACCATTATCTTTTTGAAACCCACGGCCTCTTTGCCTCCTTCAATCAAGACAAAATCGTAATCAGGAAAATAAAGCTCGGCTATCTGTTTCAGGTTCACTTCAGCCACTCTTTCCAGAAAAGCCACTTGGTCTGGACCCACAAGGGCCACTCCTTGGGCCCCAGCCGCCCAAATCCGGGCCGAATCCGTCCCCTTTTTATCCCAATCAAAGCCGTGGGGACAATGCTTAAGAACAGCCACCCGATAGCCTCTTCCCCTTAGCTCTTTAACCAATCCTTCAATCACTGTGGTCTTACCTGAGTCCGACCAACCGATAAAGCCGACTAACTTCAACTGAACCTCCCAGTCATCAAATTAATAAATTTTTTTCTCTATAAACTTATATAAATCTACAAACCGATATACTTGGCCAGCAAGCGGCGGGCAGTCTTCTCCTCAGTAGTTCCTTTAACAATGGCTCTTCCATCTTGAAAAACATAAAATTCATAAGGAGGCATTTGAAGCCTGACTAGATAATCATTAACAGTCACTTTTCCTTGAGTTTGAAGGCGCTTCGCCAAAGCCGCCAGATCGAGTTGCCTCTTCTGCTGGGGTAGGACCTGGATAGCCTCCTGACCACATAGGGTAGTCATCCTTAATAGACCCTTTCTCAAATATTCATAATCACCCTGACTACAGGCTGGACAATCGGGATCTTTTTCAACAGAAAATATCTCCCATTCGCCTGACCAAATATCAAAAGTGGCCAACCCGGCCAGGAGATCATCTTCTCTACCCAAAAGAATTTTTAACCCTTCGGAAACCTGGAAAGAGGCAATCAGCCCCACTTGCGGGCCCCAAACACCCACCGATTCACAGGTCGGCACCTCACCCGGAGCGGGAGGCTGGGGCAGAAAACAGCGGAAACAAGGGGTTTTCCCGGGAATGATACTCATCACCATCCCGGTAGTAGCTACCACTCCGGCATAAATCCAAGGAAGACGATGTTTCAGACAGGCATCATTGAGTAAATACCGGGTCTCAAAATTATCAGTTCCATCCAGAACAAGATCGCCCTTCTGAACTATTTCTTCCACATTATCTCCCGAAACATCTTCCACCAGGGCAATAATCTCTACTTCAGAATTGGCCCGCCGCAGATGTTCGGCGGCGGCCACCGCCTTGGGTCGTCCTTGAACCACATCTTCCTCAGTAAAGAGAATCTGCCGGTGGAGATTGTCGAGCTCCACACAATCGCGATCCACCAAAACCACCCGTCCCACACCACTGCGAACCAGATAAACCGCCAAAGTACAACCCAACCCTCCACAGCCAATAACCACGGCCGCTGATTCTCTTAACCTCGCCTGTCCCCGTCGACCGATTTGGGGCAAGAGGAGATGTTTTTGGTAGCGGTGATAATCCTCGAAATCACTCATTGCTTATAACCAGGGCCGTTAGATTCTCCTGTTATTTTCCATCACCGCCTAAATAAAATCAATAGGAAGGCCGGACCCCTTTTGGCCTTTCATCTTGGCCATAATTTCAAGAATATTTCTACTCCAAAGAAATATAATTCAGAGGATAATGGAGATGATTTAGAAACTTTTCAAAATCGGAACGGGTTAAGGTCAAAGTGGCTGTGTTTACATTGGGATGAAAACTTAAATACTCAGCCTCCTTCAGGCCCTCATCCACAACCACCCTGACTTCGTGAGCTTGGTCATGGAGTAGGCCAAAAGGAGAAACCGCCCCAGGAGAAAGTCCCAAAAAGCGCTGAAGTCTTTTGGGGGAAGCGAAACTCAATCGATCTTCTCCCAGACGACGAGTTAATTTTTTCAAGTCAACTCGACGCTGGCCCAAAGCAATCACCAGATAATGGCGATTTCCTTTTTTGTTTCTTAGGAAAAGATTTTTACAATGAGCCCCGGGAATATTTTTCCAGAATTTCTCTGCCTCGGCCACAGTATAAACCGGAGGATGGTGATGGAGAGTATAAGTAATATTCAAATTATCTAAATACTGAATTACTTCTCTAATGGCCTCTTCTGCCGAGTCAGCTTCCATTTAACTTATTCCTCCTCTCTAGTTTCTCTTATTTCTCCTCGCCTTTCACTTTTCTTATTTATTCTTTTTTATTTATTCCCTATGTATTTATTCCCTAAGTCAAAATTTTAATTAAGGCCGCCTCAGTTTCAAAATCAAACCTTTTAGGCTGAATGGCCTCTTCCAGAGGAAGAATACTCAACTGCCCGCATTCCATCCGGACACAGACATCTGTGCCACCCTCCACCAACACCCGAACTGCATAGTTACCCAAGCGGGCCGCCAAAATCCGGTCAAAAGCCGTCGGCCGGCCGCCTCGTTGAATATGTCCTAAAACAGCCACTCTAGTCTCCAAACCCGTAGCCACAGAAATCTTCTCGGCAATCTCATGGGCTTTGGCTCGGCCTTCAGCCACTACAATAATCCAGCTGACCTTGCCTCGTTTATTTCCCTCCTTAATATGAGCGAGAAGATTTGAAAAATCATCCTTTACTTCAGGAATCAATAATTCTTCGCAACCGCCGGCCAAAGCCACTTGAGAAGCAATAAAACCGCTCTTGCGGCCCATGACTTCCACTACAAAAATTCTCTCGAGACTAAAAGCCGTATCTCGAATTTTATCAATGGCTTCCATAGCTACATTAACCGCCGTATCTGCACCGATACTCATTTCTACACCGTTGATGTCATTATCAATGGTGGCCGGAACACCAACAACTTTTAAATCGTATTCGCTGGCCAAAACATGTGCTCCAGCCAGTGAACCATTACCACCGATGACAATGAGGGCATCAATTTCATGACGTTTGACTTGATCCACAGCTTTTTTCTGACCGGAGGGGGTCATAAAATCGCGACATCTCGAGGTTTTCAGGATAGTGCCGCCGTTATTTAAAATGCCTGAGACATCAATCCGAGAAAGAGGCCGAAAATCACCTTTGATCAAGCCTTCATAATGCCGGATGACTCCCCAGACTTCAATCCCCAGAGAATCAGCTGTGCGGACCACAGCCCGCAAAGCAGCGTTCACCCCGGAACAATCCCGGGTAAGCACAGCAATCCGATTAATTCGTCTTTTCACTGGCCTGTCTCCTTTCTCTCGGGGAATTAATTCAGATTATATCGATTTTAGGAATTACTTTGTTAAAATTATTTTTTCCAAATAATCCGACCGCTATCTCCTACCAACCATTCTCCTTTAACCATCACATACAACACTGCCCGGACAATCTCTCTCTCCCGCGGCTGTTTGACTTTATATTTTATCTCGACCAACAACCAATTTTCCAGTCCAGGAAACATCATATTCAACTCCGCTTCCTTGGGTCCAGCGAAGCGAGAGCCACGGAACTTCTTTAAGACTTTCTCATTCTGGTCATAATTGCGCAAATAAACGGGTAAAATCCCTTGCTTAAAAGCATCTTCTTGAATGAATTGCTCTATTTGATTAGTCGGAGTATAACTTTCGTCAATAGTGATCCATTCAAAATCAGTGGGGGAAATCTTCTCTCCTTTAGATAAGGATTTTAATCCTAGATAACCTCCAACTATCACCAGGTCAATAATTAAAATTATTAATATAATTTTGCCCCATTTAACCAAAGTTTCTTCCTCCCATTAAAGTGAAAAGGAGAAAATATCTCTCCCCTTTTCCCCGTTCATCCTATAAACCGCCTGCCGAAAAGTCAAGCCCAGTCGATTAAAAGTAAATCCGTTGATCAAGGTTCTTAGTAATATTGAGTTGGAGTCAGGCCTTTACCTTTCTCAAACCATGTTCGGGGAGTCGGGGAGGAACTAGCGTCAAGTCTCCCTATGGCTCATTTGATTGGAAGTTATCAACATTTTGGGTGTCAGACACCTACATTTTGGGTGTCTGACACCATATACAGCCGAGTGACCCACTAAACCGGTGAATCTCAGACACTGGGCGAAAAGACACCTTATAATTGCCCATCGTGCTTGGTGACA
>QMPV01000164.1 GCA_003648765.1 Candidatus Aminicenantota bacterium
AAAACTAATTAAAAATTATCTAACTTCTCCCACTCCGGCCACAGTAATTGTCATTATTATGTTTGGAGAAGGGAAAACTATAAGAAAAACAGCCTTTTGGCGTTTCTTTAAGTCTTTTCCACCTAGTAAAGTGAAACTTATCGAGTTGAAGGCTTCATTAGGTGAAAAGAAACAGTGGGTCCGGAAAAAATTTGCTTCTCAAGGTCAAATGATTGAAGAAGCAGCTTTAGAGAGACTTCTGGAATTAATAGGGCCTGATCTAGCTCTTCTTAACCAGGAAGTGAAAAAAATATCTTTATTTGCAGCGGATAAAAAGAGAATTTCCTTGGAGGAGATTAATCAGATCTCTGGGTGGGTAGCTGAAGTGGATGCTTGGGCCTTGGAGGAATGTTTGGAGAAAGGTCAAGTCGCCAACTGTATTTCTGTTTGTCATCGTTTATTAGCCCAAGGAGTTAAAGAGGAATATATTTTGCATCAGATGGTAAGATTCTTTCGAGATATTTTTCTAGCTAAACAGCTTCGCCACGAAGGAGGTGGAAAAAAAGAGGTTTTTCGCCAAGTTAAACCATATCTAAAGGAAAATTTTTCTTTTTATCAGCCAAAATTCGAAAGGTTTTTTTCCCTGGTTGATCGTTTGCCTCCAAGTGAGATAGATCTTGTTTTTCAAAAAATAAGAGAAGTTGATCTGGCCATTAAAACAACAGATCTGCCGAGTGTGGTTGTTTTTGAAAATTTCTTTTTTTACTGGGGCAAGATAGTTGGTGGGGTTGAAAAGGGTTCTAAAAGAAAGGAGTGATTAACGGGGAGGAGAGGGGTTGAGTAATTCTACCTGGCGACTTAAGCGAGACTTAAGCCTGTTTCCTTTATTTTCGTGGATGGTTCCTTTTTTGACACAGCGATCAATGATCGAGAATGTTTGGGGGAGGAGGCGTTGAGCTTCTTCCCAGTTTTTTTCCGAGATGGCCGCTCTTAATTTTTTGATCTGGGATTTTAGAATGGATTTGTTCCGTCGATTAATAGCCCGACGGCGGAGACTTTGTCGCCATTTTTTTAAAGCTGATTTATGAGTCGCCATTTTTTTTCACCTCAAAGGGAGGCTATGATAAGCTATCTGAGGAGAAATGTCAACTCGTCAGGAGAAATTTAAGGGGTAAAGCCCAATGAATGAGGACAAAATTCTCAGTAGGCAATTACCTCGGCGCAGGTTAGTCCGGTCCACTCTAGCCGTAGCTTTTCCTACTTTCCTCAGTCGAATATTTGGTTTTTTGCGGGACGTTATCCAGGCTTTTTATATGGGGACTAGTCGAAGCATGGATGCCTTTACTATCGCCTATGTCATTCCTAATTTGTTGCGCCGCCTGACAGGTGAAGGAGCTATGACCGCTGCCTTTATCCCTGTTTTCACCCAAATAAAAAAGGAGAAAACCAAAGAGGAGTTATGGAGATTTGCTAATATCTTTTTTTATGATTTGACGGTGGTCATGGCTTTTATTACTGTTGCCGGAATAATTGTCTCTCCCTTTTTAGTGAAGATAATTGGCTTTGGTTTTAAAAATGTGGCTGGCAAGTGGGAGTTGACCACGGCTCTTACCCGGATTATGTTTCCTTATATTTTTCTCATCAGCTTGGCTGCTTTGGCCATGGCCATCTTAAATTCTTTCCATAAATTTTTCGTGCCCGCTTTAACCCCCGTTCTTTTTAACTTGGCCATCATTACGGCGGCAGTCTGGTTGGCTGGCCGGGTGGCTGAGCCGGCCTATGTTTTTGCCGGGGGAGTAGTGGTGGGAGGAGTGTTACAATTAGGGCTCCAGCTGCCCTTTCTCTGGAAAAAAGGGATGAGGTTTACTCCCTTGCTTTCTTTTCGCCATCCAGCGGTGCGAAAAGTAGGAAAATTAATGATTCCCGGTATCTTTGGCGTGGGTATTTCCCAAATTAATTTTGCCTTAAGTCGAATGATTGCTTCTTTATTAGAAGAAGGGAGTGTGGCCTCTTTGTATTTTGCTTCCCGGGTTCAGGAGTTTACTCTCGGCATCTTTTCCATAGCTTTATCCATTGCTCTTTTACCCACATTGTCGGAATACGCAGCCGATAGAGATATTGACTCAATTAAATCGACTTTGCAGTTTTCCTTTAAATTAATCTTGATGGTGACGGTACCGGCTGCCGTGGGCCTCTTGATTTTAAATAGAGAAATCATTGAAGTGCTTTTTCAGAGGGGTCTATTTAATACCCAATCTACAGCTATGAGTGCTCAATGTCTTTTGTATTTTTCCTTGAGTTTGCCTTTTCTTTCAGGAGTAAAAATTCTGGCTCCCGCCTTTTATTCTCTTAAAGATACCAAAACACCAGTGGTGGTGGCTTTTTGGGTAATGATTTGTTATCTGCTGCTGGCTGTTATTCTCATGAGACCTCTGAGAGTGGGGGGACTGGCTCTAGCCCTTTCTCTGGCTTCGGCTTTTAATTTCTTCTTTCTCTTTGCCTTATTGGAACGGAAGATTGGTCTAATTCCTAAAAGAGAAGTTTTGATTTCAGGAGCGAAATGTCTTTTTAGTGCCCTTATTATGGGTGGCGTGATTCTTTATTACATCCATCTAGTGGGTTTTACTCAAGCCACTCCCTGGGCTAAAATTGGTTTATTAGCTGGAGCAATTATGATTGGAGTAGGGATTTATAGCCTTTGCCAATGGTTTTACAATAGAGATGAATTTCGAGGTGTTTTAAGTTTGTTTATCAGCCGCTTTCGTCCTCGTGAGGAGAAAAATCAATGAAGATTGTCTTGCAAAGAGTTAAAAAGGCCGCAGTCAAAGTTAATCAAAAGGTGATCGCTCAAATTGGTCCTGGTGTTTGTCTGTTGCTCGGAGTAGAAAAGGGAGATAGTGAAACCGTGATTAGTTATTTAGCTCGCAA
Organism: Candidatus Aminicenantota bacterium; assembly: GCA_003648765.1. Taxonomy (GTDB): domain Bacteria; phylum Acidobacteriota; class Aminicenantia; order Aminicenantales; family Aminicenantaceae; genus JdFR-80. The sequence continues at coordinate 2,908 of QMPV01000164.1, forward strand.
AGTGGCTGAATTAAGGATTTTTCCTGATCAACAGGGTAAAATGAACCTTTCTCTGCTTGATCTTAATCGAGAAGTTTTAGTTGTGTCCCAATTTACTCTGGCGGCTTCAATCAAAAAAGGACGACGGCCTAGTTTTGACCGGGCTGAGAAACCTGAAAGAGCCAGGCAAATATATGAAAAGTTTATTGAAAACTTGCGGGCTTGGGGATTAAAGGTTCAAACCGGCCAATTTCAAGCTCTAATGGAAGTGGATTTGATTAATGATGGCCCCGTCACTTTTATTCTAGAGAAAAAAGCTGAAGGGAATTAAGATTTATCCAGAATCAGATTCATGGTAATAATTAAATTTTAGTCTATGTTATAGACTAAAAAATTTTTTTTGTTAGAAGGATGTTGGAGGGAGCAGTTGGTTAGAGTTGCTGGGCCGGACCAGTCAGCCTTCTGATTGACTTGGAGAAATACTCTGGAGAGTTCCTGCTTTCACTTGATTGATAGTCTAAGTAGGGGATCTTTCCAGAAGGGGTGGTTTAAACCCCTAATGCGAGCCCAATATTTAAGGGGTGAAGAGACTGCGAAGTTTAAAATTACCAGAGTAAAATCCGAGGGGCGCCTGGTCTTCATTACAGCCCAGATAATTCCTTCCTTGGGGCGGCAAAACTACTTAATTGTCTCTCTCGGGTCATACATCATTTAGGAGCCCAGAGTCCCCTCTTTCTTAATTTAATTTCTTCAAGATTTTCAATTTGGGAATAATTCGGTTTAATTAGAAAAGAAAAAAAATTTGTCAGGGATATCATATTGAGCCCCTAGTCGGTAGTCATGGTGCCCCAGGCTCCATAAATGAATAGGCTCTCGGGCTAACAGGATAGAAGATAGGCCGGCTGGGGGAAAAGGTCAGCTATTTATTAGGCAACTAGGGAGAATTGTGGTAAATTATTAAACAACCTAAGAATTTAATTGAGGGAAAAATAATTAATGAGCCAAGAGTTAAAGAGGAATTGCCTCTACTATCAAATAGGCGGATTAACTATTCAGGTGGAAGCTGATCTTCCCTTTCAGGAAAGTACTTTTGTCCCTAAATTTAAGAAATTTATGGTCCACCAACCAGGTCAGGAACGAGTTGTAATTCGTCATCATTTCGGTTTTCCTAAAATAACTGAAGAAAAAGTAGGTCCAAAGGTTTATGAGTTTCCACCATGGCTAATCCGTTGGTCAGGTGAGAAGTGGTATTATTTTGGCTATTCGCCCTGGGAGCATAAGAATTTATATCTCCTGGCAATTGTCTCGCCGGATTACAGGCAGATAGATATCTTTCACCGCAGTGAAGAAAACTTCTTAAGAGGAGGGCTCCCCGCCCTCACCGCTTTTCCTACAGACCAAGTGTTATTAGCTCGGGTCTTCCCTTCTCTTCAGGGGGCGTATTTTCATGGAGCGGGAATAATTTTTGAAAGAAAAGGACTGATTTTTCTTGGGCAGTCTGGCCAGGGAAAATCAACAATAACTAAGTTTTTTATGGCCTATCCTCAGGCGAAAATCCTGTGTGATGATCGGATTATTCTCCGTCGCCAACAATCGAAATGGATGATTTATGGTACCTGGAGCCATGGAGAAATCCCCGAGGTTGCTCCTGATGTGGCTCCTTTGACCGGTCTTTATTTTCTCCAAAAAGCCTCCAAGAATCGATTATCTTCTTTGAAGTCTCCCTTTGAAGTTTTTAAAAGGCTAGTGGATTTATTAGTCAGGCCTCATCCAACACCAGACTGGTGGGAAAAAGT
>QMPV01000165.1 GCA_003648765.1 Candidatus Aminicenantota bacterium
AATTCCTCTGTTTAAAGCCTAACGTTAACCAATTCGATAAGTCAAGAAAATAAATAATAAATGAAGAGTTTTAAAAGCTCAAAAGGGAAAAATGATTCTTTCTGCGCTCAAACCGTCATTGATGGTCTTCTAGGCCTTTTTCCATCAAAAGGAAAAATGAACCTTTCCCTACTCTGAGGACGAGATTAAAATCCCTCCTTGACCCGAAAGTATTTCCCAAGATTGAGGGTTAACTGTATCTTGACCAGATTTTTGGCTGGTTCGGTCTGGCCCAGCCGTCTTTTCTCTGTCTCCGTTCCTAACGATGGAGGAAACCGCGTTCACAGTCAGTTTCTCCCGGCCGACGGGTAACCATCATGATTAAACCCAACTCATTGGCCCGGGCCAGGACTTCCTCATCGCGGACTGACCCTAAAGGATAAATAACACCAGCCACGCCCTGGGCGGCCGCCAGTTCCACCACATCAGAAAAGGGCATAAAAGCATCCGAGGCCATAATCGTTCCCTCCGGCCCATAACCCCGCCGAGAGAGGCGGATAGCCTCCTCAGCTGCATCTATCCGACTGCGCTGACCCGAGCCGATGCCGTGGATTTTATCTCGACTGGCCAAGACAATGGCGTTGGAACGGGTAAAACAGGCCACATTCCAGCCGAGAAGCGCCGCCTCCTTCTGTTCTTGGGTCGGTTGTTTCTCCGAAATAACATCAATATCCGCCAGGCTAACAATCCGCGAGTCGAAGCGCTGTTGAATAAGAAGCCCCCCGGCCACCCGTTTAAATTCCAAGCCGTTATCCACTGCCTCAGCCTCCAGAGGTGCCCCCATTTTGACCACCCGGAGGGGTTTCCTCTCCCGCAATATCTCCAGAGCCTCTGGACTGAAGTCTGGTGCATAGACAACTTCTACATTTCTGCCTTTTTCAATGATGACTCGGGCCAGGTCCGCCTCTACCCGATAATTGAAGACATCCACGCTGCCGAAATTGGACAGAGGGTCACAACCCCAGGCTCGGGTGAAAGCCGTTACTCCGTCATCAGCCAGAGCCACTCCGGCCGGCATCTCATGCTTAATCAACACACATATTTTCTTATTCTTGAAAATTTGGGTCAGCTTACGGTTAAGGCGCTGGCCGAGGTCCATATCAGCCACATTAATATAACTTAACCCCTTGGTACCTTCCTGGAGAACCTCCAAGGTAGCCATATTAGGGCCCCGGGCGCCCACTTCCTGATAAAAAGCCGCCGGATAACCCGGGTTTTCGCCATAGCGCATAGAACTTTTTTTGCGAAACTCCCAAGGGCCAAATTGAATCTTTTCGGGAAAGTCCTCGCTGACTTTGGTGCGGTATTGCCGGCGGACACTTTTATCAATCTTACTCATCAGGCCACTCCTTATTTTTCCGTTTTTTGTCTTTTATTAAATCTAATTAATCAAAAAATAGCAATCATTTACTTTCATCTCTCTCTTCCATTTTCCGCCATTTGTAATCACAAATTAAAGCAACTCTTTGAATTTACTCCAATCTGGGCAACTTTAAGTCCAATAAAAAGTCCAGAGCCTTCCTTCCTGGAAATGGAGCGAAAAGAGCTCTTTTTTATTGACTGTAAACAAAAAAGCTACTAGAAAAAAGAAACAAGTAGAATTCAGATAACCTTGAATAAACCAGGCAAATTTGAGCCAATTAATTCAATTTTTTGGAGAAAGAAATCTAACCAAGCTCTTTCGAGCCAGGTAGTTGGGGTAAAAATGAGGATTCAAAACCTCAATTTGAGGTTATCCATTCCCATCTCAAAGCCAGGAGGACAAGACTGACGGCCATGAAAATGGTTGACGGGAAAACCGAACCTACACCCAGAGGAGCAATGGCCAGCAGAAAAATAACCCCGCCTAGGATACCAAGAGAGAAATATGGTCTCTTGAGCCATAGAAAGGTACCCACCAGCAACTGCCCCAGGGCAATCAAACCGATAAAAAGAGTTGGATGAGAGCTGAAAGGACCATAGATAAACCGTTGATAAAAGCCTATGGCCGAGGGGCCAAAGCCCTGGATGTATTTTTCCGGTTGGTGAAGCGCCCCCCATAAGTTGAAGGCGCCGGCCAGGAAGAAAATCGTTCCCCAGATAATTTTGGCTATTTTAGGCCGCTTCCAGCAGATGAAAATCAGGCCGAAAGTCAAAAGATGGGTGATGAGATAGGGAAGCCAGAGCTCACTGAAATTCATCAGCAGTCATCCTCTAGGGCAGACCGAGAAGCGTCTTCGGGAGGGCCATTTCTTTCTAATATCATCATCTTTCTTTTTCTTCTCCCTATGGGGCTCTCACAGTTCATGGCGGTTGATGACCACTAATTGATGGTCGCTGAAATTGTTAATGGGCACAAAAAGACTTAAGCAGGCTACTCGATAATCGGGCTCATCAGGAGTGGGCGGAGCCAGAGAATTATAGATAATTTCGGCGGCTTTATCCGGACTGAGCAGCCGCTCCATTTCCACCACCAGCGGCTCTCCCTGAAAAGAGGGTAAAGGAGATTCTTCTTTTCCCGAGTAAGTGGAGAGCAAATAGCCTTTCCCGGGAAGAAGCGGTAACTCAAAGTAAATACGAGCAGTTCCACTGGTGGGAGCCTTCTTAACCAAAGCCAAGGCGGCACTGCCGGTGGGGGTGATGCAACCGCTGATGCGGGGAGTAAAATGAGGCGCATCCGGCTCATACTCCCATTTGAAAAGAGAGTCGGTTAAGGTCTGAATTGCCGGTTTTTTGGGTTTAAAATGACGGAAAATGTCTTCCGTGTGCCGGCCATTACTCACAATCACGCCTTGGTTAACAATCAAGGCAGGATAAACCAATAAGTTTAGATTAAGCTCGCTGAAATTTTCCTCCTGGTCAGGGATCGGCTTCACCCAGGCGGTAGTCTGGCGAGAGGAAGATTCCACCTCAATCAGCCTGGCCTGCGAGCCTCGGCTCCGGCCCGTAATGGCGTAAATAACAATATAATGGAGGTCCTTAGGGTCTTTACCCAAAATAATTAACCGTCCAGGATAGCGCATTTTCTTTAAAGTTTCGATATTCATGATGTCCATCTCAACCATTTAATTTATTTAAATTATTTTTAATTAAATACTTTTTTATGAGCACTGCCCCCAGGCTAATAATTTGCCCTCTCCATCAATTAGTTGACCTAATTTTCTAAGAAAAAAGCCAACTACCCTCCTCCTTCTCCTCCCTTTCTTGTTAATTTAATCTAATTAATCAATAAGTAATCAGCCTTCAGTGGCTTTTGGAACAACGATGATAGCCAATTCCTGGGCCTCTGGGGACATTGGAGGCAGTTCGTTGGTTCTCTTATCTGCCACTTCCTTTGCCAGCTGCCCAAGAGGCTTTTTAAAATTAACATATTCCCCCTTTAAGGTCAAAACTGGAGGTAATGAGGTTAGCCTGGCCAAAAGCCAAATGGCCCTGAAGAATAAGGCTAAATTTCCCCCCTAGCCGCTGGTGGTTAAGAAAAATCAGAGCCGCTTCGCTCTCTCCAGCTAGACTTTCTTCAAAAAGGTCCCCATCCAGAGGAAGTAAATTGTCACCGTTTTCTGGGCATTAAAAAGAAAAGGACCAAAAATGAAGAAAGGAGGAGAAGGAATGAGGAGTGAGGAAAGTAAAATTAATGTTACCGGTAGAAAAAAAGCAATATGCGTGGGAGCTGAACTTCCCCTTGTTCTGTCAAAAAGCACTCTAACAATAGAAAAGAAAAAAGATAAAAGACTAAGGAGGAAAACAACAGTTAGATATTCAATTAATTCAGACAGGGGCGGAGGTTGCCAGGGAGAAGAAAATAAATTAGAATTTGCTTTTCATCAGGTGAAACTAATAAAGGAGAATGGCTGATGCAGCATATTTATTTTCCTCAGAAAGCTTATAAAAATCTTGAATTTCTTTCCTCTGAAGAAGCCCGTGTTTTAAGAATCCTAAGTGAATATCTTGAGCCTTTAACCCGGTTAGCCAAACAAAAAGTGCACACCACTATTCTTTTTCTTGGTTCCGCCCGGGTGGAGCCCGAAGATAAAACTCATCCCCTTTACCGTTATTATTGGGAAGCCGAAGAATTAGCTTATCGTCTGGCTCGCTGGGCGATTAAGCTTAAACCCAAGGGAAAAAATTTTGTTATCTGCACTGGGGGCGGTCCGGGTATCATGGAAGCTGCCAATCGGGGCGCGCAACGAGCCGGCGGCAAGTCCATCGGCATGAATATCTCTTTGCCCCATGAACAATTTCCCAATCCTTATATCTCCCCGGAATTGAGTTTTATTTTCCATTATTTTTTCATGCGTAAATTCTGGCTCTCCTACAAAGCCAAAGCAGTGGTGGCCTTTCCTGGCGGCTTTGGTACGCTAGATGAACTGTTTGAACTTCTCACGCTGGTTCAAACCGAAAAAATAGACCGGGAAAATCTAGTCATTCTCCTTTATGGTGAAGAATATTGGCGCCAAATAATTAATTTTGAGCAATTGGTCAAGCATCAGGCCATTTCTCCTGAGGACCTAAAAATCTTTACTTATAAATCAACCCCCGAAGAAGCTTTCCGCTTTCTCCAACGTCGCCTGCGTAAATTTCTCAAGCCGGCTAATAAAGAAACCAGCCACCGACTGGGTTTAGCTTGAAATTAGACTGGCCCCGGCCGAAT
>QMPV01000166.1 GCA_003648765.1 Candidatus Aminicenantota bacterium
ATTGATATGAATCAGCAGCAATCCAGAGAGGTATTATTAGCACTGATACAATTGAAAGAAATGCTAGCGCCTTAATTGATGCTTTGTTTGACATTTCCCCTCCTTTTTTGTTCATAAATAAAAGCATTTATTTCATTCTCTGGATTGGTTTGTAATATAAGAAAGCATTTAGTTTTTTTATAATCACGAATAATAAAATCTCGGGCGAAATATTGATAATGAAGAGCGAACCAGTAGTCATTTATTAACTTTCCAACGTAGTTAAACTCTATTATTTCTACAGGAACACCTTTATGTAGCAGAAAAAACCATTTTCTTTGGCTTGAATGGCCAGATTCAATAGCCAATAGCCGCCTTTTTTGTCTTTTTCTGATGACATATTAGCCTTCTTAATATTTTCTTTCTCCAGTGATTTCATATAGGGATGCTCTATGTTGTACTCAGCTAGTAGCTTCCCTTGAGGTGAGTATTTACGAACAATTTGCCAATAACGGAAAGCTACCAAAAGGTCTCCATCTGAATTGGTACAGAGATTAGCTTGGTTTAGCTGGTTCCAGTCGTGCTTAAACTTCAAAGTCTCTCCAAAAGAATAGAGTAATTCTCCTTTATCGTTAATAACATCTATTAGAGGGTCTTGAAGAGATGTTCTGTTGGGCACTGCAAATATCAAGCCATCTTTATTAGCCGTCATATCAAAGTATATTTTGTATATTTTGAAACTTGTGACATAATTACTTTCTTGGTCAAAAAATTGGACCCGGCCGTTTCCCTGGTCATAAACACCCAATAAGTTGTTTAGGAAAAATAAATATGTAGGCCGGATAAACTCCCCGGGTTCCTGCCCTCGATGACCAATAGTACGTAAACATTTACTTGATAATTGAAAACATAGACACAGTGCGCTTTACTATCGGACACATAGATATTTCCGGCTGAATCAGCCTCTATAAATCTTGCTCCCCAGAGAAAGACACTATTCTCTTCTGATTTCTCAGAAGGAAAAGAATGAATCAATCTAAGTTGGCGTGCCTTAGGCGGAAATGGATATTTGAATAGTTTTTTCTTCCATTGTTTGATAAGTTTTGCTTCATTTCTGATGTTCTGCCCTGATTCAGAAGAAATTAATCCCCAAGTCACAATAAGAAAGAAAGTGAAGATGATAATTTTTCTCAATTTACTCCTTTATTTTAAACTTAACTTATACCTTTCAGAAGATTAAGAAGCATTTTCAATAAATCTCATATTAAAATATTCAACGCTTCTTATTATTTAAACTTCTCTCTCCTTCTTTAAGATTTTTTTAGTGAAAATTAATTTAGAATACTTTTTTACATTTAATTTTATTTTAAACACAGATCTGCATAAGTTTTCTATTTTGGAAGATAGAAGCAAACATCACTACAACAGTCTAACCATCCTCCAGCTGCAGGATTCCAACAATATCCGCAACACTCATCATATGAATATTCAATGGACCCTTGACACCAACATGGCATACTACAGTTAGGATAGCCACAATAAAACCCAAGTAAGAGATAAGTTGAAAATCCGAACAATAGAAACAAAATAATTAATAATTTTAAAATTTTGAACTTCATCTTATCCCCCTTTTGTATTATTTATATAAACATCAATTTTATTTTCTGGTGAAGCTTGGAGGAGATAGAACTTTTCAGTGTTATTATTAAGAACTACTTCCAAGTCCATGAAATAAGACTCAGGTGGCCGAAGGCAATGAAATACTTTAATTAAATTTAATTGCCGGTCTAACTTGAAGATGTATGTCTGGCTGCTTCCATTATGAAGTAAATATATCCAGTTTTTGTTAACATCGATGGCTTCGATAATATGGGAAAAGGGTGTCCTTTTGCCCCGGGAAATGTTTTTAAATGATTTAATGTTTCGCTGTTCCAGCTCCTTTATCTCTTGATAATCGATGTTGTTTTCTTTTAATAATTCTCCTTTAGAGGAATATTTTCTTATTTTAGCCGAGTTGACACTTGCCATCACTATTTCTCCTCCCGGCAAAAGGGCTAATTTGCAGGGATTGATAGGCGGGAGGGGTAGAGAAGGGAGAAAGGGCCGACCAAAGGAATGGAGTAGTTTCCCTTCAAAGTCCAAAACGTCGATCAGCTGTCTCTTTTTGGGATTGATTCTTTTGTTTATGGGGGAAGCAAAGATTAGTTTTCGCTTTGGATCAACAGCAAGAGATGAATATGTTTTATATAGTTTTATACTTTTTACAAATTTAAAAGAGCCATAAAAAAATTGGAGACGATGATTGAAAGTGTCATGAACTATAATATATTCCTCACTTATAAAGATTTCTTTGGGAGATTGGAATTCTCCTGGTCCCTGGCCGGGAGTGCCAAATTTCTTCAGGAAATTTCCTTTAGGGGAAAAAACAAAAATGTTGTTCCCCCGGGAGTTTACTACATAAATATTATTAACTTTATCCGCCTCTAAGAATAAAGCGCCAAATAGATATACACCCTGAGCTTCATTTGATTTAGCAGGAAAAGAAAAAAGATAATCCAATGCCACCTCTTGGGGATATTGGGAAAAACCAGGGGCCTCCAGCGCGAACGATATTAACATTAATAAAAAAATTTCCTTCACTATCATTAAATGTTTATTTTTCATTTGATAAATCCCGGATAAAAGTGAAGAATTCATTATAACAATTGCAATTTTTATGAAATATTTTAAGAATTTTTCCAGTTTTCTCCAGAACAATAATGATGTTGTTTAGCTCATCTTCTCTGAATTCTTTTATATACTTGGACCACTTTTGCCTTAATTGTTCGTCTGAAATATATAAAGGAAATTCTACTCCTGATTGTGATTTTATAGCTATTAAGTCATCTTCTTGGTAATAATCTGAATTTAGAATTCCAAATACTTTTATATTACTGATGCGAGCAAGTTCTCTCATTTTCTCAATAAGAATTCCACTCAAGCAAGAATTCCAAAATGAAGTAAATAGGCCTATAAGTAGAAAATTATTTTCATGAGAGTTTTTTTCTTGAATATTCATCATTAGATTTTGAAACCAGGGAATATCAAAGATATTTTTTGCTGGAATAAAATCCTCAATTTTGAAAAACTCCCCTTTTATAAGTTGCTTTAAGTATATTTTTGGGCCTCTTTCGTAACCAATACTATTTCTTCCCCAATTTTTGAGTCTTCCAGCTTTGTCAAAAATATAATATGTAACGAGGAGATTTAAAAGCTTTTTTCAGGTTGGAATATTCTTTGGTTATAATTATATTTTTATATTTTGAGTTTATAAGTTTCTTCCGCAAATTTCTTAGATTTTTGGTAATTATTATGATTTTTAAATTTTCTGAGTGCCAATTAGAATAGATTTTATCTAATAAATCTAAAATCGTCTGGATCACGGGGATCAAAAAATTGTAAATATATGGTTTGTCCTGATAAAGATTTGGTATTAAATTTATTATTGAAAATATCAACAAAAGAAATATCTGGAAATTTTTTTATTTCATCTATTTTAAAAAAGGGAGACTGAATGTTTCTCTTTTGTTTAATATATAAAAAGACAGATAAGATAATTATGCAAGCTAATAGTAATTTTAAATGTTTTTTCATGACAAATTTTTATTTTTCTTTGAATAGATGAAGATTGAGCTTCCTATTAGAACTAAAAAAATATCTCTAATAATCAATGATATTATATTCGTCTCGCTATTTGATGTAAGAGAGAAACATCCACAATCAGATAAATTTCCTGAAATAGCCTTAAAAATTAAGGCTATTGTAAAAAATATAGTTAAAACGACTAATCCTCCAGAGGCAACTTCGATGTAGAGTCCGACTAAGAGAAGAGTTCCTAAGATTAATTCTCCCAAAGGCAGAATAAAGCCAACTATTTTAGAGGCGAATTCGGGTAAAATTTGATAATTTGAAACTATTTCTATAAACTGTTGAGGAAAAGCAAGTTTGTCTAGACTAGCATAGATAAATAGAGTACCAAATGAAATTCTAACTAGGTAATAAATTTTTTCCAGAAGCACTAATTAGCTTCTCCTCATCATCAATCCCAATAATAATATACGTTTTTTTTGTCAAGACTAATTTTACTGAAGTTCCCCAAAAAATTATCCATAGCTCCACAGCTGCCACAGCTCCACGAAACAGCTCCATGGGGTTAGGCCTCATTGTCTCTACTATTATCAACTAATTAACTCCATTTTACCCCCCAAAGTAAAGCCTTAAACGCGGTTTTCACCCACCAAAAATAGCCTCTAAGGCCAATACCTGGGATTATTGGGGCCAGATCTTCAAAGTTAACATTTGAAGGCCAAAGTATTTGGTCATTTCTTAGATGGTCTTCTTAGCCGCTCCAATTTAAACCCTTTCCCCCCTAGCTAGAACCCCATGTTAGCCAAGGAGAGTCTCAAATAAGATATGAGAAAAGGGGGATATTTTTAAACCAGACAACCAAAAGGCTTTTCCCCGACGAAGCTTTCCTTTATGTCAAGTGTGAATTCTGAAGACATGAGCCCCATTTTTGATGCTCCCCATTTCCCCGGTTGCTATAAAGTCAGGATTGTAATATAAAAGTAAGGACGTCGGTAAGTTTAAAATCAAAATGAACGCTACTTCTTCTTTTATTTTTTCGCCCCTCGGCCGGATC
>QMPV01000167.1 GCA_003648765.1 Candidatus Aminicenantota bacterium
AGGACAGGTTCCAAGGCCAAAGAATGAATATCCAACCAGATAGAACAATTGACTCTCTCCACCAACCTCCGCCAATCCTCTCTCCGAAAATCAAAACCCGAATTAATGACTGCCATTAAAAAATCACGAGAAGAAAGTCGTTTGATCAAGCTCTTTAACTCCAATGGAGGCACAATATTTTCGAGAATTTCTTCCCTCTCTCCCTCCAGAGGGTAACGAAGATGGACCCGGTTACCTGGTTGAGGAACTACTTTTACCCCAGTTATATCTAGAGAAAACCAATTTTTGGTCAGCTTTTGAAATTCCTCAGCCAGATTCTCACCTAGATGAGCCCAAAGCTCAATCCGTCTACCTAAAGCACAAAAGACGCTCGCTTGATAAAGAACTCCGCCCAAACTTCGGAAAATCTTACCACCAGGCTGAGTGATAATATCTTCTGTGATACTTCCAAGAAGAACAACTCGAGAAGGCACCTCTTTTTGGCTCATTGTCATTGACTTCTTTTTTAATTAAAAAAGAAGAGAGGCCCAAAAAGCAAACAGTATTTTATTTTATTCCAATCCATCTCTTCACTAAGGTATTGCCCCCGCCCTTTCTCGATTATAATTTTTTATTTATTGTCCAGAGTTCAAAAAATTCAAAACCAGGCTTCTCTGCTCAAAAAACATAAAACATCTTTGTTTAAAATCAAGGAGGTAGATGGTAGAATAATTTTTTAAATTCTATTTTATTAAGGAAAAGAGAAAACGAAACCTAATCCATAGTTAGAAAGAAGACTCAAAAAATAAATAAATATAAAGAGCAACAACAAAGAATTATTGGAACTCTTAAAATTTTCATCTAAAACAAAAAAATGCTTAAAAAACCGAAAAAACAAGAAGAATAAGCAAAAAGAAAAGGAAAAAAGGAGAAAACAGTGAAAAAAACTCTCTTTTTAGATGGTCAACATCTGACTATCGAAGACGTCTATCAAATTGCCTTTGCTCAGCCAGAAGAAATAGAGGTTCGGCTGGCTCCTGAAGCTTTATCGGCTATCACCAGAGCAGCTCAGGCTGTGGCCAGATTCGTCCAAGAAGGCCAGGTGGTTTACGGTATTACCACTGGATTTGGAGCCTTTAAAGATAAAATTATCCCCCAAGAAGATGTCCGGCAACTCCAGAAAAATATCCTCATGAGTCATGCCGTAGGTGTGGGTCAACCACTCGACCCGCCGACCGTCCGAGCCATGATTCTCATCAGGGCTAATACTTTAAGTCAGGGCCATTCAGGAGTCCGTATCGAAACACTGGAAGCCCTTCTTTCTCTCCTCAATCGGGGGATAACTCCTCTAGTTCCGGCCCAGGGATCATTGGGTGCCAGCGGCGACTTGGCTCCTCTGGCTCACATCGGTCTAGTTATTATTGGAGAAGGAGAAGCCTGGTACAAAGGAAAGCTGCTTCCAGGCGGGGAAGCCCTTCATGAGGCTGGCCTGCAACCGATTACTCTCGAGGCTAAGGAAGGCCTGGCTCTAACCAATGGGACAACCATGATGACCGCTTTAGGGGCTTTGATTGTTAAAGAAGCCGAAAGAATCTCCCAAGTCGCTGATATCGCCGGCGCTTTAAGTATGGAAGCTCTCCACGGCACACCCCGAGCCCTTGATCCTCGCATTCATGCTGCTCGACCCCATCCTCGCCAGATAGAATGTGCCGCCTACCTGCGCCGTCTCCTGGAAGGCAGCAATTTTTTGCGAACTAATGACCCTACTTACGTTCAGGACGCCTATACCCTCCGGTGTTTGCCTCAGGTTCATGGAGCAGTCCGAGAAGCTATCGCTTACGCCCGGTGGGTCATTGAAATCGAATTGAATTCAGCCACTGATAATCCTCTTATTTTTTTGGATGAGCAGGGTCAAGCCGAAGTCATTTCCGGAGGCAACTTCCATGGCGAACCTCTGGCTATCGCCATGGACTATCTAGCTCTGGCTCTAACTGATCTGGGGAATATCTCCGAACGTCGTCTCACCCGTCTAACTGATGAAGCCAGTAACCAGGAAACTCTACCGGCTTTCCTTATCAAACACGGCGGTCTCAACTCCGGATTTATGCTCACTCAATACACAGCCGCAGCTCTGGCAGCGGAAAATAAAGTTCTCGCTCATCCAGCCAGCGCCGATACTATCCCTTCCTCGGCCAATACCGAAGACCATGTCAGCTTAGGACCTATTTCCGCCCGCCAGGCTCGCCAGATACTCCGCAACATTGAATGGATTCTGGCTCTTGAACTTCTGGCCGCTGCCCAAGGAATAGATTTCCGTCGGGAAGTCATGCCTCAGGCTCGGCTGGGCCGAGGGACCCGTCCCGCTTATGAACTCATCCGCCAAGAAGTTCCCTTTCTCGAACACGATGCCGTAATGTATCCTTACATCCGGGCTGTTCATCGACTTATTACTTCAGGACAACTGGTGGAGGCGGTTAACCGGGAGGTGGAAGATTGAAAGACTTCGATTCTCTCAGGCAAAAAGCAACAGACATCCTCTCGGCTTTCCCTTGGACAAAATATATCTTTGGCTGGAATATTTTTGGCAGAATAACTGAACTTTTGAGTAATACCTTGAACGAAAAAATAGGCCATTTGGCCCTAATTACCAATCTACATCTCCGGGACAAGGCAACTTATGACCGGCTTTTCCATTTTTTAAAGAAAATAGCCCCTACCATCAGTGGTCCCTTGACCGCACCCCGACCTAACACTCCGGTAGAGGATGTCATTCAATTAGCAGCCACTCTCAAGAGTCTCAATCCTGAGGCAGTAGTTGTAGTTTCTGGCGGCTCAGGTATAGACGGAGCCAAGGCGGCTGTAGTCCTGGCCACTCTCGGAGGTGAAGTGGAGGATTATTTCGGCCAGGGGGTAGTCAGTCAAGTTCTTTCGCATCAGGAACGATCTCTGCCTCCGCTATATGCTTTCCAAACCGCGGCTGGTTCAGCGGCTCATCTGACTAAATATGCTAATATCACCAATTGGTCCATCAGGCAGAAAAAACTTATCATCGATGAAGCCATTATTCCTCGGGGAGCTTGGTTCGATTACTCCCTAACCATGACGGCGCCTCTATCTTTAACTCTCGATGGAGCTATAGACGGATTATCCCATTGCTTGGAAGTTTATGTAGGTGGCAGCAAAAATCCATATTTTTCCCAGATAGAAGAAATATCTCTCTTAGGAATTGAGTTAATTCTTTTCGCTTTACCCCAAGTTATTAAAAATCCACGTGATGAGAAAGCCCGTTATTTACTGGGGTTGGCTACTGACTTGGGAGGTTATGCCATCATGTTGGGCGGCACCAATGCCGGCCATTTAAGTAGCTTCGCTTTAGTCGACATCTTATCCCACGGCCGGGCCTGTGGTCTACTCAATCCATACTTTCTGGTGGCTTTCAGTGCGGCTATTCCTCGACAATTGACCAAACTGGCCGAATTACTTCGGCGACACCAACTAATAGCTGTTCTGCCCAGAAAAAGCCATTCTTCTCTGGCTTATGAGGTGGCCCAGGGGCTGCAGAACTTTTACCGACAGGTAGGTTTTCCCTGCAACTTGAAAGAAATTCCAGGCTACAGCGCCTCTCATCTGGAGCGTCTCCTGGCGATGGTCACCAATCCTCAGCTCCAATCAAAACTCCAGAATATGCCTCGACCGCTTACTTCCGAAGAAGCCCAAAATCTATTTTCCGAGGTTTTGCAGGCAGCTGAAAAGGGAGACCTTTCCGCTCTGCGCCCGCTTGAGCCAGCTGAATTTTAGGAAGGACCACGGCCAGGATTAGTTCTTCCTAGCGAAACGGAATAAACATTCATCACCGGAATAGGCAATAGCTCGGCTCCAGCCCGTCTGCTGGGCTCTGCCCTCCCAAAGAGCTTTGTGTCTTTCTTTCAATTTACCATTTCCCTTATATCCAGACAAAAAACTTTTTATTATCAGTAAAATAAAACTTATCTGGTCTATTCATAAATTTTAAAAATCAATAAACCGACTGTAAAACAGCCAAAAATCTTAACCGGCAAATAGGCCCATCTTTTATAGCTGTTCCCCCTCTCTTTTTCTTCTAACATATTAGATATCGATATGTTATGAAGGGAAATGTCTCTTTTTATAAATTATCCAGGCTAAAGATTAATAATAATTTTAAATTAAAAACAAATATTAACAACGCTGATGAATCATAATCTATTAATTATTAAACACATTTTGGTAACCGGCTTAAATTAAGACCGAGATCATGATTTATTCTTTATAACATCCAGGATACCCGCTATTTCCACCTGGATAACCCCCTCGCTCTTTCCTCATGCCATTAACCTCAGCTTTCTTCACTCTGTTGCCGGCAACTCCACCTTATTTCATCTTCTTTTTGAAAGATCCTCTAGGGGAAAACTTTAACTGCCCGGTTTAGACCTTATTTCTTTAGCGACTTCGAATTATGAATAATTCAAGTTGAAAAAAAATATAGTTCATCGCAATAATGGATACCTGAGCTTAGAAAGAGAAACTTTATCCAGAGGAACTTAAGTTAAAAGCAAAGATATAAGTGATGTACCTCGTAATCTTGTCTCATGCGTTTGCCCTGGAGC
>QMPV01000168.1 GCA_003648765.1 Candidatus Aminicenantota bacterium
ACCCGAAGTAATTGTAGTACCCGTCAGTTCAGGGGGACATTTTTTAGGAATTTTCAAAGCCTTTCTCGAATTGGCCTCTCTTGATTTTCTCCCCCAACTACCTCTTTTTATTGGAGTGCAATCGGATCGTTGCTCTCCCTTAGTTGAAGCTTTCCAACGCCAGGCTAAAGTCTTTACTCGAATTCATAACTTGCCGCCAGTGCCTTATGCCATCTCCAACCCTAATCCTCCCGGAGGCAATCTGGTTCTTCATTTAATCTATAAGTATAAGGGCTATTTAGTAGCGGTTAGCGATGAAGACATCAGTCAGGCTCAGCAACTCCTGGCTCTTGAGGAAGGGATTTTTGCTTTACCTTCCTCAGCTGCCGCTTTGGCGGCCCTACTCCACTGTCAAAATTATCTCCCCTCTCTTCGTCAAAAGACTATCTGTCTTATTTTAACCGGCACTGGCTGGCGAGGCAAACGAGTTTTTAATCCAGGCAAAACGACTATCCATCAAACTTCTCTCAATGCTTTGGACCACTTCTTCGGTCAATTACTGGCGAAAGAGAGAAAAAAAACAACTCTTAAAAATCTCCTGCCTGAATAATTATCCAGAAAAAAACGTAAATAGGGTAAAGCCTGAGTTAAAGTCAATGAAGCATCGCTACCAAGGATTGAGACTGATTTCTCAAGTGAGTCTTTATTTTTGCGCCAGTCAATCTGCACCTTTAAGGCGACAATCACTTCAAAATTTCTCCCCAGCTAAAACTCAATCCTGGTTATGGTTACCTCCCTCATTGATTACCAACCAGGATTCACGTATGATAGAAACAAAATCAAAACTAACACAATTTCAAAATAAAGGAGGCTCTTATGGCCAACGAAATCCCTCAGATTGAGCTCCGACTTCCTCGCCTCAATCCCCGGATCATTCGCTCTGTCATCCTGGGGATAATTATCGTTATTCTTCTTTTCGGCTCAATCTATCAGGTGAGTCCAGAAGAGACAGGCGTTATTCTCCGCTTCGGCAAGTTCGTCCGGACCACTGATCCAGGACTCCATTTCAAACTTCCTTTAGGGATTGAAAAGTTGATTAAAGTTCCTGTGCAGAGACAATTGAAAATGGAATTTGGGTTCCGAACGAGAAAAGCAGGCATCCGAACCGAATATACTGTACCACCAGAAGCTTTAAAAGAAGCTATCATGCTGACTGGTGACCTCAACGTAGCTGTGGTTGAATGGATTGTCCAATATAAAATCAAGAATCCTTATAACTACCTTTTTAAACTCCGGGATGTGGAAACAACCTTTCGTTATATGAATGAAGCTGTCGTCAGGAAAGTAGTTGGAGATCACTCAGTAGATGAAGTCATTACTATTGGACGAGCTAAAATAGCTCTCCAAGCCAAAGAAGAACTGCAAAAACTCTGTGATGATTATGAAATCGGTTTGGAGATCAGCCAATTAATTCTCCAGGATGTTAATCCTCCTGACCCAGTTAAACCTTCTTTCAATGAAGTCAATGAGGCCCTTCAAGAAAAGGAAAGAAAAATCAACGAAGCCTGGGCAGAATACAATAAAGAAATTCCCAAAGCCCGGGGAGAAGCTGAACAGATGATCCGCAAAGCTGAAGGTTATGCTATGGAACGAATTAACCGAGCCAGAGGTGAGGCTGAGAGATTCAAGTCTATCTATCGAGAATATGTGCGAGCCCCTTTGGTGACCCGGAGACGACTTTATTTGGAAGCTATTGAGGAAGTACTGCCCAAAGTCAAACGCAAGATTATTATTGATGAACTACAAAAAAATCTGATGCCACTCTTTAACTTTTCGCAGGAGGTGAAAAAATGAAGTCGACCACCCGGAACATCCTCCTAGCGTTAGGTCTTCTAGTGATATTGATTGTGCTCACCGATGCCCTCTATATTGTCTCCGAAACCAACCAAGTCATTATCACCCAGTTCGGCGAACCCATTGGTGGAGCTATCACTGAACCGGGGTTGCATATCAAAGTTCCCTTCATTCAGAAAGCCAACTATTTCGAAAAAAGATGGCTGGAATGGGATGGCGACGCCAACCAAATTCCTACCAAAGATAAAAAATATATCTGGGTAGATACTTATGCTCGCTGGCGAATTAAAGACCCGTTAGTCTTTTTTCAACGGGTTCGCGACGAACGAGGGGCTCAATCACGGCTTGATGATATCATTGATGGTGAAACCCGCAACGCCATTGCTAACTTTGATTTAATTGAAATTGTCCGTTCCTCTAATCGTAAATTTGAACTCACCGAGGATTTAGCTAAATTGGATATCGCCAGTAGTGTACCAGAAATTCATGTAGGTCGGGAAAAAATCGCCCGTTTAATTCTGGAAAAAGCCTCTAAAATAACCCTTGAATTTGGCGTAGAACTAAAAGACGTCCGGATAAAGCGAGTCAATTATGTGGAAGAGGTTCAAAAAAAAGTCTTTGACCGAATGATTGCCGAAAGAAAAAGAATCGCTTCCCTTTACCGCTCCGAAGGAGACGGCAAAAGCGCTGAAATCAGGGGGCAAAAGGAAAGAGAATTAAAAAAGATCACTTCCGAGGCTTATCGTCAAGCTCAAGAAATTATGGGAAAAGCCGACGCTGAAGCCACCCGTATCTATGCCCAGGCTTATAATCTTGATCCTGAATTCTATCAGTTTATGAAAACACTCGAAGTCTACCGACAGACGTTTGATGCCGAAACCTGGCTAATTCTCTCCACTGATTCTGAATTTTTTAAATACTTAAAACGGAGCTCCAAAATTAGGTAAGCCAAGATTGGAATCCCTGGCGGTGAGGAAAAAGTACAGCCGTTCCCCCAGTATGAACAAAAACGATTCGGTCGTTGGGTTGAAAATAGCCTTTCTCAATTAAATCCAACAGGCCCCACATAGCTTTACCGGTATAAACTGGATCTAAAAAGATAGCTTCCTTTTGAGCCACCAAGCGGATAGTCTGGGCAATTTCCGGGGTAAGAATGCCATAGCCTTCCCCTAGATAATCATCCGTCAGAATTATATCTTCTTCGGCAATAGTGATGTCTAAATCTAAAGCTTTAACCGTCTCTCTAGCTACTAGTAATACTTCGGGATGAAACTTCTCGCGGGGATCGGACACACAAATGCCTAAAACTTTGGTCTCGGGAGACAAGATCTTGGCAGCCACCACTAAACCAGCTTGAGTCCCTCCAGAACCTGAAGCATGGACAATCCAGGTAGGCTTGACTTTTTCTTCGGCCAACTGTTCAAAAATTTCTATTCCTGCCTGAACATAAGCAATCGCTCCAAGGGGGAGTTCCATGGAGAAACCTGGAATAGAACCACCTATAGGAGCAATATAAGGCTTATGCCCCCATTCCAAGACCTGTTGTTGGACTTCCTCAATAACTCCGGCTACTTCTTCTTCTGAAATAATTTTCCCCCGGCGGGCCTCCCGAATTTGAATCTCCGCCTCCAAAATAAAATCAAGCAAAACATTGCCATCTATTTCTTCAGGTAAATCATAGGTTTTAAAGAGAATCAACACGGGTTTGATGCCTAATTTACGAGCCGCGGCCGCTGTTTGCAGACACCAATTGGATTGCAAACTGGCCCAAGTAATAAGCACATCGGCTTTCTTAGCCAAAACATCAGCCATAATTAATTCTAGTTTTCGGGACTTATTCCCACCAAAAGCCAGTCCTGTCAAATCATCTCTTTTTATAAAGAGACGAATATTCTGTCGAGGGTCTAAAAGGTTCTCCAAAGGCAATAAAGGGGTGGGGAGAGAGATCAAGTTAACCCGAGAATATTGATTAATCCTTTTTTTCAATTCTTCTTGTCTCATTTTTTGATTTTCTCCTTTTTATTAAAAAATTTTATCATTTAAGTTGAACATTACATGTTTATCAAAATTTGAACTTTAAAGGAACCAAGATATTCAATAATTTTTCTTTTACTCTGGCGTTGTCCCTCTCTCCGCCTCTATCCTCAATATCACGCCTTAGTTTCTGGAAACACTTAAATCTTCTTTCTGAAAAAATCAGGGGTATTCCTTCTTTTGGAGACCGACCCTTTTTCTTCATTTTAATTTATTATTTTTAGAAAGGAATAGAGCTCTAACTCTCCCTTAAAACTTTTTACTAAAAGCAATCATTTCAGCTATTTTTTGGCGGAAAAATTGGCTGATTTTATCACCATAGGAATAAAAAACAGGAATAACCAGCAAAATGAACAGGGTGGAACTGATCAATCCGCCCACAGTGGACAAAGCCAGCGATGACCATATCTGCCGCCGTCCGGCCTCAAGACGAATCAGGACGAGAGGTAACATCCCCAGTACCGTGGTGCTGGTGGTCATAAAAATGGGACGGATTCTTTCCCGGGCTCCTTCCAGAATTGATTCTTTAAATTCCAGTCCCTGTCTCCTTTTGAGATTGATATGATCCACTAAAAGAATGGAATTGTTGACCACAATGCCCCCTAAAAGAATCACCCCGACATAAGCCGAGGAGTCAAAGGGAAAGTCAGCCAGAACAAAAGCTACAAAAACCCCGATTAAAGCCAAGGGAACCGCTAGTAGGATAAAAAACGGCTGAATCA
>QMPV01000169.1 GCA_003648765.1 Candidatus Aminicenantota bacterium
AGCACTTTGGAGGGATGGACTGTCGGAGAAAATACAGCCTTAAAAGAAAGGACTAAATGATGATAGGGAACGAAACAGGTTAGGGTATATTGTATCGTATAAATGAAAAAGTTGGATTTACTGCTCATGGCAGTGAAAAAATTACCTGATACAGGCATGAGTAATTTTTATGAAGATTTTATCTCACATAATACTAAATAAAAAAACACATACAAAATAATACATTTATGTATCGAAATATAACTTTGGTCGAATTCAGATAGAGAAAAAAATGATCTTATAAAAGTCTCAATAATATTTATTAAAGGAGTCATTATGAAAAAAAGAAAGTATGCCCAAAAATTATTTTCCTGGTATCTATTTATTTTACTATCTGCTTTCCTAAATCTGGCAATAGGAGCCCAAGAAACTGCAGAATCGGATAAGGATCTTCTTGTTTCACCTCTTTTGGTAAAAAAATATGACCTGGAATTTAGAGTAGACATTAAGCAGGGAAAAGTCTTCACAGAAGGTTATTTAAATGTGGCAAACATAGGAAACAATGAAACAGAAGAACTTCCCATTATTCTTTACAAAGATTTGAAGGTCGATGCCATTAAATGTCAGAATGGAAATGATCTGGAATTTAACCAAAATGTTGTCTCTTTCCCTGATGAGCCTGAAAATGAAGTGAATTATATTCTGGTAAAGCTAAATGAATCTATCTCCCCAGGAACAGAAAGAAAATTCTATATTCGCTATAACGGCAATATTGATGAAAGCCACAACACAGATGGATATGTAAGAGACAGCATTAATCCTGAATTTACATACATCCGGACAGAAACAACCGCTTATCCCATGGTCTGCTATCCCAACTATAAAAACAGAAGACAGACATTCGAACATTTCTGGACAGGGCATCCTTTTGATTACCGGGTAAAAATTATATTACCCAAGGAATATGTCGCAGCCAATATAGGCCGCTTAATCGAAAAAACTGAAACCAAGGAAGGAGTCCAATATATTTATGAGAATATTCTCGGTGCCTGGCGCATTGATATTATGGTTGCCCAATATGCCTGCTTAAACGACCCTGAATCTCAAATCAAAATGTTTTTCTTCCCTGAAGACTCAGAAATTGCCGAAAAAGCTTTCCGATTTCAGCAAAAAGCCTACCGAATTTACACTCAATGGTTTGGGCCTATAAATGATACCCCCACTGGTTTTACTATTATTCAAACTCCTGGCTGGGATGGAGGACAAAGTGATGTCACAGGTGTCATCCAATCCGGCCGGATTGATGTTCGCGCTTTTCCCGGGTATGCCCATGAAATCGCCCATTTCTGGGGTCCTAACACTCCCGAAAAATATCGATGGATAAACGAAGGCCAGGCTTCTTACCTCCAGTACAGGCTTCTCAAAGAAATGGGAGATGAAAAGGGATTAGAAGAAGGAATGTTAAGACGCAGGAAGGCATTCATAGACTATATCGACAAGTACCCTGAAGCGAGGGGATTGACTCTGAATAATTATGTGGAAAGAGGAGAAGGGAAACATGATCATATCATGAACTATCATAAAGGAGCCTGGCTTTATTACTTATTAGATATAATCGTCGGGGAGGATACATTCAACAGAATTATCTCTTTTCTTTACAATGATTTTAAAGGAAGCTTGGTAACCAATGAAGATTTCATTAATCAAGTAGAAAAAGTAAGCGGAAAGAGGTTATCAAAGTTCTGGCAGGACTGGATTTACAGCAGCAAATCAACAGAATTTCTCTTGGATGATTTATCCTTAGAAGAAATGGCCAAGAAATATCTTTAGTTTCTTCATGTGGCGAGCTTCTCCTTTTATAAACAGAAATCAGCAAAACCTGGTTTGGGAAATCCTGAAGTCCACAGTTGAGTGAAATGGTATTGGCTGTAACCGGCCTTTAGCACATGGCCATAGATAAAGGATTCACTACCAATGCCAGAATAATTCTACAGCACCATATAACATGGAATATAAAGCAATATTGGAGGAAATAGATGAAAAAAGCTGCAATCATAATCTTGTTGCAGACAGTATTAGGTTTATTTATACTTCCTGTTCAGGCCCAGGATAAGCTGAATTTTTCAATCCCCCTTTTATCTGAAGCACCAGAAATAGACGGAGAACTGGATAACGATCTCTGGGAGCGGGAAGCTCTTAGAATCGATAATTTTCTCCAGTTCGTTCCCAAGGAAAAGAGTATTCCCATAGAAAAAACTGTGGCTTACATTGGAATGGACAAGAAAAATCTTTATATTGCTTTCCGCTGCTATGATTCCCAGCCCCAGAAACTCAGGGCAGCCATTACCAACCGGGATAATATTATTGGTGATGATTGGGTGCTTATTTCCCTTGATACTTTTAACGAAAAACGGCGGGCCTTCTGGTTTTTTGTCAACCCACACGGGATTCAAATGGACGGAATGAGAATAGAAGAAGGAGAAAGCGAAAATCTTGACAGCAGCTGGGATGCTGTTTTTTATTCAGAAGGGACAATTGATGATGAGGGATATACGGTGGAATTATCCATTCCTTTTAAAAGCCTCCGCTTTCCTGATAAAAAAAATCAAGAATGGGGCCTAATTCTGATCCGGACAATTGCCCGGACAGGTGAAATAGTTACCTGGCCTCCGGCATCCAAGAATATCCCCGGCTTCCTTACTCAGCAATATACAATAAGTATTAATGAAGAAGTGGAAAAGGGAAAAAACTTCGAGTTGATGCCTTTTGTAACCTCCTTCAAGAAAAAAGACCTGATGGCAGATTTTAAGCTTGGGTTGAACTTTAAATGGGGAATAAGTTCGAATATGACCTTGGATTTGACTTTAAGTCCTGATTTCAGCCACATCGAGGCTGACGCGCCCCAGATTGATGTCAACCAAAGATTTGCCCTTTATTATCCGGAGAAAAGACCTTTTTTTCTTGAAGGGATGGAGATTTTTCGATTTCCTGAAATTGAAATGGTCTATACCCGGCGGATTATTGAGCCCTTGGCCGGAGCTAAGCTTACTGGAAAAACAGGGCGGTTTACTTACGGCTTGCTGTCAGCTTATGATACAAGCCCTACTGAAAGTTTATGGGATGTTCACAATGGTGAAGGTCATGGCACTGATAATGCCTTGTTCAATATCTTTAGGCTAAAGACAGATGTTTTTTCCGAGTCCTATATAGGATTTTGTTTGACTGATAAGAAAACCGATGGTTCCTATAATAGGGTGGCCGGATTGGATGGCCAGTTGAAATTTAAGCAAAAATTTTTTCTTTCCTTCCAGGTCATGGCTGCCAAAACTAAATATGGCCAGGAAGAATCCGACCCGGTTCCGGCAGTTTATACAGAGTTCAGCTACTTTTCCAAACACACTGGAGGGGGGATCTACTGGATGTCTATGCATCCTGATTTTGAAGCCTCCTCAGGTTTTATTAATAGGGTTGATTATAAAACAATCGGTGCCTATTCGTATTTCAGATTTTTACCTGAAAAGAAGAACCTGAACCAGGTTGATTTGCGTCTCATAGCAGGACGCCGCTATGATTATTTTGGCTCCAATATTCAGGATGAATGGTTGAGAACCTATATAAATTTCAGATTCTCTGAGTTCAGCCAGTTGAATTTATCTTATAAGAGGAGCATGGAGCAATACAGCGGAATTAATTTCCACATGAATACTGTGTCGCTGCGCGGTGAGTTTGTCATGATTAAGTGGCTTTCGCCGCTTGGTTTCCAGTTCCAAACAGGCAACAGAATTTATTATGATACAGATAATCCTTTCCTCGGTTACAGTAAGGTCTATGGTGTTTTCATGAACTTCAAGCCTTCCAAAAGGCTTCAAATGGGAGTAACCTTCAGTAAGCAGACATTCTGGAAGAAATGGGGAGGAAAACAGCTTTATGACTATAATGTTATCCGGCAGCAAACCACATACCAGTTCACCAAAGAATTGTCTTTCCGTGCTATTGTTGATTATAACCATTTTTATAAAAAACTTTATGGCAGTTTCCTGTTAAGTTATATCTTGAAACCGGGAACAGTCTTCTTCCTGGGGCTGGATAATAACCTCCTCCGGAATGAAACTGGTAATTATGTTCAGGATGATTACAGCATGTTTATTAAATTTTCCCACTGGTGGAGAATCTAATTGGGGTTCGCTGAAAAAATTAAAAGCATTCAATAACTTATTGATTATGCAATAATTACATGTTAATCTGGCGAGGAAATTCAAGGACAAAAGGCATGGTTTTGGCCATAACTCTTTAAAAAACCTTGCACTTTTATCAATATCAAGTTAAAAATGGTAAGATAACATGATGATTTGATGCACCTCCAGATGGGTGAATATTGGTGATAAATTACCCATCGAGAAAAAGAAGAATTTAAAGGAGATGCTCGAATGAATTATATGGGAATTGATCATCATAAGCAATACTCCCCCCTCAACTTAGTGGACAAGAGAGGGAAGGAGATTAAATCTGGTCGGGTGGAGAACCTTCGGCGGGAAGTAGAGGAATTTCTTAACGGGGTAGAAGGTAAGATAGTGGCGGCTATTGAGGCG
>QMPV01000170.1 GCA_003648765.1 Candidatus Aminicenantota bacterium
CCTAAGGCCAAAAAAGGAGACCCCTCTCTTCGTTTCAACTGGATGACTCCCTTTCTTATTTCCCACCATAACCCTTTTATTCTTTATGTTGGAGCTAATAAAGTTTTTAAATCACTTAATAGAGGTGATGATTGGCTTTGCATCAGTCCTGACCTAACCACCCAACCAGGACCAGAAAAACAGGGGAATGTTCCCTTTGGCACAATCACTACTATTTCCGAATCCCCTATCCAACCGGGTCTATTATATGTGGGGACAGATGACGGATGTGTCTGGGTAACCAGGAACGATGGCGTAACTTGGACAAAAATATCAGAGGGTCTTCCCCCAAAATGGGTCAGCCGGGTGGAGGCTTCCCCTCACCACTTAGGGACAGTTTATGTCTCTCTGACCGGTTACCGGGAGGATGATTTTTCAGCTTACCTTTATAAATCATCTGATTTTGGTCAAACCTGGACTAAGATCGTAAATAATCTTCCTCAAGAATCGATAAACGTTATCCGCGAAGATCCTCTCTATGCAGATATACTCTACATCGGAACAGATCAAGGAGGGATTTTTGTCTCCTACGATGGCGGTAAAAATTGGTATTCTCTGTGTGCTGACCTCCCCACCACTCCTGTTCATGATATTGCTATTCAACCCAGGGAAAGAGAAATGATAATCGGGACGCACGGGCGGAGTGTTTTTGTTATTGACCTAATTCCTGTTCAAGAATATCCCAAGATTAAAGACAAAGAATTTTATCTTTTTCCTCCCAGACCAGCCAGGCTTCCTCAGCAACGTGACTACACTAACGATTGGATTTGGGAAACCGGCCGCCCAGCAGTCTTTCATTTTTATCTAAAACAACCACAGAAGATCGAGATCCAGATTTTAAATGACTCAAGGGAAATAGTTAGAAAGTTTGTAAAAGAAGCAAAGAAAGGAATTAATCGACTAACCTGGAATCTTGCTCCTGCTCCCCAAAAAAAAGATTTATCAACTGTTTATGCTCCCGGAAAAACTTTAGTCAAGCCTGGAACTTATATCGTTCGTTTTAGCGCTCCTGGTTTCCAGCAC
This sequence comes from Candidatus Aminicenantota bacterium, assembly GCA_003648765.1. Lineage (GTDB taxonomy): Bacteria > Acidobacteriota > Aminicenantia > Aminicenantales > Aminicenantaceae > JdFR-80. The sequence continues at coordinate 1,063 of QMPV01000170.1, forward strand.
GAAGAAAAGTTAAGAGTTGAACCGGCTTACTTAGAAATTGGAGATAATAAAAAAAATTATTAAATTGTGTAAAAGAAATAAATCATGTTTAAAAGGAGAAAAACCATCCACTTTGATTTTATTTGATTAACCACAGCATTTTCAGGTTACTGTTTAACTTCTCAGTAAAGAGATCAAGACCCTTCCGAGTTTATTCACGACTAACTTTAATAATTCATAAAAAAAGCTGTTTCCCGTCACAACGTATTGAATTATTTTAAAACAAAAAGAAAGAATAAACAGCCATGAAATACCGGATCAATCACTGGCGAAGATTTTTGGCTGTTTGCGAACCAATTTTTCTTTCTTTTGGCCATTTATGAATAGGACAAGCCAATTAATTAGCGGTTGTCATCTTTCCCGGTTAGGAGTTATGTCACCTTATCATTAATTGTCCCCAAATAAGATTTTAATGGCTTTTCATCTGCTTGGTCGTCATGATTTCAAAAATGAATTCAGCTCTATTTGTAGATAGAGCTAAAAGTATAGGTTCCCGATCCAAGCTCACAAACAGCATATCCAGTACCAACCTTCCACGCTCGTTTCTTCGGAAGCTCCCTTCCTGATTTCCCTTTTTCTCTGATACTGGTAACATTAGAAGTGGGCATAAAAACTTTGGCCCGGGTGTTGGGAGGCACCGTTATTTTCAACATAAATTTCTCTTTATCACGTTTCCAGAACACACGTATTACTCCTCTAACCGACTTATATTCGGCTTTAACCCAGGTGATGCCTCTTACTGGCTGGGGTCGGATGCTGAATTTATCGAATCCTTCTGCCTGAGGATCGGGTTGGATCCCGGCCAGCCAATGAAAAAACCAGGCACTTACCGATCCAAACATGGGATGGTTGTGGGAAAATGTGTTGTCACTGAATTCCCAATGCTCCCAGAGGGTGGTTGCCCCTCTTTCCAACATGTAACCCCACCCAGGAAAAGTTGTCTGTCTTACTATTTCAGCAGCCAAGTCAGCCTGTCCTGCCCTCGAGAGAACCTCCAGGAGAAACCTGGTTCCGAAAATCCCAGTCGAAAGATGCCCGTGATATTCCTTCTTAATTTTATCGATCAGAACTTGAACAGCCCTAGCTCTCTCCTTTCGAGGAAGAAGGTCTAAACCAAGGGCTATTGCCTGAGTGGCTTGTGTATGAGGTCGCACCTTTCCGGTGCCATGCTCAAGAAAACGTCCCAGGTAGGCCCTCTGAATATCCTGAAAGAGCTTTTTGTACTTGACCACGTCATCCTTAAGCTCAAGAATACTGGCTAGCTGGCTGAGGATACGGGCTGACTGGGCATAGAGGGGAGTCACAATCGTGGCTACGGGTGCGGGCTCAAGCCCTTCATGATCCCCAAGTCCTTCAGTCACAATATGATCTGGGTACTGGGAATCAACCAAGTTAAGCCAGCGGCGGGAAGTAGTGTACTGCTCCTCTATAAGCCTTCGATTGGCGTAATACCGGTAAAGTTCAGCTTGCAATAGGGGATGAATCATGGCCCAACCTACCCCGCAATACTGGATGCCCACAAAAGGCGCTGTATCGGTCAGCATTCCATTAGGGAAAGCTGCATCTTGCCAATCCCGAACAGCCTTGGCGTAAAAGGTAGCCATGTTGAAATTCATCATCATGGCCTCGCAAGTCACGGCCATGTCACCTCCATAGCCGAAGCGTTCGCGATGGGGACAGTCCGATTGAACACTGAAAAGGTTGCTGAGAAAAGTTCTCCGGGTCATTTCCTGGATAAGGTTAAAAAGAGGATCCGAACAAATAAAGCTCCCAGCGTTTTCCACGTCGGCATGAAGGCGAAGGCCCGTAAGAGCTTCAGGTTTAAGTGGGCCAGGAAAACCAGTGACTTCTACGTAGCGAAAACCATGGAAAGTGAAATGGGGAATATAGACTTCTTTTCCTCCACCTTTACAAATATATTCATCCTGTTGAAAGGCGACTTCCGGAGCTCCTGGCCCGCCGATAGGACTACCATCGTTGCGGAGCCCCTTGATCTGACCACACACGCTGGTCATGGGATTGAGGGTTCCGTCAGGATAAAGGAGCTCTCCATAACGAAGCCGTATTTTAGTGCCTCGGGGAGCCTTTATCTGGAGCCGGACAAGACCGGCAAAATTTTCACCAAAGTCGACGATATAAACACCTGGACGAGGTTCTGATATACTACAGGGGCGAATCTCTTCTTTAATTCTGATCGGTGGCTGCGATTGGGGTTCCAGACGACCTCCGGGATTTGGGGCGGACACAGCTTGCTTCCAAGCCGAGTCATTAAATCCAGGAGTATTCCAGCCGTGAAGCTCTTGACGGGCGTCATACACCTCCCCTAGGTAGATATTATTTCGAAGGATAGGACCATCATGAACTTTCCAGGAACTGTCGCTAACAACGGTATAGCAACTTCCGTCAGCAAAAGAAATGTGTAATTGAGCGATGAGGCAAGGCCGGCCGACAGGTAAATACTCACGAAGATTAAGCCTTCCCCACATCCGCAGCGGCAAAGGATTGTACCACCCATTTCCCAAGACTACACCAAGGCAGTTTAGACCTTTTTGAAGCAAGGTAGTCACATCATAAGTGCTATAAAGGATTCGCCGAGCGTAGTCTGTCCAGCCTGGATCTAACACCCGATCACCCACCCGCTGGCCATTTAGATAGGCTTCATAATACCCTAATCCTGAAATATAAAGTCTAGCTTTTACAGGCTTCTGAGCCAGGATAAAACTTTTGCGGAAGAGGGGGGCGGGGTCATTCTTATAAAATTCGGCCTCCTCCTTAGGAAGGGGCTTACCGTCATAGATCCATTCGGCCTGCCAATCGTCGGGCTCCAGAAGGGCGGTTTCCCAAAAGGCCGTTTCGCTCCAGTCAGAGACCCGTCCATTTCCATCCCAAACGCGGACCTTCCAAAAACACTTCTGACCAGATTTCAGAGGAATGCCTGCATATGGAATGTTAAGAGTCTCGCTCGATTGCACTTTTCCACTATCCCATAAGCTGCCTACTTCATTCTCCAGATCTTCTTCAGTATCGGCAACCAAAATCCTATAAGCTCTTTGCGTACAATTTCGGGAATCAGAATCAAGTGCCCAGCTTAACCTAGGGACGGGCGTTCCGATGCCTAGGGGGTTCACTCTATATTCGGTTCGTAGATCGATCACCCGAAGCCCTTTGTCTTTATTGCCCCCGATAAGTAGTATGAACATCAAGACGATGAACACAAAATAAATGATGCTTCTCCTTGCCGATGGCAATACCCAATTTTCAGTTATTTTTTTCATTGGCACCAAATTACAGAGGATTATTTGATTCATCTCTTTTGCCTCTCCGAGAAGCAGCTGATTCTGCCAGCTCTTGGCACCTCAGGCTCAGAAAACTGCAATCGCCCAAATTGTTCCGGATCAAAGGCAAGATTTCATCTCTCATAGGGATCTTCACTCAGGTTCTAAAGTTCCTGGCACTCAGGA
>QMPV01000171.1 GCA_003648765.1 Candidatus Aminicenantota bacterium
AAGAAGAATATATACATCCCCGATATGGAAATATTACCGTCTCTGAAACTCAGGTCAGCTATTCTGATTACCGATATTTTGTGGTGGAAACAGAGGTAAAATTCCGAAAAGATGACAGCTAATTTAGAAAAAGCTACTTTGATTCGTCTACTGTTACGTAAGATTATTACGTCAAAATCTTGGCAAGTCTTTTTTTTATCTTTCACCTGTCACAAAGGGGAATAAAAGCTTTAAATGAATTTACACAGAATTATTGGCAGTGCCATAAAAAAAATTAAATATTAATTAAAAAAACAAAATGAGAAAGGTGGGTTATGAGAGGACAAAAACTCGCTGCTCTGGTCTTTATTGGTATCTTTGTTTTATTTTTCATTCTGACTGAGAGAAGCCAAAGCCTCAGTATTTATTTGTCTAAAAAGCAGACAAGTTGGTTTTCTCACAAGGAGAATCAAACTGATCAAAGGGGAAAAAAGCAAAGAGTACTCCCTCTGGCTGCTCAAGAAAACACTGACATTAATCCAACTTCCCCAGATGAAAAAGATTATTGGGCCGCCGTCATTGGTGGAGACGACTATGATTCAACGGAAAACATTTGTGCCACTAGGGATAATGGCTATGCAATTATTGGTTTCAGTTGGTCCAACTCACTGGCAAACCCTTGGAATTTCTGGGTAATCAAGCTTAATCGCTCTGGCCAAGTAGAATGGCAACGGTCTTATGGGAATGAGGTAAGTGAGTCGGACGAAAAGAAAAGAATGACAACTTCACAATACGGCTACACTGTGAGATGGGGAGGCAAAGCCATCGTCTCAACTGATGATGGAGGCTACCTGCTCGGCGGTCCCTTGTATTTCGGACCAGATGATGCTGAGCTTTGGCTGGTTAAACTGGATAGTAAAGGAAAAATAAAGTGGCAATACACCCTGGGCGGCCATGATTATGAATGGTTTCACTGGATGGAACAAACATCTGATGGTGGTTTTATTGTGGCTGGATTGACCCAGTCTTTTGGGGAAGGTGGTACTGATCTCTGGTTGATAAAATTGAAGGCCTTGGGTGAGGTTGAATGGCAGAAGGCTTACCAGACAAGCGGTAACCTCTCTTTGGTGGAAGTGCATCAGACAGAAGATGGTGGTTTCATCGGCGTAGGGAATATTTATTCACCAGAATACGAGTTCAAATCGGACTTCCTAGTGATGAAATTCAGTGCTTCTGGTGAAGTGCAGTGGGCCTGGCGCTATGGCGGGGATTTAGAGGAACGTGCCCGCTCTATTATTCAAACCTCAGACGGGGGATATCTGGTAGCTGGTTCGTCACGATCATTTGGAGCCGGCAGCCAGGATATCTGGCTTCTAAAACTAAATGCCCAGGGCCAGGTGGAATGGCAGCGCTGCTACGGAGGCGAAAAGGATGATTCTGCCTCGGTGGTGCGGGCAGGAATCTCCGGAGGTTATGTTGTCGTCGGCGAGACATACTCTTTTGGCAGCGGCGGCCAGGATATTATCACCTTCAAACTTAACAAAAATGGACTTATTGAGTGGCAGAAAGCCTATGGCGGCAATGAGGATGAAGCAGTTTATTCTCTAGTAGTCAGTGAAAACGATGGCTATGTTTTATCGGGAGAAACATATTCTTATGGCCGAGGTAAAAATGACGCTTTCGTTCTTAAGATGTCTCCGACCGGGGAGATTCCTTATTTACCGGAGTTGATTACCTCCACCGATCTTAAGCTCACGCCGACGAATATTTCTCCAGGCAAATTAAATGTAGATTCCTGGTCAACCAATGCCGCTCCCTTGCCTTATCCTGGAGTCGCTAATGATGTTCAAGTGGATAGTTATCTCCTCTTTAATGCTCCCCGCAATTTTCAAGGCCAGCGCGTGCTTAACCGCTCGCTCTCCCAGAAGGAATATATAGATGTTCTCCGCTGGGCCCCACACCCCAGTAATCTCAATCTGCCGGTGACCAAATATAAGGTTTATCGCATTGAGACTGATCCTTTAAGATTCAAAGAAAACGTTTATTACACTATAAGAAAAAATTTAATAGCAGAAGTAGAGAGCAATATATTGGAAGCCTGGATAAGGAAAGTGGACCCAGAGGAAGAAGTCCGATACGCCGTGGTGGCGGTTAATGAGGCAGGACAGGAAGGAGTCCAGGCTTTTACTACGGTTAAGTGAAATGGCAGGAAATGGCAAGAAAAAAGCGCTGTGAAGGGGGGAGCAGACCCAAATTAACAGACAAAAAAGCCCCAACCAAGAGAAAGGAAAGGAGTAAAGAAAATAATGAATAAGAGAAAATTAATAAGCCAAAAGAGCCAGGCCCGGAAATTAATTTTTATTTTTATTACTCTGGGAATGCTTGTCATTTGTTGGGATTATGCTAAAGCCGTGGAAGTCGAAATTTTATTAAGCAGCGGCTACTTTCAGCCAAGCGAGACCGCCTTTCGGGATATTTACGGCGGAGGATTGACCTATGGAGGACAGCTCAATCTAAAGTTGGCCTCCAACTGGCGATTGTGGGTAAGCCTTGATTATTTCTCCCGCTCAGGTCAGCTGACTTTCACTAAAGAAGAGACCGAGCTAACCATTATGCCTCTGGGGCTGGGAGCCACCTACTTTCAATCTCTTCCTCCGGCTGAAGTGTATTTGGCTCTGGGGATGCATTATTTCAAATACACAGAGTCCAATCCTATTGGTGTGGCGGAAAAAGGAGGGAGTGGGATGTCGATAGAACCCGGGGTGGCGATAAAGCTCTTTCGGGGTGTGCTTTTGCGGGTGTACTTGAAATATTCCTACTGCCGGCTCCAGCCGGCTGATTACCGAATTAATATTGGCGGCCTCCAACCCGGCCTTGCCCTGGGGTATAGATTTTAACGAAGATGAGAGAAAAAACAAGATAAGGAAGGGTGGCAAAAACATCCCCGTCCACTCCTCATCGGACCTCAAAAAGAGCTACTTTTTTCCCGGGTAACCGTCAGTTATCGAGATTACCGTTTTTTTACGGTTGAGACCAAGGTGATAGAGATTAGGGAATAAGACTAAAAAGACTGCCGTGAGAAACAAGAAAAATAGGGTTATCATCCAGCCAGTGTTTGGCCGAAAGGCCATAAAAGACAGCCTACAATTGGGAGAAAACATGCTAAGACAAAGCCGGCGATTTTTTATCCTCGGGGTACTTATAATTGGGGTTACCCTCTGGCTTTCTCCCGGGCCGGTTTCACCCCCTCAGCTGGAACACCAAGCTCTGGCCATCAATATTGAAGTTCCGGTTCGGGTCTTTAAAGGCGATAAGTTCGTTGACGACCTCACTCTGGCTGATTTCGAACTTTACGAAGACGGCGTCTTACAGAAAATTGAAGCCGTCTACCTGATCAAAAAAACCACTGTCTCTCGGGAAGACAGACCGAAAAAGCCCGCCGCTCTTCCCCAGCGTTTTTCTCCGCCGACTGCCCGTCACTTAGTGCTCATCTTCGAGTTAACCGAGTACTTTCCCCGGATCAGGGAAGTGGTTGATTATCTTTTCCACAAGGTTATTACTCCGGAAGATACCCTTCTGGTGGCCACTCCAGTCAAGACCTACACTCTACCCTCCTCAGCCTGGCAGAAAAGGAAACGAGAAGAGATTGCCGAGGAGCTTCTCTCCCGGATTAAGAAAGACCTAATCTGGGGAAACCGCGACTATCAACGGCTTTATAAAGATATCGAGAGAATGTTTACTGAATACCGTGACCCCTCTGACCAGACTTGGTCGCTCAGGTACAAGATGCTGGTAGGCCAACTTCTCAGCTATCGCTATCTTGATGAGCAGAAATTCCGTGAATTTATTGATTATCTCCAGGAGAAAGAGGGGCAGAAATATGTCTTTCTTTTCTATCAGGAAGAGGTGATTCCGACAGACCCCGAGACAGAAAAAATCTTTTTTAAAGAATTCGCTTTTCAGTCATCCATGACAGCTAATGCAGAAAAAATAAAGCGACTGTTCGCCCATTCGTCTATTGCCATTAATTTTATTTATCTAAGTCCGAAGAAATTGCGCCAACTAACGCCAGATGCGCTCAATCCCGGCTCTTTTAAAACCGTGGCTTGCTCCCTGGATGAAGTCTTTGCTGTTTTCCAGGGGATGGCTGAGGCCACCGGCGGCCTGGTTCAAACCTCGGCTAATGTAGCCGCCGCTTTCCAGCGGGCAGCCGAGGCTTCGGAAAATTACTATTTGCTTTATTACTCACCTCAAAACAAAGCGGCCGACGGCCGGTTCCGCCGCATCAAAGTCAAAGTGAAACGGCCGGGCTGCCGGGTAATGCACCGCCTGGGCTATTTTGCCAGTTGGTAGGAAAGAATAAATTATATTGCAATAACTTAACAATTATGATAAGTTATTGTTATGAAATGGGAGGAATTCTTACGAAAATTTTCAGACCGGCCTCTTTTTCATTCCTCTATGCTGAGAATTTTCGACGACGACTGGGCCCACATCCAAATACAATTAACCCGCTGGTCAAAGACAGG
>QMPV01000172.1 GCA_003648765.1 Candidatus Aminicenantota bacterium
GAAGAAGCTGCTCTGGCGCTCCGGGAAATAAAACGAGAAATCGCTTTGCCTCTTATAGCCGACATTCATTTCCAGCCCCGGTTAGCTCTTCTGGCTCTGGAATATGGAGTGGATGGCCTGCGCATAAACCCAGGGACAATTGGCCCGCGGGCAAAACTCAAGGAGATTGTTGGTTTAGCCAAGGAACGGCAGGTGCCTATCCGCATCGGAGTGAACGCCGGGTCTTTAGAGAAAGAGTTATTGGCCAAATACGGGCAACCTACAGCTGAGGCCATGGTTGAGAGTGCTCTGAGACATATTAGATTGCTAGAAGACATGGATTTTGATTTGATCAAGGTTTCTTTGAAAGCCTCAGATATTGCCCGGACAGTGGCCGCCTACCGTTTATTGGCTCAGCAGGTCGATTATCCTTTTCATGCTGGAATAACTGAGGCCGGTCCTCTGCTGCGGGGAACGATCAAATCCGTAGCCGGACTGACTCTCCTTTTGCGAGAAGGTCTAGTCGATACTTTCCGGATTTCTTTGACCGCTCCTCCTGAGGAGGAAGTTCGGGTGGCTCAGCTTCTCTTGGCCTCACTCGGGCTAGGCTCCTTTGGGCCGGAACTGATTTCTTGTCCTATTTGCAGCCGCTGTGAGGTTGATTTAGCCCAGATAGTCAAAAAAGTGGAGGAGAGTTTGAGCGGAATTCGCGAATCAATCACTGTGGCCGTGATGGGCTGTATGGTAAATGGCCCTGGTGAAGCTCGGGAAGCTGATGTCGGTGTGGCTTGCGGTCGAGGAGTGGGGGTAATTTTTAAAAAGGGGAGAGTTCTCAGGAAAGTGAAAGAAGAAATGATTGTCACCGAGTTACTCAAAGAAGTCCAGGAGTTTCTTCGGGATAGATCTGACCGAAGAAAAAAGGAAAAATGAAGTTGAATCCAGCTCTCGAGCGAAAATATAAACAGTTAAAAACCATTCTCCAGGAAATGGGTGGCCTAGTGGTAGGCTATTCTGGGGGCGTGGATTCAACCTTTTTACTCAAAACAGCCCAGGAAATTCTGGGAGATAAAGTTCTAGCGGTGATTGCTTCTTCTGAAACCTATCCACCTCGGGAAATAGAGGAAGCCATTAAATTAGCTCGTGCCTGGGGAGTGCGGTATAAACTCATTGAGACCCATGAGCTTCAAGATCCCAATTTCAGAAGAAATCCTCCCCAGCGGTGTTATTACTGTAAAAAAGAGCTGTTTTCCCAATTAAAGAAGATTGCTCAGGAAGAGGGATTGCCCTGGGTGGTCGATGGCTCTAATTATGATGATTTACAGGATTTTCGCCCAGGCACTCGAGCTCGGGATGAGCTGGGAGTAAGGTCACCTCTTCAAGAAGCTCGTTTGACCAAAGAAGAGATTCGATACTTATCACGGTTGGCGGGTCTGCCGACCTGGAACAAGCCTTCTTTTGCCTGTTTGGCCTCCCGATTTCCCTATTATTCGGAAATTAATGAAGAGGTACTAATCAAGATTGCCCAAGCTGAGGAATTTCTCAGGAGTCAGGGATTTAAGCAGGTCAGACTGCGACACCATGGAGCTTTGGCCCGCATTGAGGTGTCCCCGGAAGATATTCCCCGGCTCCTGGAGGCCAAATTGCGGCAAAAGGTCGTCCAACGGCTTAAAAATTTAGGGTATCAATACGTAACTATTGATCTGGAAGGTTACCGCACTGGCAGTATGAATGAGGTCTTGAGGGAGAGCGACTCAGACTAAATTATCAGGTTTTTTCCCTTGAATCCCTTGGATTAAATTTTTGGCTGCTGTCAGGGCCATTTTTAAACGGGTTTCCCGAGAAGCTGAACCGATATGAGGCAGCAGGACCACGTTGTCCAGCCTCAATAATTTTTCTTCAATTAAAGGTTCTCGTTCATAAACATCCAGGCCAGCGCCCCAAATTTGTTTCTTCTCTAAGGCCTCAACCAGAGCTTTTTCATCAACCACCGGTCCTCGGGCCACATTGATTAAAATAGCTTCTTTTTTCATCAAGGCGAATTCCCGAGCTGAAATGAGATGATAGGTTTGGGGAGTGAGGGCGGTGTGGATAGTGACAAAATCAGAATATTTTAGTAAATCGTCAAGTGAAACCCGTTTAACTCCCAGTTTTCTTTCTTCTTCTTCTGGAAGAGGTCGGGGGTCAGTATAGATTACTTTCATTTTGAATCCCTGAGCTCGTTCGGCCACAGCCCGGCCTATCCGCCCCAAACCGATTATCCCTAATTGCTTACCGGTTACCTCTTGTCCTAGGAAGAGATCCAGACGCCAGCCTGTGAAACGGCCGGCTCGAGTGAAGCGGTCTGCTTCCGGAACACGACGGGCCACCGCCAGTAACAGAGCCCAAGTGAGATCAGCTGTGGTCTCCGTGAGGACACCGGGAGTGTTAGTCACGTAGATGCCTCGGGAATGGGCATATTCGACGTCAATGTTGTTATAGCCGACAGCACAGTTAGCGATGACTTTCAGCTGTTGACCAGCGGCAATGACTTCTTGATCGATGGTATCTACCAGCAAGCAGAGTAGCCCTTGTTTATCCTTGATTTTTTGGATAATTTCTTTTTTAGAGGGCGAGTGGTCTGAAGAGCAGAATTCAATCTCGGCTTCTTTCTTGATTAGTTCAATAGCTTCAGGAAAGAGTTGATGGGTCAGCAACACTTTGGGTTTCATGATAATTGCCTCCTGAGTGAGGGTGTATATTTCATAGTTTTTCCTTTAAAATAGGCAGAAAATATTTCTTGATATTTTCTTCCAATTGGTCTGAGCGGAACCCGGGCTGCCATCCTCGGCTAAGGATTATGTCGCTGACTAAGTGACAGGCGGCGGCTTCTCGCTGATGAAAATAAGCAATGGCCAGCACAGCTGAGGTTTCCATGTCAACATAGTCTATTCCCCGCTGGCCTTGAGTTGTGACCCAGGCTTGGGTTTCTCGAAAAGGAGCGTCTGTCGAGACAATCCGGCCTGTTTTGAAAGGAAGTTGACGCTGTTTAAAAAAGGTTTGCAGGCGCTTGACCAACGATGGATTCGGCTGAAATTGATGGCGACGAGGGAAATAATGGCGGGAAGTACCTTCTTGGCTGAAAGCCTGCGTGACTAAAATGGCTTGGCCAATGTGGTCAATTGGGTTGAAACTGCCACAGACTCCGAAAATGAAAATTCTTTTTATCCCTGAATGAAAAAGAGACTCTAGCCCCAGCCCGGCTACCGGAGCTCCTATTCCCGAATACATAACCATCCAGTTAGGAAGAGAGTAGATAGTGGTATAGCCAAGTTCTATTTTATCTAAGGCTAGTTCTTTTAATTGGTGGCCAATGACTTTCTTCCGGGAATCATAGGGAAAGTAGAGGGCTGAAGTCGAGGTTATTTTGAGGCGGGGAGGATAAATTACTGGTTGGCTGGTCATAGCTAAGACAAAATAGCAAAAATCTCAGGAAAAGCAAAGTTAATAAAAAGCTTCCGAATGGATTAGGCGAGGGACTTTTGAAAACGCGGTCAGACGTCATGAAGATGACAAGGGCCTCTCGACCAGAGCGTCCCGCCAATATTGTCACGATAACGATATCAGACATCATTGTTCCCCAAGGCCATTGATAAAAGCTAACCTTGGTTAGCCCCGCTCCCTGACCGCCTTTACTTCCCCGGTAATATTGTTATGCCAGGGGGATTATGAATTGGATGTAAGACTCTTTAATTCTCTAGGCGATGGTCCTAAGCCAGCCCATTTATATCTTCTAACTTGTCTGATGTCCTTATTTATATTAGGGCTGTTTCCAAGGTAGACCTGCCTCCGGGATTGAATTAAAATAAGGGCTCATGAAAAAAGTCCTTAGAAAAAGAGTTGAGCTGGGTCTGGATGACCCTTGTTGGCGGGATGAAAGATTTCGCTTTTCTTATGTTTTTGAGAAAAGCAATTTGAAAGAATCTTTGCGGTTGAGCGGATTGATTTATCCACCCTGGGGAATTGAAGAAAAGGGCTCCTTGGTGCTTGTTTCTGGCTGGAAAAGGGTTTTACTTCTTCAAGAATTAGGCTGGTCGACCATCCCTGTAGAAGTAAAGAAAGAGAGAGATATTATTTCCATCTGGCAGCAATTGATTTTGGAAAATAAGTCTCACCGAGAACTCTCCCTGGTGGATAAAGCTTTTATTCTGAAAAAAGTGATGGCCCAGGGAGTTGATCAAGAGAAAATTATCCAAAACTTTTGTGGCTGGTTGGATATTCCTCCACAAATGTCCTGGGTGGAGAGGTATGTCCGGATAACTGAACTGGACAAGGCGTCTCTTGAATTTATTTACCAGAAAAAACTGCCCGAGTATATAATTAGATTTTGGTTGGAATATTCAGCAGAGGAGAGACAGTTGTTAATCCCGTGGTTAGTCCCTTTGAGTCAAAATAAAATTAAAGAGGTTCTAGAATGGTTGAAAGAAATTGCTTTGAGAGACAACCTCACCCCAGAACAAATAGTAGCTGATTTTAACCGCTCTTCCTCA
>QMPV01000173.1 GCA_003648765.1 Candidatus Aminicenantota bacterium
AAAAGGGCAAAGAGCGACGTGTTGGCCGCAATATTGGCCGGACAAAAAACTGGAAGAAGGCCTATGTCAAATTAAAAGAAGGCGAAAAAATGATCGAATATTTTGAGGCAGTGTAACCATGGGCATAAAAAACTTTAATCCAACAACTCCTGGAATGAGGCATCGGACAGGTCTAACCTTTGAAGAGATTACTACCACCGAGCCTTTCAAGCCACTAGTTGAGCCTTTAAAGAAAAGCGGCGGGCGTAATTCAGCCGGTCAGGTAACTATCCGTCACCGGGGTGGCGGGCATAAACGGTTGTACCGGATTATCGACTTCAAACGGGATAAATTGGACGTTCCCGGAGTAGTCGAGACAATTGAATATGACCCCAACCGTTCGGCCTTTATTTCTTTGATCAAATATGCCGACGGTGAACGACGCTATATCTTGACTCCAGTGGGTTTAAAAGTCGGCCAAACGGTAATTTCCTCCAATAAACAGGTAGATATTCTGCCCGGCAATGCCATGCCGTTGCGGCATATTCCTCTAGGGACCATAGTCCATAATATTGAGTTAAAAATAGGTAAAGGTGGTCAAGTAGCCAAAGCGGCCGGAGCCGCTGCTCAAATTTTGGCCAAGGAAGGTGATTATGCTCATATTCGGATGCCTTCCTCTGAAATCCGTTTGATTCACCTGGACTGCCGGGCCACCATTGGTCAAGTCAGTAATCTTGACCACCAGAATATTGATATTGGTAAGGCCGGCCGGAAAAGATGGTTAGGTCGGCGGCCCCACGTTCGGGGTACCGCTATGAATCCCATTGACCATCCCCATGGCGGGGGTGAAGGGAAAGCCAAAGGAGGACGCCATCCGGTTTCTCCGACCGGAATCCCGACCAAGGGATACCGGACCCGACGGAATAAAAGAACTCAGAAATTTATTGTCCGCCGAAGGAGTAAGTAATCATGGGACGTTCGTTAAAAAAAGGACCCTTTGTTGATCAGAAGTTGTTGAAGAAAGTCCTGGCGGCTGCCCGTCAACGGGAAAAGCGTCAGGTGATTAAAACCTGGTCAAGACGATCAACCATTATCCCGGAGATGGTCGGCTTGACCATTGCTGTTCACAATGGCCGGAGGTTTATTCCGGTTTTTATCACTGAGAATATGGTGGGTCATAAGCTCGGTGAGTTTGCTCCGACGCGGACATTTAAAGGTCATACATCAAAAACAGCTAGAACAATCAGGATGAAAAAGTAAAATGAGTGAACAAAATTTTATTGCTCATGCTGCCGGAAAATACATCAGGATTTCGCCACTAAAAGCCCGTCTGGTGGCGGATTTAATCCGCGACCGTTATGTGGGAGAGGCCCTGACCATTCTGAGGTATTCCAAGAAAAAGAAGGCCAGTGCCATTATCGAAAAGGTGCTTCGTTCGGCTATCGCCAATGCTCAACAGAAGTCACCCGAAGTAGATGTTGATGATCTTTATATCGCTCGGATTTATGTTGATCAGGGTCCAACTTGGAAACGGTTTCGAGCCCGGGCCATGGGTCGGGCCGCCCGGATTTTAAAACGGACGAGTCATGTCCATATTTATTTAGAAGAAAGAAAAGGGAGATAAAAAGTGGGACAGAAGACACATCCAATCGGTTTTCGGTTAGGCTTTAACAAGCAGTGGACTTCCCGGTGGTTTGCCCAAGGAGCTGAGTATAGCCGCTTGATGCACGAAGACTTGAAGATGAAGAAGGAAATAAAAAAGAGATATTATCATGCAGGCATTTCCCGGGTTGATGTGGAAAGAGTGGGACCCAAGGTGAGAGTGATTATTCATACGGCCCGTCCGGGAATTGTTATTGGTCGCGGCGGCCGGGAAATCGAGAGTTTGAAGAGCTGTCTGGAAGAATTGACTGGCAAAGAAGTTTATATTGATATCCGTGAAATCGACAAACCTGAACTGGATGCTTTGCTGGTGGCTGAAGGGATTGCTATTCAGCTGGAAAAACGGATTGCTTATCGTCGGGCCATGCGCCGGGCGGTAGAGATGGCTATGAAAATGGGCGCCCGGGGAATTAAAGTGATGTGCTCGGGACGATTGGGTGGGGTGGAGATTGCCCGCTCAGAGTGGTATCTTCGGGGTCAGTTGCCCCTGCAGACTCTGCGGGCGGATATAGATTATGGTTTTACTGAAGCTTTTACTACTTATGGCCAAATTGGTATTAAAGTCTGGATCTATCGGACTGATGTCGATAAACCCAAAGTTACTTCTCAAATTACTGAAATAGAGGAGATTTAGCCATGTTGATGCCCAAGAAGGTCAAATATCGAAAGCAACAGCGGGGTCGAATGAAGGGTAAGGCCTATCGAGGTTCCGAACTAAATTTTGGTGATTATGGACTTCAGGCGCTGGAACCTTGTTGGTTAACGGCTCGTCAGATTGAAGCCGGCCGAATCACTATCACCCGCTTCATGAAGAGAAAGGGAAAGCTCTGGATTCGGGTTTTTCCTTGGAAGCCCGTCACCAAGAAACCCACTGAGGTGAGAATGGGCAAAGGCAAGGGGGATCCCGAATTCTGGGTTGATGTGGTTCGTCCTGGTAAGATTATTTATGAATTGGAAGGCGTAGATGAAGCCACCGCGAGGGAAGCCATGAGACTGGCCTCCCATAAATTACCTATCAAGACCCGCTTTATAACCAGAGAGAATAGGGTGTTGCGATGAAAGCCAGAGAATTAAGAGAGATGTCTTTAGAAGAACTCTTGTCCAAGGAGCAGGAGCTTAAGGATCAGCTTTTTAAATTAAAATTCCAGCATACCCTGGGTCAGCTGGAGAACCAGATGAAGATGCGGAATATCAGAAAAGACATTGCCCGCATCAAAACTATTATCAGGGAATTAGAATTACAAAGGAAGAGAGAAGGATGAAGCAAAATCAAGCAAGAAAACAAACGAGAATTGGTGTGGTGATTGGTACCAAAATGCAGAAGACAGTGACTGTTCTGGTGGAACGGCAGGTGCAGCATCCTTTATACAAAAAATTCATCCGCCGGAAGAAAAAATACTTAGCTCATGATGAATATGAAAAATGTAAGGTTGGCGATGTTGTCCGGATAGTTGAAACTAGACCAATCAGCAAAAGGAAACGCTGGCGGGTGCAGGAAATTATCGGCCTTTCTCCTTCTAAAGAAAAAACGATAGAGGAAAAGAAAAATGATACAAGCTCAGACACGTCTCAAAGTAGCTGATAATTCAGGTGCAAAGAAGATTATGTGCATCACTCCTTTGGGAGGTGGAGTGGGCAAAACTGCTTCCATTGGCGATGTTATTTCAGCCACGGTTAAAGAGGCAGATCCGGAAAGCAAGATACCTAAGGGTAAGGTAGTGCGCGCGGTAATTGTTCGAACCAAGAAAGAAGTTCGCCGTAAGGATGGCTCTTATATCAGATTTGATGATAATGCCGCAGTGATTATTGACCGCCAGGGAGAGCCGGTGGGGACGCGTGTTTTTGGTCCAGTAGCGCGGGAGTTAAGGGAAAAGAAGTTTATGAAGATTGTCTCTCTGGCGCCGGAGGTACTGTGATGAGCAAGATACCCATTAAAAAGGATGACACGGTTATTGTTATCAGTGGCAAAGATAAAGGTAAAATAGGCAAAGTTTTAAAGGTTTTTTCAGATAAGAACCGGGTAGTAGTGGAGAAAGTGAATTTTGTCAAAGAGTTTATTCGGCGGGACCAGAGTCGTAATATCCAGGGTGGAATAATGGAGAAAGAAGCCCCAATTCATGTTTCCAATATTATGCTTTATTGTTCCCAATGCGGTCAGGGAGTGCGGGTGCGAAGAAAAATTCTGGAAGATGGCAGCAAGATTCGAGTTTGTGTTAAATGTGAATCGAGTTTGGAGAAGCAATAATGAGGAGTAGGCCATGAGTCGTTTGCTGGAAAAATATAAAAAAGAAATCATTCCCCAGCTCCAGGAGGAGTTTGGTTTGAAAAACATTATGTCAGTGCCCCGGCTGGAAAAGATTGTCATTAATATCGGAGTTGGAGAAGCTACTCAGAATATAAAGGCGTTGGATGCGGCTAAGAAAGAACTCAGCCAGATCACCGGACAGTGGCCGGCGACCGCCCGCGCCAAAAAATCCATCTCAGCTTTTCGCTTGCGAAAGGGGCAGCCCATTGCTTGTTTTGTGACCTTGAGAGGACGCCGGATGTATGAGTTTTTTGACCGACTGGTCAATATTGTTCTTCCTCGAGTACGGGACTTTCGGGGAGTATCGCCCCGTTCCTTCGATGGCCGGGGGAATTATACCCTGGGGCTCAAAGATCAGCTGGTTTTTCCAGAAATAGATTACACAAAGGTAGAGAAATCCCGGGGGATGAATATAACTATTGTGACTTCGGCCAAGGATGATCGCTTGGCCTATGCTTTACTAAAAAAACTAGGAATGCCTTTCCGAGACATTCATTAAGGAAGGAGAAAAGTGGCTAGAAAATCGTCAATAGCAAAATGCCAGAAAGAGCCT
>QMPV01000174.1 GCA_003648765.1 Candidatus Aminicenantota bacterium
ATAATTCTTAAAAATTCGTCCTTTAACTTCTTTTTCTCGATTCCAGTAATTTTCCCTCCAGGGAAAATACCAGGCGAGGTAATAAGGAATAACTTTTTCTTCCCCCGGATTTAGTTTGATTCGCACCAGCAGAGAAGCCACATCAGTCCGTCCTTCAGGCGAAGGTTGAGCATCTTTAACCTCGCTGATTAAACCATCTTCAACAAAATCATCCCAAAACAGGTGGGCGTTATCCCACCAAGAGCCACGATACCACCTGGTTTGAGCCACGGCTGGTTTCCAAGAAGTAGCTAGAGTAAGGTTGCCTTCTTCAGGAGAGCCTGGTTGAGTTTTTTGACTGCTGAAGCGGAGCCCTACCCAAGATTCTTTCTCTAGATATTCATTAAGATTGCCTCCAAAAGTTTTCTTCCCCTCTTTATTTTTGTGACCTATGGGATTTTGGAGAGAGAAAACAAGAGAAACCTCTACCGGAGCTTTGGTTTGATTTTGCAAGTGCCAATTAAAGATAGCCACTGGAAGACCACTGTTTTCAGGGTCCAAGGGAATAAAAGGATTATAAGTTTCCAAAGTAATCTGGAGAGGCACGTCTTTGTCTTTGAATTCCAGCCAGGCCAGTGGAAATTCTCCCCGAAAATAAACTTCATCAAAGCGGGGCAGACCCGGCAGTTGAGTCCGAGGGATACCCATCCAGGCCACATAAGGGGGGAAGAGCTTTCTTTCTAAGACTTTGGCCACAGGAGATTTACCCTCGGCTTTTACCCAAATCGCCAGAAAAGTAAGTTCTGGATGAATCCCTTTAGCTGGTCGGTTGAAAATTTCCATCTCCCGGATTTCGCCTCGCCCGCCGATAGTAATATTTCCAGTAGCCAGGCCGCCCACAGGAAAGGCAATGGTCCTTAGGGCTTCTCCTGAATATATGATTGGCTTTCTGGTTTTAATTGGCGAAGAGTAAGCTGGGCCAATGATAATATAAGCACCAACGGCGACCAAAACTGAAATTGTCCCCCATGATTTTGAGCGCATTTTTCCCCCTCAAAAAATTTAATTTTCTTGAATTAAAAGAAAGAAAAGCCAAAAATTCCTTCCTTTAAATATGCTTATATCAAGGAAGGCGAGGGGCTGTCAAAGAATTCTCAATACAGTTTCAGTTTTTCAATGTAACCGGCCGTCTTTTTTTTCTTCTCCCCATGGAGGCAGTTTGAATTGTTCAGGTTTGGATTTGAGGACTTCTTTTAACCATTCCATTGGATAGCCCAGACTTCGCGGTCGCCCCTTTTCATCTTTGACGTAACCATCATTATACTTGGTAATCAGAAATTCTCCCAATTCTCTCCAGCGTTTCACCACCATTTCGCCTTGAGTCACGGAATAATTAGTCAGGAACTTAATGGCCAACTCAGGATTAGTTTTCAATAATTCCAAGGCTGTTTTTTCTATAATTGGTTGTAAGGCTAGAAATTGGCCTTCAAGTTCTGCTTGAACTTTCTGAATATCTTTGACCATATAAGAGTATTTCAAATTAGCGAAGTTAGCCACGAAGTTAAAGACCCACCAAGCTGAATCCCAGGAGAATTTTTTAATATCTCCTTTGGTGAAAGGCTCAGGCAGAGCGGTGATGCTGCAATAGAGTGGGATATAGCAGGTAGTATAGGTATCATCAACTCCATACCAGAAAACGCCGCCGACGGGATTGGGGAGCCAGCTTCGGGATTGAGAAATAAAAGAGAAAGCAGTCTGTTGGGTGGAGATGGGTCTTTCCCAGCTATAGGTTACTCCATTGACTTTCCAGGTTAAGGGGCGACAGCGCAAGGGACTGCCAAAAGGGCCGGCGTCAATACCCTTGGTCATGTCGTAAGGAGTGCCTTCATAGTGATCGCGCATAATTTTCATTACGTCCTGCACTGAGAGTTTTTTGTCAGGCTTGATCCAGAGAGGATAAGGAGCTGCTCCTTTAACTCCCCGTTGAAAATCAGGCGAAAGGTTGAGAGAAGGAGCTGAGCGGCGAAACATACTCCACACACGGGCGGCACAGGTCCGGAGTGAGGAGGGTTTTGGGGGGTCATAAGCGTAGCGGAAGCTGAAAGGTTTCCCCGAGTTGGGGTCGTAGTAGCCTTTTTCAATAGCTAAAGAAATCACATTTTTAGAATAGAGACAGTTTTCCGGGTCATCCAGAGGGAATTCTCCAATGCGTGACATGTTGGCGTGGGCGCAAATATAGCCGTCAGGAATCCGAAGAGCTACCCAGACCGCGCCTTTACCGCCGGGGCCAGGTCCAATCATTTCCATAATCCAGGCTTCATTGGGGTCGGCAATAGAAAAAGTTTCTCCGGTACTGGCGTAGCCGTATTCTTCCACCAAGTCAGTCATGACTTTAATGGCTTCCCGGGCTGTTTTGGCTCTCTGAAGGGCCAATTTCATCAAGGTGAAATAGTGCAGTAATCCTTGAGGATTCCGGAGTTCCGGACGTCCGCCAAAAGTTGTTTCGCCAATGGCCACCTGATGTTCATTCATCAGCCCCACGACAGCGTAGGTATGAGGAACTTGTTTGATCCGACCTTTTAGTTCCCCCCTATAGCCTCTGATCTCAATCATTTCGCCAGGCGGGTGGTCTTGAGCTGGTAGATACTCCAGATGGGCTAGAAATTCCCCATCACAGGTGTAAGTGATCATGACTGAACCGTCTTGGGAGGCCCCTTTGGTGACCAGAAAACTGGAACAATTGTCTTCAGCCTGAAGGAAGGTTACGGAAAAAAAAGCCGTAGCCAAAATAGTGAAAGTCAATAATCCCTTTTTATATTTCATGAAAACCTCCTTCAGCAAATTAATTAAATTAAAACTTTCAAATTTTAAGCCTACTCCTGAAGGGTAGAAAAATCAATAAAGAGTTAAAGAGAGGGCTTTTTGATTCTCTTTTTTTAAATTTAATTTATTCAATTAGTTTAAAGTAATGGGCTTTTCGGAAAAAGAAGTTTTGGAAGAAGAAATGAAAGAGCCGAAAATAATTTCTATTAGAAAAGCTATGATAATCCCCAGTGGTTTTGCAAAATAATTCAGTGAATTTCCCTCGAAAAAAGGCAATTATTTTTCTAAATCAGATATATCAAATAATCTCCTTAAGGCTGAAAAAAATATTTAAATTATTCGTGAAATAGTAAAATTAGCTCTTCTATAGGACTCAAACCGCCTTAAAGTAAGAGAACTTTCCCCAATCTGGAGATGGGATTTGAAAAATGACTTTTTATTTTTGGGTTGTTACATACCAATTGAAGCCCCGAGGCTGGATATCAATGGTTAAATCCACGAAACCCAGAGGATCCAATGAATAAAGCTTGGCTTTCTCTTCGCCCTGCCGGATCAAAGCTTTCTCTTTCAATCCGGTATAGTAAAGGGGAACTCTAATCTTTTTAACAATCCTTCTCTTGGTTGGATTGAAGACTACCAGCAGCCCTTTTTCTGGCAAACGAGGATTAACATGAAGCATCCAGTCAATGTCTCGACCATCAGCTCGTCGGCCATGGATGAGATCACTTTCCAGAATATCACGATATTTTTTATACCAAGCTACATTATTTTTAATCATTTCTTTGACTCGTTGGGTATCATAAAGTCGGGGCCCCCGATAACAGGGCTGGACACCAAATGCCAGATTGGAGAGCATAATCATTTTATAGTGCTCTAAGTGTTGATCCAAAGGTTCGACGGTGGCTGCTGGTCCACCCCCATGGTATTGAGTTAAAGGAACGAACATCCAGCCCATACTGGGTGTTTTTTCCCACGTGCCATCGTAAATATTCTGGCGGGTATGAATCAACTGTTGTTGTCGAGGAAGGGACCAGTTTGATTCTCGGTAACCCAGGCCACATTTATTCGATCCGACTAGGAAATAATAGTCAGGGACATTGAGGTAGATGCCTTGGCCGCGGCACCATTTATAGAAATCAGAGATTATTCGCCATTGTGCCCAACGGGAATCAGCCAACCCTTTTTGATAGGGAGGACGAGGAGTAATATCCACATCCCCCGGATAACTGCCATCATGCTCAAAGACCAAAAATCCTGTTGTTTTGAACAAGTTGTAAAGTTTTTTGAAATAATTCAATCCCCAACGACTGGTCAAAGCCGGGCATTGACCATGAGTTGGTTTTTGGCCCGGCGGACAGACAATCATATCTTCTGGATTCACCCGGCGGCTGGAAAGTAAAGAGTAACAGCCCAGATGAATGCCTTTGGCTCGGGCGTAATTAGCCAGTTGTTTCCATTGAGCCAGATAAGCCGGGTCGTCATTTTCAGCTTGAAAGCCATTACCAAAAGAAAGGATGATTACTTCAAAGCCAACTTCAGCACATTGGGCAATGGCACGTTTAACTACCTTTTCCTCGGCTGTCCGGAGATGAAACATGAGTGGATTTTCGGTGACCCAGGGAGCAATGGTCCGATACATCTGTCGTTGCGCCAGTCCCCGTCTTTCTCGGTCTGAACTG
>QMPV01000175.1 GCA_003648765.1 Candidatus Aminicenantota bacterium
AGTCTCATCTAAGAACTCAACTCTATAATCTGTCTTCCCCAGGAGCCAAGCAAAGACTTGAAGTCAAATAAGACCATGTAGAAGAGGAACAACTTTAACCCAGCCAACTAATAACTTCTTCCCTAAAGGGACTCTCGTCTTTAAGTCAAAGAAGAACAGCCAACCTCTGCCCTCAAACTTCTTTTTTTTATTTATTACCACTTTCTTATTTATTACCACTAACAATTATTGTTGATTGTTAATAAAAATTTTGATAATGAAATCAGTTGAAAGTTATTGATTTTTCACTTATAATGTCAACAGGACCTAAACAGGAGTTAAAAAATGAGCCGAAGAAAAAAAGACAAAAGCCCTCTTCTCCATCTTGGCCAGCGACTTAAAGCGGCCCGAAAAATGGCGGGAATGAGCATGGAAGAATTGGTTAAACGCGCCGGCCGCATTGTTTCTAAACAATCAATCAGCAAATACGAAAATGGCCTGATGGAACCCTCTCCCCAAATTTTACTGCGTCTGGCTGAGGCCTTAGGAGTGAAACCCAGCTATTTTCGGCAACAAGCTCGTCTTCAATTATCCAATCTTTATTTCCGGCAAAAATCAAAACTTTCTCGGAAAGAAGAGGCGGCCATTAAATATAAAGCCCTTGATTATTTAGAACGTTATCTTGACCTTGAAGATAAACTAGGCCTCCATCTCTCCTTCAAATACAAAGTCAAAAGGAAACCGCTGGAGAACATTGAAGATATAGAAGCTTTGGTCAAAAAAATCCGTCAAGATTGGGGCCTAGGACAAGCTCCCATAGTTAATCTCCTGGGATTGCTGGAAGAAAAAGGAATTAAGGTTTTTATGACTCCTGCCTCTGGAAAATTTGCCGGCTTGACTGCTCAAAATGGCCAGACTCAGGTGATTGTCGTCAACAGCCGTCATCCTTTAGACCGGATCCGTTTCACTGCCTCTCATGAACTCGGCCACATCCTGTGTGCTTTTCCTGAGGACATAGAAGACGAAGAAGGTCTCTGCCATGTTTTCGCCGGTGCTTTTCTGCTCCCTGGAGAAGTGCTAAAAAACATCCTCGGTCAGCGACGACATAAAATTACTCTCTGGGAATGGCAATATATTAAAGAAACATATGGCATCTCTATGCAGGCGGCCATCCATCGAGCCTACGAATGTGGTATTATCAGTCAGAATTACTTCCGCGTCCTAATTCATCAACTCCGTCAGAAAGGCTGGCATAAAGTCGAACCTTTCTCCTATCAAGGTAAAGAAGAAGCCTCCCGGTTTAAAAGACTCCTGGCTTTCGCCCTGGCCGAAGGACTACTTACCCCGGCCGAGGCCAAAAGAATAGGGGGAGAGGAGCTTCCTCAACCTCTGGAAATCACGGCTTAACTTACTGACCAAAATTCTTATGGCTACCGCCAAAAAAAATCCCTAGATCTGGAGTTAATCTCCCCTCAGAAAAAGTTTCGGCCAACTAAGTTGCTCTGCCTTGGCCCCAGTGAAGCCAATTTTCTCATCCAGACAGCCTGGGTCGAGAATGAATCTCCTGAAGTCAATAAAGCCAAAATAAAGATTGAATTTATTTAATCTGGGCTTTAGGGGAAGAAAATAGTCGAAAATAACGTCTAATAATTGAGCCTAAATTAAGGAGGTTCTCAATGCGTAAATTGATGACGGTAGCTATGGCTTTAGCCCTGATAAGTCTGACGATACCATTCCTATCTGCTGCGGCCACTGATGTCAGTGGTCAGTGGGAATTAACTATTAATACACCTCGAGGAGAAAGGACTTACGATCTCCAGATTGAGCAGGACGGGGAGAAAATTATCGTGACTATGGTTACTCCCAGAGGTGAAACCCAGGGAGAAGGAACTTTAAAAGGAGATAAAATAGAATGGACCATCACCCGCTCCACTCCCCGCGGCGAATTCACCCTGACCTACAGAGGCACTGTCGAAGGCGACATCATGCAAGGGACTCTCGAAACAGGTCGAGGTGGCACTATAGAATGGACAGCTAAAAGAAAAGGTTAATTTGATTCAATATATTTGGGTCAATTTTTCTACCACCAGCTGTTCTTCTGCTGGAGGGCCAAATGAAGTATAATAATCTTGTTATTCATCAGTCCCCTAAAGAAGTTCAGCAGCTCTGGCTCCAGCCAAAGAGCTCCTCGAATAAGGAGTTTCTTAGGGGAGACTTGAATCACCATGGAAGAAACAAAGCTCGTTCAGGCAGCTCTCGAAGGAGACGAGGCGGCTTTTGAAGCCCTGGTCAAAAAATATTATCGAAAGGTGTACCAATTGGCGGTCAGCATAACCAATAACCCGGCCGAAGCTGAGGATTTGGCCCAAGAAGTCTTTATTAAAGTTTATTCTTCACTCTCTCAGTTCCAAGGCCAATCAAGTTTCGGCACCTGGCTTTACCAAGTGACTCTTAATCACAGTCGGGATTTTCTCCGTCAGAAACGCCGGCGAGCCACTGACTCTTGGAGCAGAAAAAAGACAACTTCGGTTTGGCCTGCTTCAGCCAGTCAAGAAAAATCCCTAGAGGCTCAACAACTTATTCTTAAAGCTTTGTCAAAACTTTCAGATAAATTAAGGATGATAATTATATTAAAAGATATTCATGGCTTTTCCTATGAGGAAATAGCCAAAATTTTGAAGATTTCCCTGGGCACAGTAGATTCCCGTCTCCATCGGGCCCGGCGGAAACTTCGCCAGGAGCTCTTGCCTTTTTGGCGGGCAAAGGAGGATACTCATGAAATGCCGTGAGGCTGAAAAATTAATCCACCGACTCCTCGATGGACAACTCCCTCCGCAGAAAGTGCATCTCCTGGAAGAACATCTGGCTAACTGCCCCAACTGTTCTCGAAAAAAACAAGAGTACGAATGGCTCCAGCAAACTCTTCAGTCCTTCACCTTCCCCGAGCCTCAGCCAGATTACTGGGAAAAAATAAGACGAAGAATAAAAACCACCCCTGCCCCGTCCCCTCTCTTCATCTGGAAAAAATGGGCGCTGCGAGCAATTCCTGTAGCTCTTCTTCTGCTGATAATTCTCATTTCAGCGCTGTTGCTTCTCCAGACTTCCTCGTCGTTAGAAATGAGCCAGTCGGAAATGCTTTTGCTCCATAACTCTAATCCTTTCACTGAATCTCAAGCTATCTTCACTGAGACCAGCCCGGTTGATAAAAATCTGCGCCTTATTTTTTCTTCTCTGGAAACTAACTATGAATTAAGGAGATATCCCAGATGAAAAATCACACTAAATTTTGGATAATCTTCTCCTTTATTGTGCTCTTCGTTCTAGGTCTCATGGGTGGCGTTCTGATTGATCGCTACTTCTTCCAATCAAAGTCTGTTTTCCCCACCCAGCCGCCGCGGAGTCGTACTTCAGCCCGGTTTCCTTCCTTGGAGATAATGGCCCGAGAGCTACAGCTGACAGCCGAACAAAAAGATCAGATCCGCTCTGTCTTCCAGAATAATGACCAACGCCTGCGTGAACTCCACCAGGAAATCATTCAAAAACTCAGAAAAATTAGAGGGGACCTTAAAGAAGAAATTATGACTATCCTGAATAAAGAACAGGCAGCTAAATTTGAGGCTATGATTCAAAAATACATTAAACAAAGAAAAAAAGAGTGGGAACGCCGAAGAAAGCACCCCACAACCAAAACCAAGCCAGAAGGAGTCACAAGATGAAAAAGAAACTCTTTTTCTCACTTATTATTCTCATCATCATTGTCGGAGTCATCTTTAGTCTGACGGTTCTCAGGCGCTCTGCCAATGGAGGCATCCAATACAGAACCGCCAAAGTAACCCGGGGTGATATCGAAGCCATTGTGGTCACTACTGGCACCATCAATCCGGTCACGCTAGTAGATGTCGGCAGTCAGGTTTCAGGAAAAATTGCCAAAATTTACGTCGACTTCAACTCCCGGGTGAAAAAGGGAGATATTCTAGCCGAAATCGACCAATCAAGTTTTCTCACCCGAATCAAACAAGCCGAGGCTAATTACCAGAGCGCTAAAGCTTCACTCGAGAGAGCCCGGGTAACCATGGAAACCAGCAAGAAAAAATACGAAAGAGCCCTCAAGCTCTTTGAACAAAAACTTATCTCTCCTGAAGAAAAAGAAACAGCTGAAACCAATTATTTTAATGCTGTGGCTGACTATCAATCCGCTTTAGCCCGGCTGGAACAGGCTAAATCTCAACTTGAGTCCAGTCGAGTGGATCTTTCTTATACCGTCATTAAGTCGCCCATTGACGGAGTGGTTATCAAACGCAATATCAATGTTGGCCAAACCGTGGCGGCTAGCTTCCAAGCTCCGGTGCTGTTTCAAATCGCCAATGACTTAACCAAGATGCAGGTCGAGTGCAGTGTTGATGAAGCCGACATCGGCAAAATCAAAGAAGGACAGAAAGTCAGATTTACGGTCGATGCCTTCCCTGAGGAAAGTTTTGAA
>QMPV01000176.1 GCA_003648765.1 Candidatus Aminicenantota bacterium
ATTTCTTTAATACCTATTTTCTTGAGGAAAGGAATGTCTTTATCAGGAATAATGCCACCGGCAATCACCGGAATGTCAGCGGCTCCTTTTTCTTTCAGTAACTCCATGATGCGGGGGAAAAGAATATTATGGGCTCCAGAAAGAATGCTCAGACCGATAACATCCACATCTTCCTGAATAGCCGCATTGACTATTTCCTCGGGCGTCCGCCGCAAGCCCGTATAAATCACCTCCATACCGGCATCCCGCAATGCTCGACAAATGACTTTCGCTCCCCGGTCATGGCCGTCCAGACCCGGTTTAGCAATTAAAACCCTGATTTTTCTCTCAGTCATCCTTTCCTCCTGAAATTTTCTCTCCTTAAAATCTTTAAAAATTAGCCGGCTCCTGGTATTCGCCGAAAACTTCCTTCAGTGTATCGATTATTTCACCCAGCGTGGCGTATTCCTTGACACAGGCCAAAATATAAGGCATGAGGTTCAAATCATCTTCGGCCGCCTTGCGTAAATCAGCCAGCTTCCGTTTGACCTCAGCCCCATTGCGGCGTTTCTTTACCTCCCGCAATCTCTCTAACTGCTTCTTGGCCACTGACTCATCAATATGAAGAATAGGAATGGGCTCATGCTCCATCTGGTAAGCATTGACGCCCACAATAATTTTTTCTTTCTTATCAATCGCCTGCTGGTAAGCGTAAGCGCTGTCCATTATTTCTCGCTGAGGAAAACCTAGTTCAATGGCTTTGACCATGCCACCCATGTCATCGATACGCCGAATATACTCCCAAGCTTCCTTCTCCATTTCGGCCGTCAATGCTTCCACATAATAACTGCCGCCCAGGGGGTCGATGGCATTAATCACCCCGCTCTCGTGGGCGATGATCTGCTGCGTCCGCAGGGCGATGGTGACAGCGTGCTCAGAAGGAAGAGCGTAAGTTTCATCCAGGGAGTTGGTGTGAAGCGATTGCGTGCCGCCCAGAACAGCCGCCAGGGCCTGAATCGTAACGCGGATGACGTTATTATAAGGCTGCTGGGCCATCAACGATACTCCTGAGGTCTGCGTGTGGAAGCGTAACCACCAGGAGCGAGGGTTCTTGGCCCCGAAACGCTCCCTCATCACCTTGGCCCAGATCCTGCGGGCCGCCCGGAACTTGGCGATTTCCTCAAAGAAATCGTTGTGGGCGTTAAAGAAAAAGGAAAGCCGCGGGGCGAACTCATCAATCTGCAAGCCCCTTTCCAGGGCCCACTCGACATATTCAATCCCATCCCGCAGGGTAAAAGCCAGCTCCTGAACCGCTGTCGAGCCGGCCTCCCTGATATGATACCCGGAGATAGAAATCGTATTCCAGCGTGGCACTTCCTTGGCCCCGTATTCGAAAGTATCCACAATAAGTTTCATCGAGGGGCGAGGCGGAAAAATAAAGGTTTTCTGAGCGATATATTCTTTAAGAATATCATTCTGAATGGTGCCGGAAATGGCCGTTTTGGGTACTCCCTGCTTCTCGGCGACAGCAATATACATGGCCCAGAGGACAGCCGCCGGAGGATTGATGGTCATGGAAGTGGAGACCTTATCCAGCGGAATGCCGTCAAAGAGAATTTCCATATCGGCCAGCGTATCAATGGCCACACCGCACTTGCCGATCTCACCTTCGGCCAGGGGATGGTCGGAGTCAATCCCCATCAGCGTCGGCAGATGAAAGGCCACACTCAGTCCGGTCTGCCCGTTAGCCAGCAGATATTTATAGCGCTTATTGGTGTCCTCGGCCGTGCCGAAACCTGAAAACTGGCGCATCGTCCAGTAGCGGCCGTGATACATGGTCGGATGAATACCCCGGGTATAAGGATACTCACCGGGAAAACCAATGTCCCGGAGGTAATCTATCTGGCTGACATCCAGCGGCGTATAAATTTCCTTGACCCGGCGGCCCGAGGTGGTGGTCAAATCTTTGCCTTTTTCCGGGGCCTTCTCCAGGGCTTCTTGGTATAACTTCTTCCAGGCCTGATATTTTTTCTCAATAGCCTCTAAATCATTTTTTTCTTTTTCAGCCACGGTTCCACTCCTTCGTTTCAAATTTAAGAAATTTCGGTTTATTGGCTAAGGCCGACGAAAATTGCTCTTGTTTCCTGGGATTAATTAGGAACGATTTAAAATGGCCGCTTAAGAGCTGGAGGACTGAAAGCGGTCCGGTCAAAACGGGGCCGCTCAAAACAGGGCCGGTCAAAAGCTGGGCGGCTAATAGCTGACCAGCCAAAAGCGTACTGGCCAAGAGCTGGCCGACCAAAAGCTGGCGGAAGGATATATGGTTCTCCTTCTTACCTCTTTTTTCATTTCTCTTCTCTCTCTCGGGGGCAGCAAGTCGGAGAAGACGATTAAACTTTTGGGGAGCGAAAATAAACTGACGATAAACTATTTCACCTATCATGCCCGGTAAAAACCACCAACTCTGGTCTTGGGGTTAAGAAGAGAAAGTTTTCCACTAAAGCGATTTTGAATACTTAGGTTACTCACTTTTATTTTATATTTTAATTATTGATTTAACTTTTGCTTTATTAAGTCTATTTTAAGTTTATTAAGGTTATAAATGTTATTAAGGTTATTAAAATTATTAAGGTCACTTAGTTTATTAAAGTTTTCGTTGGGGTCTATTTTCAAGTTCACTTTTGCCTTAAATATTGATTAACTTTTGTTTTAAGGACTTTTGTTGGCGGCCGGAAGAACTGAAGATTTTTCCAGGCAGGTGATTTCGCCGCCCATCCATCTCATCTTTTTGCTGGTTAAGTTTCATTTTTATTTTTTATGGTTTCTTCCTGGCTCCTTCTGGCTTCTGGCTCGCGCTCTCTCTCGTTTTTCCTTCGCTATGATTTCTGCTTGGCTGTGAAGCCTGCCTCCTCCGTTGCGACTCTTGCGTTTTCTTTTTTGCCTGCTACTTACAGCTTCCTCTACTTAATCACTTCTTTTGGCTTACTCTGTTAGCTGTTTTCCCTCTCTTCCTTTCTTCCTTTCTTCTTTTCTTCCTTCAGTTGAACGTGCGTCCGACCATCGAGCCGGTCTACTCCACATCCTCGCCGATAACTTTGTAAACTTTGTCATGCTCGCGGACTGGCCCCTCCACTTTAAGACCCGCCTCCTCCCCTGCCTTAACTACTTCCACTGGCTGGTGTTCCACCTGGAGAGATTCGACCTTCTGATAAAGATCGGTGGTGTGCCCCTTGATGTGAATCGTGTCCCCGACACGAAGCTCACCCTTTTCCACCTCGATCACCCCGACTGAAATCTTGGAAAAATAGTGGGTGATTTTGCCGATTTCTTCTTCCATAAATTTCCTCCCTGCGATTTTAAGGCTATCAAATTCCACAGAATTAGGCAAGAAGGAAAGAGGCGTATTCCCCTACCCGCCGCAGAGGACGGAGCCGCCATTGACGTTGAGGACTTCGCCGGTGATATGGCGGGCCAGGTCGGAGGCGAGAAAAAGGATGGGTCCGGCGATATCTTCGGGAGGAGGGATGCGGCCGAGGGGGATGCTTTGGCGGACTTCTTCCTTGAATTGCTTATCTTGAAAAACTTCCTCGCACATGTCGGTTTCCACCCAGCCGGGGGCCACGCAGTTAACTCGTATGCCGTAAGGCGCCAGCTCGACCGCCAGCGACTTGGTCAGAGCTATGAGAGCGCCTTTAGTGGCGGCGTAATGGGAGTGAAGCGCTTCCCCCCGGACGCCGGCGGTGGAGGAAACATTTATAATCTGGCCGGAGCCCCGCTTTTTCATCGCCGGAACGAGGGCATTGCAGGTATAAAAAATGCTGGTCAAGTTAACCCGAATGGTTTCTTCCCAGATTTCCGGCTCCATGTTCCCCATTTCACCATAAGTCCAGATACCGGCGTTATTAACCAGGATATCCACCCAACCCCATTTCGCCAGGACTTGTTCGGCCATAGCGGCGGCCTCCGGGGGACGGGAAAAATCGGCTTTAACCGCCAGGGCAGCCACGCCCAAGGCTTCCAGCTCAGCTACGGTGGCGTGAGCGGCTGCTTCATTTCGTTGGTAACTTATGGCTACGTCACAACCGGCTCGAGCGAAGTAAATAGCCGTGGCTCGACCGATTCCCCGCGAGCCGCCGGTAATTAAAGCTTTCTGACCTTGAAGATTAATTTCGACTGCGGCCATCTCGCCTCCATTTCCTTTTTTCTTTGTTATGTTTATTTATTATGGGCATTTCAGACCTTAGAGTAAAGAAAAATTAGGGCAGATCTGGGCAACAAATTTGGGTGCCAGACACAGTTGTGTTTGTGTCGAATATCAAGGTGTCAGACACCGATATTAAGGGTGTCAGACACCGATATTTGCCGACACCGATATTTTACAACCACCGTTATTTAACAGATACCGGTATTTATACATATATGGGAGACAGACATCCACCGTACAGGTGATAGAAACTTAACCAA
>QMPV01000177.1 GCA_003648765.1 Candidatus Aminicenantota bacterium
ATGCCATGAGCGGCTCTCTTTCTCAGGGCTTCAATCACTGAGGGGGGAGAAAGAAAGTCCATATCAGCCACCCACAGAGGGATGATTTCTTCGTCGCCCACTTTTTCTTGGAGAAAATCCCACTTGAGAGAATAAGTACCCCGACGGTCGATAATTTGGTCAAAGTTAAAGTCCATGGTTATCCTGCCTTATTCAAGTAGGAATTAAGATTTAATATTGTTTTTTTTCATAAAGAGATGATTGAGATTAACTTAGAGAGACTAAATTGTAAAGGGCAAATTAAAATTTGGTAAGAATCAACTTGGAAGGGAAGAGCTGTTCGATAAAATGAAGTAAAAAAAACGGCCAGGAGATATTGACAATCGCCATGAAATTTAATAAATTCTTCAAGAAAAATTTCTCGGCAAAGGAAGGGTTCCAGAGAAAAGAGAAATTAACAGGAGTGAGGGGTTATGCGAGAATTGAGTGGACCTTTAAAAGCCTTAATAGCTGAAGATGAAGCTATTGTTGCTTTGGAGCTGGAGGATCGGTTTCTATCTATGGGCTGGGAAGTAGCTGGTATCACGGCGCGGGGAGAGGAAGCCATAAATCTAGCCGGCACCAAGAGGCCAGATTTGGTTGTTATGGATATAAATCTTAAGGGAGAAGTAGATGGAATAAAAGCTGCGGAAAAGATTTACCGGCTGTATTCAATCCCCAGCATATATGTCACCGCCTGTCCTTTTCCTGAAATTAGAAAAAGGATGAGTTCTCCTTATTATTTCCCCGTGATTATAAAGCCTTTTGATGACGAAGTCTTTCACCAGGCTGTTAAACAAGCTTTAAACTTTTCACCTGGGTCATCTCTGTCATCATCTCCAGCCAGAGGAGATGATTGAATTTTAAATAAACCACCCACTTCCCTAGAGAAGAGTGAAATTGACCATTTAGTTATATAATAAAGTGCAGTTGGCCGAATTAGGTAAATTGGCCGGAACAAGTAATAAAGGGAAGAATGTTTATCCTACCTTGGCTCAGGAGAACTATTAAAACCTCCCTCTTTTCTAAATTCTCCATTAATTTTTTTAAAAACAGGGTTTCTCTCGTTCGTCTACTAGGAACTTTTCTGGCGGTTTGTCTCCCCTTTTCTTTTGGCTTGGCTCAGAGTTACCTGGTTCATACTTATCGCAGTAATTCCGGTTTACTCAGTCCCGAGGTTCATGACTTTGTTCAAGATAACTATGGTCGCCTTTGGATAGCCACCAGAGGAGGGATTTCAATTTATGATGGTTTCCGTTGGGAGGCTTTTACTGTGAGCAATGGCTTGCCGGGAAACGCTGTGACGGCTTTGGCTAAAGATGAGAGAGGTCGGATTTGGGCCTTGATCGAGTTTCCTAACCCAAGCCTTTGTTATTATGAAAATAATGTCTGGAAGGTAGTGCCCTTAAACAGAGTTATTCCTACACCAGTTAAGTTGACCCAATTAAGAGTTTCTCTCCAAGATGATGATCTTCGTTTGGCAATTGGCACCAAAAATCGTGGCTTATATTATTTAAGCCAAGGAAAATGGCGGGGTTTCGATGCGGCCCATGGATTGGGCAGCAATCAAATTCATGGCTTTGAATTTTGGCGAGGGAAACTTTATGTCGCCACTGCAACGGGTTTGGCCGTCATAACACCCGAGAAAATAGATTTCTCTTGGAATAAAAAAGTTCCTTTATTGACTCAAGGGATAACCGGTCTGGCTTTTGAAAAAAAGGGAGATAATTTCTCTTTATGGCTGATGGGCGAGGATTGGTTGGGGATTTTCCAGGAAGGTAAATTCAAAAAACTTGTTCAGCCCATTGATGTGCCCATTAATAAAGATTATCCCAATGTGATTCTCTGTCCGGATAAAAGAGGTGGGCTTTATTATGGTAACCCTAATGGTTTGTATCATTATCTCCCGAGTCACAGACTGCCCCGGTATTTGAATAGAGCCAGTGGACTGGTGGCTGGAGGAGCTACCGCTTTGTTTCAAGATCAGGAAATGAATCTCTGGGTGGGTAGTACTCGAGGAATAAGTAAATTAGTTAGTGAAAGGTTTGCCAATTTTACTCGAATTCACGGTCTTCTTGAAGATGAGGTCACAGCCATTCAGGAGCTTAGACCGGGGTGGTTGGTTTTTAGCCATAACCAAGGACTCAGCTTTTTCCGGGCAGGTAAAATTACTCCCTATCCTTTTGGCCAAATGAATGAAATTTTACCCACTGAAACGAGAGTTCATGATTTAGTCAAGGATAGTCGGGGGTATATCTGGGTGGCTGCCTCGGATCTAGGCTTGGGCCTTATAAACCCCCAAGGAAAGTTACGTTGGTGGGGAGCTAGGCAAGGGCTCAGAGGTCGTATTCATTCAGTGATTGAAGATGGGCAGAAGCGTCTTTGGGTAAGTACTAACGAGGGGCTTTTTCTTCGTCGAGGCCAGAGATTCTTTCAAGTGGAAAAATCAATTTTTGGGAAAGGTCTCTATTTAAGGAAGCTTTTCTGCCGCCCCTCAGGAGAACCTGTGGTTGTCACCGGGAATAAAGGTTTTTATCGATTAGAAGAAAAAAGATGGGTTCAATATGCTTCTCTGGATAATCCCCAACAGAACAATATCTTTGCTTATTTTGAGGATAAACAAGGACGGGTCTGGGTAGGCACCCTCGCCGGGCTTTTTCAGGTTGAAAAGGGGCGATTTTTTCCGGCTGTTTTAGGCGGGAACACAATTAAGCAACCAGTTTATCTTTTATTACAGGATCACCAGGGATTTTTGTGGATAGGCACCAATCAGGGAGTTTATTGTTGGACTGGCTCTCGTCTCCTCCATTTTGATAAGAGTTTAGGTTTGGCGGGAGATGAAATTAATAGATCGGCTGGTTTTATTGACAGTCAAGGTTACCTCTGGTTGGGAACCGATAGTGGCGTCTCCCGGTATCAACCAGAAGCTGATGTCAATCTAGATGAAATCCCACCGCCAAAGGTTTCTCTTGACAATGTGGAAGTAGGTCATCAAGTTTTTTCTCTTGACCAACCTCTGTCTCTTCGCTATAACGAAAATAACCTGATTTTTAATTTTCGTGTTATTTCCTTTTTAGACGAAAATAAAATATTTTATCGAGAGCGCTTACTTGGCTTTGAGAATGATTGGAGTGAGCGCCGGCGGTTGAAAGTTCCCTTCGAAAAATATACCAATATTCCGCCGGGGAAATATATTTTTCAAATTCAGGCCCAGAACGTTTTAGGGCAATGGAGTCCGCCTGTTTCTTCGGCCCCGATTGTCATTCACCGAGCTTTCTGGACCAGTTGGTGGTTCATTCTTTTATTAGCTCTCATCGGGATGAGTTTTTATTATGCTGTTTTCCGAGCTATTACTAGCCGCCGTTATACCCAGCGACTTAGAGCCCTCGTTAGGCATCGTACTTCTCAATTGGTGAGTTCTCTGCAGGAAAAGGAAGCTCTTCTTCAGGAAATTCATCATCGGGTCAAAAATAACCTTCAGGTTGTCTCCAGTCTTCTTTATCTCCAATCCAAGAGGATTCGGGACAAAAAGGATAGGGCTATTTTTGAGGAGAGCCGACACCGCATCCAAGCCATGGCTTTGATTCATGAAATCCTCTATGGTTCCGAACGACTTGATCGAGTTATGGCTAAAGATTATTTCAGTCGAATCGTAAATCCCTTGATCAAAGCTTATCTAGGGGATTCAAATAGAGTTCAGGTGATGCTGGAAGTCGATCGGGTTGAGTTGAGTTTAGAAGAAGCTGTTCCCTGTGGCTTAATCTTGAATGAATTAGTGACTAATTCTTTGAAATATGCCTTTCCCCGAAAAAAGAGGGGATGGATTAAAATAAAGTGTTATCTAGAGCCTTATTCCCGAGAGCCGGGAAAAAAGCAACTTATTTTAGAAGTGGCGGATAATGGAGTAGGATTGCCCGCCAATTTTAATCTGGACAAAATAACCACTCTGGGTTTAAGGTTAGTCAAGAACCTGGTCCAGCAGTTAGAAGGCACTATTGAGGTGAAAAAAACTCAGGGGACGAGTTTCATTATTCGGATTCCCAGGTGAAAGTCTTAAAGATTCCCCCAAAAAGCATGCCTGGTGAGGCTGGCTACTCTTGAATTTAAGCGTAAGAATAATTCTGTTGCTAGTCGGGTAGAAAATAAATCAGTCCCGGGAACTTAAACCTGGTCTATTCATAAATCAAAAAATTTGAGCCAAGAACAGCCAAAAATCTTAGCCGGTGATGGGTCCCATCTTTTTTGGTTGTTCCCTCTCTCTTCTTTTTCTAACGTATTTCGTATCAATACGTTATAAAGGAAAAGACATTTTTTTATGAATTATCCAGGTTAAATTAAATGTCTAAAAGACTCGAAGAAAAGATAGGTCATAGATTTTAAAAGCAGCTAATTTTCTGAGTAAGATAACATGATGATTTGAGGCA
>QMPV01000178.1 GCA_003648765.1 Candidatus Aminicenantota bacterium
AAACAGCTACATTTCTTATTATGGGTGATATTTGTACCCGGAATTGCCTCTTCTGTGCAGTTGACAAAGGAAAACCCCAACCCCTTAATCCCCAGGAACCAGAAAACGTAGCCCAGGCTGTCAAGGCAATGGAATTAAAATACGCAGTGATTACTTCTGTGACTCGAGATGATTTGCCAGATGGAGGGGCTCATCACTTTGCCCAGACAATCCGGGCCATAAAACAATTGAACCCGAAAGTAAAAGTAGAAGTTCTAATTCCTGATTTTCAAGGAAACCTCGATTCTTTAAAAATCGTGTTTGAAGCTTGTCCTGATGTAGTCAATCACAATCTTGAAACACCCCAAAATATTTATTCCAAAATTAACCGACCTTACCAATTTTACAACCGGTCTCTCAAGGTTCTCGATGAAGCTAAAAAAGCTGGTTTTATCACCAAATCCGGTCTAATGGTTGGATTAGGAGAGAAGGAAGAAGATATTCTCAAAACCTTTGAAGATTTAAGAGAAATTTCCTGTGATCTTCTAACCATTGGTCAATATTTACAACCAACTAAAAAAAATTGTCCAGTAGTTAGATATTATTCACCTCAGGAATTTCTCTGGCTCAAAAAGCAAGCCCTTAACTATGGATTTAAAGCTGTCGAATCTGGGCCCTTAGTTCGAAGTTCTTTTAAGGCCGCTGAGATGGCCCGTAAATTAATACTATAAAAAGGAAAAAATTATGAAGTACTTGATTTTCTCTGATGTCCATAGCAATCTTGAAGCTCTTCAAGCTGTCGAATTTTATGCTCGCTCGAGGAAAATCGATGCCTATATTTTCTTAGGCGACTTGGTCGGCTACAACGCTTCGCCTAATGAATGTATCCAGCATATTCAAAAATTAACTCCTATTTTCATGGTTCGAGGCAACCATGATAAAGCCGTGTCCGGGCAAGAGCCTCTTCAATCATTCAATCCGATAGCTGCAGCCGCTATAATCTGGACAAGAGATACTATTAGTACCCAAAATAAACTTTTCCTCATGGGCTTAAAGAAAGGTCCTCAAGAGATAAATAAAGAAATCACCATTTGTCATGGCGCCCCTTATGACGAAGATTATTATATTTTTGGCCCCTTTGACGCTGTAGAAGCTTTCTATCATTTCAGCACAAAATTGTGTTTTTTTGGTCATACCCATCTTCCTCGCATTTACATAAAGAGAAATAACATGGTTGAAGAAATACTTATTGAAAAAGATAAATTTCAACTAAAAATTGAAAAAGAAGCTAGGTATTTAATAAATCCAGGCTCTTTAGGCCAGCCCCGTGACCGCAATCCAAAATTATCTTTTGTTATTTATAATACTACGACCAACAAGATAACTTTTCATCGCCTTTCCTATAATCTCAGCCAAACTCAATCTCGTATCCTTCAAGCTGGACTACCTTCGGCTTTAGCCGATAGACTGGCTTTGGGGATTTAAAATGGCCAGGCCTCGCCTTATCTTTACTACTATTTCTTTCTCTCAGGGACTGTTATTACTGATTAAATCGGGCTCCTTAATAAAGGAAATAAAATATCTGGCCTCCGAAAAAGATCTTTTTTCCTATTTGGCCCAGCTGGAGCAAAAATACAGCCCAAAGCCAATCCGGGATGAAATCAGTTTTAAAGAAGAGAAAGATCTTTTTCACCGCTACTTTAAAGGCCAGCCGGTAAATTTCAATCATCTCCCTCTTGACTTCAGCCAAGGAACTCTTTTTCAGGTTAAAGTCTGGCAAGAAGCTCAAAACATTCCTTATGGCCGGACGGTTACTTATAAAGAACTAGCTCAAAGAATTAATCACTCGGGGTACCGAAGTATTGGCCAGGCTCTCGGCCAGAATCCCTTTCTTATTGTGGTTCCCTGTCATCGTGTCCTCAGCAGCAATGGCCGCTTAGGTGGCTTTAGCGCCGGTCTTAGCCTAAAAAAATATTTACTTGCCTTAGAAGGAGTTCGGCTATAAAATCCCTCCCTTTGAGGTTTTCACATTAAAGGATTGGCATAACAATATACACAAGCATGAGGGCAGTGCTGAGTATAACTGCCAATATCTATTGACTCAGTACAATAGCAATCCCGACGCTGTGTTTTATCTTTTTTAGTCGAAGCAGGGAGATTTTTAGGGTGGAGCTTTCTTAGAAGAGCTCCATCTATACAGGCTGATGGTTTCACGCCTAGTTCCTTAACCAACCATGGTTGGCAACAGGCATAAAGAGTTAAATTCCAGGTTTCGGCTACCTCCAGCAAATATTTGGTAGCTTTTATCTTCTCTTCCTCAGAGGGCTCAATGAAGGAAAATTGCCGCTTGGCCGCCCGCCTCTGAGCTTTACGATACCATTGAACAAAACTAAACCTAACCGCTTCCAAACCAACTCGGTGGAGATAGGGAGCTAACTTTTCAAAAAAATAGAGATTGGTCTTGATTTTCCCATTCTCCCACCAGTAGACAATGGGATCAAAACGAAGGCTAACTCGGCGGGGATCACCTGTCCACTCAACAAGAGGCTCTAACTGCTGGATAGTTTTATCAGGTGAGGGCACATGAGGCTCTACCTTCGTTCCCCCCAAGCCGGTAATAGTAAAATGACAATAAAGCTGGTCGTATTCACGGAACAGATGGAAAAGTTTTTTCTTTCTGTCTAGAACAGGAGCAAAATTTTTTGACCAAAGAACGAAAGTATGGACTACTTCAGGTTCGAGGGAAACTTCATAGACATGGGAAGTAGGGCCAATAACCCGAGCTCTTTTCTGTTTCAAGGCCTCTGCCAACCAATCAGAAAAAAAAGCCACTAAGTCTGTTCGGCGAGAAGCACTAATCACTTTTTTCAACTACCTTCTCCTTCTTTGCTTGACAGGGATTTGACATCCTTTTAGTATTTTACCGACTATTTAAGGATAACCGCAATGTCCGTGCTGAAAGCAGCTCATCTTTATAAACGATTTGGGAAAAGATTGGTAGTTAAAGACATCTCTCTTTCCCTGGAAACGGGTCATATTTACGGACTTCTGGGAAGAAACGGAGCTGGTAAAACGACTACCTTCCAAATTATCACTGGTCTAATAAAACCCGATTCAGGCAAAATTTATCTCGATGAGACCGACATTTCTTCCAAGCCTACCCATGAAAGAGCCTTAGCCGGAATTACTTATCTTCCTCAGGAAAGCTCGGCCTTTCTTAAAACCTCCGTCTTGAACAATTTACTCATCGTTTTAAGAGAAAAAGGGCTCTCAAACCAGGCTGCCAAAGAAAAAGCCTTCTCTTTGTTAAAGGAATTAGGCCTAGCAAAATTGGCTGACCAGCCAGCCTATACTCTTTCCGGTGGAGAAAGACGTCGGCTGGAAATCTGCCGAGCCTTGACTCTCAACCCCAAATTCCTTTTACTTGATGAACCATTTACTGGTATTGATCCTTTAACTATTGATGAACTTCAAGATATTTTTTTAAAATTGAAAAATAAAGGTATCGGTCTTCTTGTTTCCGATCATAATGTCAAGGATACTTTTCAAATCGCTGATCATGTCTTTATTATTGATGAAGGAGAAATGTTGGTTGAAGGTCCCCCCTCAGAGGTAGCCCAAAACAAGCTGGCGCGCCAACGTTTCTTGGGGGAAAATTTCCGCTTTGGAGAAGAAAGAACTTATTCTTCTGTTGAGGGAAAAAGCTGACGTCCCAGAGTCTCTCCAATAAATATTAAAAACAATAGAAAATAAACACCTAGAAAACTCAGATAAAGAGCCAACATTTTCCAAGGTGTAGCCAGAACTAGACTTATAAAATTTACTTTCAGAATAACAGAAGTCACCACAACAGCTACCAACCAGAAAATAGCAATAAAAAAGAAATCGAAAGCCAGAGCCTTCAACCAAGAAATCTCAAGAATAGATCGGAAAAATTCCCGCTTAGGCGACTTCTTTTCCTCATATTCAGCAAAAGAAAAACCTGTCTTAGTTACTGTCTCGGGCAATCCTATTGTTTCCGTCGAAGAAGGTTCTTCAGTTAAAGGAAAAAGAGGTTGTTCCTCTTCCTGAGACGACATTCCCTCAGGGGATTCCACAGTTTCTTCTTCAACAAATGGCGCGGCTTTTTCTTCCTCGGGAAACGAGGCCTCAACTTCTTTTTCTCTTTCTTTTAAATCTGAAGTCCAAGGGGGAAGACCAGTTGTTTTTTCCGCTTGTTTTCTTTTCTCTTCCCTTTCCCTTTTCAAAGCCTCTAAAAATCTTTCAATTTCTTCTTTCTCCTTCTCGGCCGGATCCATTAGGCTTTCCAGATCTTCCGTTTTAAAATCAGGTGGAGAGGAAGAAGATGAAGTTAAGTCTAATGTCTCTTCTTCAAAAAGAGGTCTTTCCTTCTCCTGAACTAACTTTTTACCTTCTTCGGATTTAATCTCCTCTTCTCCTGTCTGCTCC
>QMPV01000179.1 GCA_003648765.1 Candidatus Aminicenantota bacterium
GCCGGAACATATTCGACATTTCCTCCTGGACAACCTCCGCAATAAGAATAACCTACAATCTCTAGAGGCTCATCGGCTGGGTATCGAGCAAAACCACCCACACGCTCTCTCATGGCCCGAAAACATTTACCTCCGCCACAATCTTGATAACGAGCACAGATAATAATTCCAATTTTCATAAAATTGCTCCTTTTAGCGAAATTAATTTAATTCTGGATTGGTTACTTTTTGTCTTTCTTCTCTAGAGCTTCCAGACGAGATAATATATCCCCCAGCTGACGCTGGATCATTTCTGTTTGTTCTCTTAGGTAAGCTAATTCTTCTTGAAGAGGCCCAGTAGGCGGAAAAACATCTCCTGGTGGAGGAGGTGGTGGATAATTAAATCTGTTTCCTCCAGGAAAACCAGGTCCTCCTCCGAAACCGGGGGCTTGACGACGACCCATGCCCATTCCCCGGCCCATCCCCATTCCCCGGCCCATCCCCATTCCTCGACCAAAGCCGGGTTGAAAACCAGCTCCGGGTTCTGTTGGACCGGCTCCAAAATGCGAAGGAGCATTGGGCTGGGAGGTGGGTTGAAATTGCCCTGATTTATATTTCTCTATAGCTTCTTTAATTGA
Organism: Candidatus Aminicenantota bacterium; assembly: GCA_003648765.1. Classification (GTDB taxonomy): domain Bacteria; phylum Acidobacteriota; class Aminicenantia; order Aminicenantales; family Aminicenantaceae; genus JdFR-80. The sequence goes on from QMPV01000179.1 coordinate 618, forward strand.
GCCACTAACGCCAACGATTACTTCCACTCCAGCCGCTTGGAGTGTTTGAAAAGCATTAGGCCCACAACTTCCTGTAAGAACAACTTTCGCTCCCTTATCAATGACAAATTGGGCCGCCTGAATCCCAGCTCCACTGGTGGCTGTGCCATGGGGATTTTCATAAGTCTCAAACTGACCCGTTTCTGTATCCACAATTATGAAATATTCACAGCGACCAAAACGAGGGTCAACCGGGCTCTCTAAATCTGGCTGACTAGCTGTAACTGCGATCTTCATTTTTCTTCTCCTTCTTTTTCCAGTTGCTCTAACTCAGCAATCCTCTGAGTGATAGAAGAAAGCTCCTCAGTTAATAGTTTAGCTTCTGTCTTCAGGTAATTTAGTTCTTCTTCTGGCGTTAAGGGAGTTACTCCCCAAGGGTCATAAGGGGTAGGATAACCGGGGCGAGAAAAGCCAGTTGAGGCTGAAAAGGGAATTTGGCCTGATTGCCAGAGATAATTCATAGACGATGTTGGCCATTCCCCATAATGTAAATAGTGGGCAGCTGGACCTAATCCCGAAGAGCTGCGGCCTAACCAACCTGGGGAATAACCAAATCTAACCCAACCAGGTAGCCCGGTTAGGTGATAAAACCAGCGATATCTATGACGCATTTTTGTCTCCTTTTGATTTAACAGTAAACTAATGTGCTCTTTGTAAATTAATGTAAATGAAAATCATTTTCATTTAAATATTAATGAGAGTAATGGTTTTTGTCAAGAAATAAATAAAAGTCCTCCAATCTCCATAAGTGTATGGGTGACCACTTTCTTAAGAATCTTCTTCTAATTAAATCCATTTAAATCAAAGGAAGTGATTTACTTCTCTTCAATTTTTCAGAGTTATTCCAAAAGCACGGGCCTCCTTTTTTCCTTTTTAAATAGAGGTCTTTCTCCGGAGAAATGAGCAGGAGTTGAATTCTTGAAGATTAGGTTTCGGGACTTCTCTTCTTTAAGGTTTAAGGAGGTATTTTGAGCAGGACTTCTATCTTTGGAGTGGGGAATTTGATTAGAAGAAAGTATTTTCAAAACCGGGAGAGAAAATAAAGGAGGTTCACCGTAAATTGATGTTTAAACTAAAAACACAAGAAGTGCGTCTTTAAGGAGCCAAGATAATCACAGCACAAGAAAAATATATACCTCATATTGATTTACTCCCAGGCCTTGAATGAGCTACGATAATCACGGCGCCCATAACCACGGCGCTACCCACTCTTTATCCTGAAACCCTTTACCATTTTTCCGGACACATTTTATCCCTGTAGTGGCCAATATAGCTTTGGAAAGGTCGACTGACTAAAAGGCGGAAGTTTGACTTTCTTCTTCCCTCCAGTAAATTAATGTTCTCTTCGAAAAATTATTTCTTAAGTTTTCATAATCTGGGAAAGGATGAAACAATGAAAAAAGCGATTTCGGTGATGTTCCTTTCTTTTCTACCTTTATTTCTGGCTTCTCAGCAGGTCGAAGAAGTCACTCCTCCGGAAGTCTACCAGATTTTACAACAGAAAAAAGCCCCCAACGTGTATTTAATCGATGTCCGTTGTGTGGCCGTATATTACTTTATGGGTCACCCTGAAGGAGCTTACAACATTCCCTTACGCTTCTGGGGCAAGCGGGCTCAAAAACTTATTTTTAACGAACATTTCATTGATGATCCTAAAAACCGTTTGGCTCATCGCAAAAATGAAAACTAGTTATAGCGGGTGTCTGACACCCGAATTTCAAATTTTCACAAATATTACTCTATCTCTCAACTCTAGTGAGGGGCAGAGCAATCTAGTTGTTTTTTAAAAAATTTTCTATCTCTTCGCAAAATCTAAAAAAATCTTTGTAGCCTAATTTTAAATTTTGTAAAAAAGTCATATCATCAATTATCCAGTATCTATGAATAAGAGAATTTCTGAAATCAAAAAATGGCTTTAGAGTATTATAAACATCTTCTGAGACAAGGCCCTTTTCGAATCCCTTTTTTATAGTATCCACATAGCCTTTTACAGCACTACCAAAATGCTTAAACAAGATACTTTAAAGCTAGCCTGACAATCTCCTCCGACATTAAATTTTTGTTGCTTGTTTCAATTAAAATTTTCTCAATTTTCCTTGTGTTTTCAGTTACATCCATCAAATATTTTTTTATCCTCGAATAATTTATATTCATGAATAAGCCTCCGCAAGAATTCCTGCAGATTCTCTAAATCGCGCTGATATTTTTTCTATAAGATCTGTTCTCAATTCAGGATTTTTGTCAATTATTAGAGTTCCATTGAATATTTCATAAAGTATTAAAAGGGAATCGGCTCTTTCTGAGTTATTACAATAATTTATTATTGTAATATCAAAAATATCAGGATAATAACCAGTAACTTGGGAAAGCTCTATTTTTAAATCTGAGGTGAAAGCAAAAGGATTTCTAAGGGTCGCCTCCGAGCAATAAACTGCAATATCAATATCATTAAATGTTTCTGATTCTTTAAATGAACCAAATATATAGGCAAAAATAATTTCTGAATTACTTAATAAAACTTTTTTAATTCCTTTAATGAGACTTATATCCATGAAAAAAGGTTATCAAAATTTTAAATATCTATCAAGAATCGGCTCTCTGTTTAAGTTTTTGGGGTGACCATTAAAGCTGGGGAAAACCAAAGCAGCCTCGCCCTCTAGCTTAATTTCTATTAAAAACAGCCACCACTTACTTCCAGAGAAAACAATACTTCTCCATTTTTTTTAACTTGGAAAAGGGCTAAAGGATTTATTCACTTTTGTTCTTTTTTCTCTTTAACTTCTTTTTGCGCTTCTTCTTCAGCCTCCCACTTCAGCTCTTCGATTATTTTTCCATCGGGGGATACAGTGATTTCTCCAGTTTGACCATCTTTGACTAATTCGGCTTCAAAGGCCTGTAGGGGAGGCTCAATCTTGGTTATTTCGCAGGCTTCATTTATTTTAGCCATAATTTCTCCTTTCTCAATTCGTTTAATGGTCGCCCCTTCAGCTGCTTTTTGAATAGCTTGAGCCGCACCTTCAGGAAGTTCTTCCAGACTAATGATGGTGGCTATTTCAATTATCTGCCCATCAGCGGTGACTTCTATTTCACCTTTATTATCTTTAAATTCAATGTTATAGAGAGTCAGGCCTGCTTTTTCCTCCGTTTCTACTTCAGCAATTTGAGCCTCAGGGAATTTTTCCTTGACCACCTGAGCCACAGCTGCCGGTAGTTCCACCGCCATCTCTTCTGCCTCCTCAGGAGCCTGCTGGGCTACCTGATTGGCTTCCTGCTTGGCCTTTTCTTCTTTTTTAGCACATCCGGTGAGAACCCACATCAAAACTAAGATCACCAGAAATAGAAATAATACTTTCTTCGCCATTTTCTCCTCCTTTTTAATTTATATAATCGATTCAAATTTATTATACTCCTTTCATAATTGCCCCGCTATTTTTCCTTTTATATCTCTCTCTTTCTCCTCCATTCTTTTTTGGCCAGCTTGACCAAGCTCTTACTTTCTCCTCTGAGACTACTCCATGTCCCTAGAGTAGGCAGTGACAAGAATTCCATTTTTCTCTAGCCAGCTCCTGATTGTTTGAGAATGTTTAAATATTGAAAAGATTTATTATCAATATTCTTCATGCGGAGAAGATCTCTAAAAAGCTAAAAACCCTTAGATAGAGGCTATTTTTTGGGGGTAAAATCGCGTTTAAGGCTAATTTTTGGGGTAGTAAAAAGGGTTAACTAATTGATAA
>QMPV01000180.1 GCA_003648765.1 Candidatus Aminicenantota bacterium
AAGTAAAGGCTCAGGATGAGGCAATAAATCAGGGTAGATAGTGGTGCTTTAATTATTTAACCTAAACCAATCATAGGCGCATTCCTGATTCGGCCAGGTGATCAGTGAGTCTTACTTTTTACCTAAAATTTCCCCGGTCTCCATAAAGTAGACCAAGAAGCTCTTTTTTACACCAGCATATCAATTAGAAAAAACTAACCCAGGTTGGGGCTGGATAGCCTGATGATTCTTTGATATCGGCTGTCAAAAGCGGAGAAAAGTCCAGTCAGAAGGCCGCTATCCAGGGGACTTTCTCTGAATTGAGCCTGATACTTTCCCGTCATCTATTTTACACTGCGGGTAAATTAAGCTAGAATACCTGCCCGAACATGCCTGAATTACCCGAAGTGGAAACTATTGTCCGTGGCCTAGACCCAATTCTCCGGGGCCGACAAATCTCTGGCTATCAACTTTTTTCCCGAAAAGCCTGGCGGCAACCTGACTTTACCTGCCTGGAGAATCTTTGCCATAAAATCGTCCAGCGGGTCTGGCGCCGGGGGAAATTTATTCTTCTTTCACCTACCTGGGGTCCGACCTTAATTTTTCATCTCAAAATGACCGGCCGACTGGTCTGGGTGCCCCGGACCACTCCCCACCCCAAGCACTTAGTCTTTATTCTTAATTTTCGAAACAGCCGGGAAGAATTACGGTTCATTGATACTCGTAAATTCGGCTATATTTCCTGTCGACCCACAGAAGAAGTTATTTCCGGTGAGGCTCCGGAACTGGCTGGCCTGGGTCCGGAACCTCTGGAAATTGACTTAGAGCAATTGCAGACAATTCTGAAAGGCCGGAAAGGCAGGATAAAAAGTCTCCTCCTCAATCAGCAAGTAATTGCCGGTATCGGCAATATCTACGCCGATGAAATCCTCTTCCGCGCGGGCATCCATCCCTTGAGGCCGGCCCACACCTTGGAGCCCGAAAAAGTCCAACTCCTCTGGCAAACCATGAGAGACATTCTTCAAGAAGCTATTAAAAAACGAGGAACTTCCTTTCGAGACTACCGAGATGCGGCTAATCGGGCAGGTAATTATCAACAATTACTTCAAGTCTATGGCCGGGAGGGAAAGCCCTGCCCTCACTGTGGTCAACCTCTTCAAAGGCGACGGATTGGTGGTCGCAGCGCTCATTTTTGTCCCCGCTGCCAAAAATAGAAAACTTTGGTTATATTAATAATATGCACCTGAGATTAGTGAGATTAAGGTCAGGTCTTCGCCTTTCACTTTTGACAAGAAAGGCCAGCCCTCTTGGAGAAAAGGTTATAGTTAAGCTAGATTAAAACTTTCCGTTATCTTTTTTGGCTATTGGAGCGGACTAACTATATAAATGATAAAATTTTGTTATCCAAATGTGAAAGGCGGAGACCTGACCCCCAACCCAACCATGAAACAAAACTTTTCCGGTCGTTTTTCGTAATTCTAATTTGGAATTTACTTTTAATTAAGTCTGAATTATTATTTCTTCTCATCCTGGGAGGAAAAAAATGGAAACGATTCTACAGGTTAAAGGTCTAAGAAAATTTTACGGCAAGCTGGAAGCCCTCCAGGGAATTGATTTTGAAGTCAACAAGGGAGAAATTTTTGCTTTAATCGGTCCCAACGGTGCCGGCAAAACCACCACCCTTCGGATTATCGCCACCCTTCTTTCCCCTTCCGCCGGAGAAGTCAATTTCCTGGGGTATGACCTCAAGAAAAATCCTGAAAAATTCCGGGAAAGAATCAGTTACCTCCCTGAAGAAGCCGGCGCTTACCGCAATTTAAAAGGCATCAATTATCTTAAATTTATGGCTAAATTTTATGCCCGCTCCCGGGAGGAAGTTCAAACCTTTCTCCAAAGAGCTGAAAGTATCGCCGACCTGGGAGAAAGAATCAATGAGAAAATCGGCACCTACTCCAAAGGAATGGTCCGGAAACTTCTCCTGGGCCGGGCCTTGATGACCCGACCGGCTCTGGCCATTCTGGATGAACCCACCTCCGGTCTCGACGTGATCAATGCTCTGGAAGTCAGAGAAATCATAAAAAAATTCGCCGCTGAAGGTCTTTCCGTTCTTCTTTCCTCCCATAATATGCTGGAAATAGAATTTCTTTCTCATCGGGTGGCTTTAATCAATCAGGGTCAGATTCTGGATACAGGGACACCTACCGAGCTCAAAACAAAATACCAGGCAGCCAACCTTGAAGAAGTTTTCAGGAGGGCTTTACAATGAGAAAATTCACTAATCTACTGACTAAAGAAATAAAAGAATTAATCACTCTCCAACTTTTCATTTCCCTGCTTTTTACGGTTTTTCTTTTCTACTTTATCGGGCAAATGGCCAAAAGTGAAGTCAAAAAGGCTCTCCGACTCCAAAAAATCGCTGTCCTCAACCTCGATACCTCTCCTTTCTCCCAGGAGTTGATCCAGAATCTACGCAGCGGCAATTTTGAACCCGTATTGCTTCGGGTAAAATCTAGAGAAGAAGCTATTCAGCAAACTCGGACATCCGCTATGAATCTGCTTTTGGTCATCCCCGAAGGTTTTGGCCAAGGAATAGAACGGCTGGAACTAAAACCGGTGGAAACTTACACCTTTCTGCGGAGTTTGTCAATTATGGCCAATCGCAACGCCGCCGTCTTCAACGCAGTTTTGAAATTAATCAATAACTATCTCTCCAATGATTACCTCAAAAAACAATTTCCCGACCTTGACCCCAATAAGATAAAAAATCCCATTAAGAGTCGGAACTTCGTGCTGGTCAAAGATAAAATGGCCGAAGGGTCGGCTGAACAGATTACGGGTTTCATAACTTCCCAATCGCTCTTTGTGCCGATTATTTTGATGATGATCATCATCTATTCTTCCCAGATGGTCATCTCAGCTATCGCCATGGAGAAACAAAATAAAACTCTGGAAACACTGCTGACTGTGCCCATCAGTCGCACTTCCATTGTCACCGCCAAAATGATGGGGGCGGCCGTGGTCGGCTTAATTTCGGCCATTATCTATATGGTAGGTTTCCGCTATTATATGGCTGGTTTCATGGGGGATGTTTCCCAAGCAGTCAAGGCCACCAACCTGAGTGCCATTATTCAGAGTCTAGGCTTGGCTCTCTCGCCCAATCATTACCTTCTTTTGGGCTTATCCCTTTTCCTGGCCATCCTCTGTGGTTTGGCTATGGCCACCATCTTGGGTGTCTTAGCCGAAGATTATCGCAGTGCGCAAAGTTTAATTATGCCCCTGGTCTTTTTAGTCCTTATCCCTTATTTTCTTTCCTTTTTTGCTGATTTCCGTAGCATGTCATTGCCAGCCAAAATTCTGGTTTATCTCATCCCTTTTTCTCATCCTTTTCTGGCCTCGCAAAACATCCTGCTGGGCAACTACGGCATTGTCTTCGGCGGCATCCTCTACATGCTTCTTTTCTTCGGAGTGCTCATCTTCATTGCCGCCCGTATCTTTTCCACCGATAAAGTCTTGACCATGAAACTGCGTTTCCGTCGGAAAAAAGTCGTTCTTTAAACTTTAAAATTTAATAATTAAAACAAAGGCTAATCGTCTCAGGTCAATGGCCCAAGGAACCAATAACAGAGAAATAGCCCTGGCACTCAGTTGTGGAGCTGTCCGGGGATATGCTTTCTTTCCCATCATTGAGCGTCTGGAAAAAGAAGGTTTTACGATCTCAGCTGTCAGCGGTTCAAGCATTGGTGCCCTGGTAGGTGCCTACTATGCCTTACACGGGGAACTGAATTCGCTTCTGAAAATAGCCACCTCCATGAGCCGGACCGATTATCTAAAAATGCTTGACCCCAATTTCCCGCACAAGTCATTAATTAAGGGTGGCAAAGTCCGGCAATTTCTGGAAGAGAACTTCTTCGGCCAGGCGACCTTCAGGGAAACAAAAATTCCTCTGTTCATCTGCGCCGTCGACCTGACCCACAAACGAGCTGTTTACTTTCGGGAAGGCCCCATCATCGAAGCCGTTATGGCCTCCATATCTTTTCCGGGAATCGTCCCCCCTTATCGTCGTGGTGATTCTTTCTTTGTCGACGGAGGAGTGCTCGACCCTGTTCCTGTCCAAATATTAGTTGACAATAATTATAAAAAAGTTTTAGGTGTCAACTTAATGGGGTGCCAGGCTGAAATTAAAAAGCCCGAACCTGGTCTCTGGCCGACCATTATCACCTCAATTTACCTGATGATGGAAAAATTAGCCTGGCGGGAATCATCACCCCAAGTTTATATGATGAATCTCCAATTCAAACCGGACCCAACCACGATGTTGTCTTTCTATAACTGGAAAGAAAACTACCGGTTAGGCCAGGCAGCCATCGAT
>QMPV01000181.1 GCA_003648765.1 Candidatus Aminicenantota bacterium
AAGAAATCTTAACAAGAATTTCTGACTCCAATCTTCAATCATGAAAATTATTCCTCTCCAAAAAGCCCACTTTTATTGGACCATAAGCGGTACATTTTTACGCTACCCTTAACAAAAGGTATTGAAAGCGATATGACTAATCCCAAACATCCAAAATACTAATTGATAAAAATAACTATCAAAAAGTCATAAAATTTAATTATACTATTGACAAAAGCATGCAGTGAACGCAAGGACTCCGGCGTGAATTTGAAGTTTGGAACATTCGCGGAAGTTTTGATTAAATTAGAAAGTTCGGTTCGTTTAAGCCTTGCACCACTGATGCACACCGTTAAATGGTTTGAAATGAAGAGGTTCATAGGAAGATTATAAGGAGTAATTTTCATGCTTGAAATAAGGAAACATTATGATCTTGGATCATTGATTATTATTGCCATTACATTCATTTTATTTATGTCAGCTCCGTTCACTAAAGGGTTTATCCATGACATCCTTCTAGAAGCAGCTGTGTTCCTTGTATCTATAAAATTAGTCATTATGGCGTATAAAAATGTTGATGCGACACATTCACTGCATCAAAAACTTGATGAAATGTATAAAAAGATAGAGGCAATTGAATCGCATCAGTCGCGAGATGGCCATGATAATACCTAGATTCATACTCGAAATTTTGTCGCGTATTATCTCCAGTCAGGAGCTAACCACACCTTGTAACTGGGGGTCCAATCTGTCCCGGGCCTGGCTGGGATAAGGCCCGAGCCAACTTAGCTTGTAGCTTAAGGCAACCTTAGGCCACCTCCCAATGCAGGCAGGCAATGCTAATGGCAAAGAGGTGGATTTTACAGGCTCCAGGCGGGATGGCGGCTGGCGTGAGCGGTGGGCTCATCGCAACCATATTTACTCGGACCAACGGAGCAAGGAATCGGGCGAAACACCATAAGAAAAGACGCGCTCTATTTTGCTCTCCCTGCCCTCTTGGTTTTACCCGCAGGACTGGTATTCAGTGAGCGGGACGGGTGGGCCAGACTGATGGCTATCGAAAAGGCATCTAGTCAGGCATCCATGGAAGAGGCCTTGGTCGGTCCATCGTCCTGTCACGGAAAAAAAATGCTAGCATCATTTAAATTACATTTGACTAGCCTGGATAATTCATAGAAAAAGCTGTTTCCTTTCATAACGTATTGATATATAATACGTTTGAAAAAGAAGAGGGAGGGAACAGCCAAAAAAGATTGGACCAATCACAAGATAAGATTTTTGGCTGTTCTTGAATTAATTTTTCTTGGTTTTTAAAATTTATGAATAGATCAAGCTAGATAAAAGAGTAATGGGATCAGACACCTTTACCCATGCACAACATTAAGGTGTCTAGCCCAACAATCTTGTGTGGTATCTGAGACCAACCTTTATGACACCAACCTTTCTCTATACCCAATCCACACCAATCCAGAAGCCAACAATCCCATCTCTGAAATTTCTTTCTCCTGTTGACAATCTCCTCCTAATAGGCGACGCCAAAATTTACTTGGCTTTGGGGTGGGGATGAATTAAAGTAATAACTTAATTAAAACAAGGTAGGGCCATGAACCAATCTAAAATCAATCAAACCTCAAAATGTATCAGATTTACTTTAGGGCAAAAAATAAAACAGACAGTCGGTCGGCTCCGACAAAAAAATCTCCACCGACTGACCGGCCGGCTGCTCCTCAGCCTGACCCTCATTCTAGGCGGGGTCCCTTCTCTTCTACCTGCCTCTCCCCTGCCCCAGGAAAAGATGGTCCCATCTTCACCAGAAAACTCCCGAGAAAAACTGGTTGAACAATTTATGGACAAAGGGCTCCGGGAGAATTATGCCTTCACCCTCCTGAAGAAATTGACTGCCCTCGGTCCGCGCTTAACCGCCTCTCCCCAGGCGGCAGCGGCCGTGGAATTTATGCGTCAGGCTATGGTCGACCTCGGCCTGGAAAACGTTCACCTGGAAGAAGTGGAAGTCAACCGCTGGATTAGAGGCGACCAGGAGAAATGTTTCCTCATTTCCTCAACCCTGGGCACCCATCCTCTGGCGGTGACGGCTCTCGGCGGCTCAGTCGGCACTCCGCCTCAGGGAATCTCCGCCCAAGTTCTCGAGGTTCACTCTTTTGTAGAATTAAAAAATAAAGCCGCTGAGGCCCGGGGAAAAATCGTTTTCTTCAATCAATCCATGGACCCTACTCTCCTGGATACCTTCCGCGCCTACGGCCAGGTAGCCCGCTTCCGCTCCCTCGGAGCCAGTGCGGCGGCCCGGGTGGGCGCTGTGGCGGCCCTGGTCCGCTCTCCGACCACCGCCAATGATGACTTCCCCCACACCGGCATGATGCGTTACCAAGAAAATGTTCCCCGCATTCCTGGACTCTGCCTCAGCACCAAGAGTGCTGATTTTCTCAGCCGGGCTTTAAAATCAGACCCACAGCTCCGGGTCTATCTCTGGACCAACTGCCGCAATCTCCCGCCCACCACCTCTTATAACGTCATCGGCCAAATAACCGGCACTGAAAAACCCGCGGAAATCATCCTGCTGGGTGGACACCTGGATAGCTGGGATTTGGCGCAGGGAGCCCACGATGACGGCGCCGGCTGTGTTCAAGCCGTGGAAGCTCTGCGGCTCATCAAAGCCCTTGGTTTGCGCCCCAGGCGAACCATCCGGGCGGTCCTTTTTATGAATGAGGAATTCGGCGGCAGCGGCGGCCGCGACTACGTCCGCCATCCCAACCGCCGGCAGGAAAAACATCTCCTGGCTCTGGAATCAGACCGGGGAGGTTTCCGGCCTCTCTATATCGGCCTGCGGGCCACTCCGGCTCTCTGGGACCTGGTCAAATCATGGGAACCTCTTTTTCAAAAAATGGGTCTCATCGGCTTTAAAAAGGGAGGCGGCGGTGTCGATATTGCTCCCCTTGGTGCTCAAGGCACTATCCTGGCCGGTCTTATTCCCGACTGTCAACGTTACTTTGATGTCCACCACTCTGCCCTGGACACCATCGACTCAGTCAACCCCCGGGAGTTGGAATTGGGAGCCCTGGCTATGGGTCTTCTGGCTTATCTCCTGGCTGAGAACTGGCCAGAGTAAAGGACAGTTCCTCCGCCTGCTTTTTGTGGCGCCAGACCCAAAGATAGTAATCCTTGCGCTGAAGGCGACTGGCGGCGGCTTCATCAATAATCACCCGCACCACAGGATGAAGCTGGAGGGCTGAGGCCGGACAGGAAGCACTCACCGGCCCTTCAACCATCCAGGCGATGGCCTCGGCCTTCTTTTCACCGAAAGCCAGCAGAATAATTTCCCGGGCTTCGAGAATCGTCCCGATGCCCAGGGTGATGGCGAAGCGGGGCGCTTCCAGAGTGCCGAAATTATCCAGGAGCGTCTCATCAGTCAGGGTTTTAATTCTTGTCCGGGCCGCCAGAGAAGAAGAGGGTTCATTAAAACCAATGTGTCCGTCCCGCCCGATACCCAGCAACTGTAAGTCAATCCCGCCTTTTTCTTTAATCAGGGCTTCATAGCGCCGGCACTCGGCCGCCACATCTTCCGGGCGGGAACGGGGAATAAAAGTCCGCTCTGGATTAAGATTAACCCGGGAGAAGAGATGCCGCTCCATATAGGCTCTAAACGAGCGAGGGTCGGCGGGGTCCAGGCCCAGATACTCATCCAGGTTAAAAGTAGTCACACCGGAAAAATCCACCTTCCCCGCCTGATAGGCGGCCACCAGCCGCTGATAGACCCCCTCCATGGTGCGCCCGGTGGCCAAACCGAGCACTGCATTTCTTTTTTTCTGGATAAGATTAATAATTCTGGCCGCCGTCTCGTCAAACACCTTCTCCGGAGTCTCAAAAATAATTACTTCCATTTAGAGGATCTCCTTAATCTTGGCTAAAACTTCCTTAGCCAGGCCAGCATCCCTGGCCTCCACCAGCAGGCGCAGGACCGGCTCGGTATTGGAGGGACGGACATGGAACCAGAAATCGGCAAATTCCATCCTTACTCCATCGGTTAAATCCAATCGACCTCCGGGAAAAGCCTGCTCCACCCGGCGGAGAATCACCCGGCTCTCTTTTATGGTGGTGGGTACCTTATCCTTGAGCATAACATAAGCAGGGAGTCTGTTTTTCAAAGTGGATAATTTTTCACCGCTAAAAGCCAGATACTCTAAAAGAAGCACCGCTCCGGTGAAACTGTCCCGACAGCGGTGAACATCGGCCACCATGACTCCACCGTTACCCTCTCCCCCGATCCAGGCTTCCCGCTTAACCATTTCCTGAGCGACATTAATTTCACCCACCTTGGCCCGCCACAGGGGAACC
>QMPV01000182.1 GCA_003648765.1 Candidatus Aminicenantota bacterium
ATAAACGCTCTGGCCTTCTTTGCCCCAATGGGGCCAAAAACAATTACTAGCCTCCTCTATAACCAACTGGGCCATATTTTTATTGAGTGGTTTTATCCATATTTTAGCTGAGTTACTACCCCGATAGCCTCTTCTCCACCAGTACCTGTTTTCCGAACCCAATGAAAAGAGCAGGCGATTGCCATCTGGACTTATTTTCGCTTGGTAAGGCCAGACCCAATAACGCTCTAGCAAGGGACGAGCATTGCCACCATTGATAGGGATTTTATAAACCGCCGATGAGCTTAGCCGATTGGAAGTAAAAATGACCCATTGGCCGTCTGGGGTAAAATCGGTGGGGATGTCCTCTCCGGAGTGAAAGGTCAATTGACGGATTTCGCCGCCGGTAGCTGGCATGATGAAAACATCGTTATTGCCGTTTCTGTCGGAGGCAAAAGCAATCCAGCGGCCGTCGGGAGACCAAACAGGTTCACGTTCATAAGCCAAGTGGTCAGTCAAACGGCGAGCTGTGCCTCCCTCTACTGAAATGACCCAGATGTCTCCCATATAACTAAAGGCAATTTGTTGACCATCGGGTGAAATTTCTGGAAAACGAGCTCCAATAAGCTGGGAAGTAGGGGAAGCTGTGGGGCGAGCGGCTGAGATGCCAAGAAGGAGTAGACAACCTAGCCAAGCCAGCCAGCTTAACTTTGTCCCCAAAGATTTTTTCATTTGACCTCCTCCCTTCAATAAGCTCTACCCAAGTTACCTCGGTTAGAAGAGATTTTTTGTTGAGGCCACATTTTTTCTAGAAAGAACTTCAGTAAGCTCAATACTCAAATCTTTTTCTAGATGACCGAGGCAACTCATAGTTATTTATTTCCTTTATGAATGAAAACAGTTGATTTAACGAGCAAATTTAAAGAATCGGAGTACTTCCATAAAGTCAGAGCTGGTAAAAGAAACTGAAGTTGGTCCTACTCTTTTAGCTCCGGGAATCCAAGCAGCATTGTTGGCCCGTTCTTCATCTTTGAAAGTTACCACCATCGTGTAAGGCGGGGTTAGTTGGTAAGGTTTGAAATCTTTTAATCTTTTTAGAGCCACTATGGTTTTCTCTTTAATTAAGGCTCTGGCCTTTTGTGGATGGAGCATTAAGGCTGCCTGGCCGATACCTTCTTTAACAGCTACTGTTTCGACGTCCCCTAAAAGTTCTTTAGTTTGCTGACAGATAGCTTTGTCCCCGGCTACAAGGACAACAGGGACTCCGAAATTACCGGCGATGAAGGCATTAATACCCGCCTCAGGCATAGGGTGGCCATTTAGGGTAACTTCATAGAGAGTGCCACTCATAGTGTGATCAAGGGTAGCATCGGCAGTATTAGCCCGGGCATGGTAGCCAATAAAAATGACAGCATCAAAGCTTTCATCCAACCCTTCCATCATGCTCAAAGGGCTACCAGACCAATCACGGATTAATTTTGCCGCGGGGTGCAGCAAATCCGGCAGAATATTGCGGGCACTGCCGTGGGAGTCGCGAACAACAATTTCTGTGGCTCCAGCGGCCAAGGCCCCTTCTATAGCGGCATTGGTTTCTTCCGTCATTAGCCGGCGAAAAAGGTCATAATCTTTGCCATTACGGCTAACCTCTTCCCAGTTGATTACGCCACAGATGCCTTCCATGTCCACCGAAATGAATACTTTAAGTCCAGGTTTATTCTCCTGGGCAGCTGAAGTATTCAAGGTAGTAAGGCCAATAAAAATAATTAAAAGGCTAATTACAACCAGGGGGCGAAGTATTTTGTTCATTGGGCCTCCCTCCTCTGGAATTAGAAAGTATTTTTGATGTTGATCCAACATTTCTTCTTTAATTTTCTAAAAAAATTGCTCTTAGAGCAAGCAAAAGAAAAAGAAAGGAGTCTGGCCATTTCCGAAATAAGAGAAGCCAGAATGGTGGTCAGGAAAAATTATTGATGGTTATTTAGTTGCTGGGTCGTTGGAAGTTGGTTCTAATAAATATTTCTTAAGAGAGCCTTTTAGAGGGGCGATTATTTATTCAATTATTTTTGGTAAGTGATATTACTTGACTAAGAAAGATTTTTATTGACACCTCAAACTAAATGGTTGCTTTGACCAAAGGGAAAAGACAGAAATGGCTAAGGCGAGTTTGATTGGAGTTGGTTAAATGAGCTCTCTTTTTTAAGATAAAGTTAGAGTAGAATGGGCTAGCAGGAGCAGGCCTTGGATAGGCACATCGTAAGGGCAAGCCTTTTCACAATATCCCGGACATTCCTGGCAGACTTCAGCCTTCTTTCCGGGCAAGAGTTGGTAAAGAGACATAGCTTCCTTTTCTCGAGCCTGAGTGGCAAAATAGTAGTGATAGCGCATGATGGTGTTGACCGGGACTTGGTGGGGACAGGCCGGCTCACAGAGGCCGCAGGCGTGGCGGCAGTAAAGCTCACCGCATCCCTGGCGATAGAGTTCCAATCGGGCTTGCTCTGAGCGGCTCAGCCGGGTCCCCGAAAGACTGATGAATTTTTCCATTTCGTCATAGGTTCGGGCTAAACAGCATACAGTGCTGACATGAGGGTTGTCCAAGCAGAATTTAATAGCAGCCGCCTTTATTTCTTCAGGATTTTGGAGGTTGTATTTTTTGATAAAACCTTCGGCGCGAGCCAGTTTGGCTTGATAACGTTTTAAACCTTCTCGATAGAGAGGATGAACTTTCTTGCCTTCTCTTTCCAAGTCTTCTACTCTTTTTTTTAAGTTATAGTAGATAGCTATGGGGGTGGTTTTCATCAAAGCTGTGCCGATTTTTTTCTCATGAGCCACCCGGAGCACCTTGTCTCCCCGGTCCATTTGCAGGAAATTATAAGCCAGGAGAAAAACATCAAAGCGGCCATCATCAGCTGCAGCCAGAAGCACTTGGTCCATTGTCTGAGCTGGATCTTTAAACCAAAAAGAACCATGATTGGAGACACCCACAAAGCGGACCCGGCCAGTAGCTTTAAGTTCTTCCATTGCTTGGTGGAAGCCGGGGGTTTGGAGAGTCTCGGCGCGTTCCGGCATATGCATCATCAGGCAGTCGATGTACTCGGTTTCTAGCTCTTCCAGACAGCGCCGGGCTCTCCGGAGGAAGCTGGCTCGAGATTCATTGGGCTTTTTTACGGCCAGTTTGGTCGTGATAAAAATTGATTTTCTATTCCGGCCTTTAATGGCTTTGGCTACCACGCGATGATGACCAGGATATTCTTCGGCCGTATCAATGTAGTTCACGCCCGCTTCCAAAGCGGCTCGGAGGACACCTTCATCCTGGATGGCCCCAGCGGCAATATCGGAAACTTTAAAACCGGTTCTCCCCAGGAGGCGGTATTCCTTTATCCGGGGCCAACTGGCTGGGCTGGCGCTCATTGGTTTTTCTTGAGATTGCCCTGAATAGAAAAGACCACCCAGGCTGGCTAAACCCCAGAGAGAGGTCTGAAGGAAGTTTCTGCGTTTCAATTTAAATGAAAAGTTCATCTTACCTCCTGGATTGTAGTTTTATCTATTGTAAAGGATAAAATCCTGATGGTCTTGAAAAATGTTAAATAATCTGACCTACTCCCCGGTTGAGGGAGGAATAAAATAGGCTAAAGCTTAAAATAATTTATTAGAGCATGAAGTGATTAAAACATTGTGAATTTAAATTTAAAATTCCTTGGATGGCTTAAAGAGGAGATCAATAGAGAAAAAAATGTTAATTAAACTTGCGTGATTGAGATAATTCCTGTATAGGACGTTTCACCTGAATAGCGCTTCTTTTAAAGGGGCGAGGAGGAATTATGAAAAATAAGTGGTCCCCACCTTTGTTAATCGTTCTGGTTCGTGGAAGTACCAGTGAATGGGTGCTGGGGAATTGTAAATATCAATTTGCCACGGGGCCTGAACAGGCGACTACTGGCTGTATGAATGTCACGGGCCATGCTGCCTGCCAAGGTCATTGTAAGACCTGATTTTTCTGATGCCGAGCTTTAATTTGCCCTTTCTGGGCGATGTTTAGGTTTTTTGGTTTGGGTGTTGGCCTCTGTAAAGAGTAGGTGTCTTAAAAACATAAATCAAAAGGCTCTAAATGAGGCGAATTAGTTAAGTCTGCCAAATTATAGCTTCATGAAGATAAAAAATTCCAATCTGACTCTCCACTTGGAAGTCAGCGGGTTTCAAGGTTGAAATTTAAAAGCATCATTATGGATTTAAAGCTGAAATAAGAGGTAGGATTATTTAAATATTTTTACCTGAGTTTCTGGCCCGATTAATGTTGAGAATAT
>QMPV01000183.1 GCA_003648765.1 Candidatus Aminicenantota bacterium
GACACCAAAGTGTTGGAAACAGTAACTGAGCCCGATCCCAGGTGATTTCAACGGAAAAATACTTGCAATTTCCGTCTGGATAGCCAAAATATTAGCAAATGCCCCGCTTGGTTCTGGAGGACGGCTCAATATATGAAGGGCTGTCTTTTGGAGCCACCACCATGGCCGCCGGTGAGGTTGTTTTTAACACCGGTATGGTGGGTTATGTGGAGGCCCTGACTGACCCCAGCTATCGGGGGCAGATTCTGGTTTTAACCTATCCTCTAGTCGGCAATTATGGAGTTCCACCCCCGGAAAAGTTGCCCGAATTAAAAGGCCAGCCGCTTAAAGTCGCTGACTCAACAACAACAACAACAACAACAACAACAACAACAACATCATCATCATCATCATCTTCTTCTTCTTCTTCTTCTTCTGAGAAACTCTCCCTCCCCCAGCCGCTTATCAAAAATTTTGAATCCGAACACATTCAGGTAGCCGGTTTAATTGTGGCGGATTATTCCAGTTATCCTTCCCACTGGGATTGCCAGCAGAGCCTCGGCGACTGGCTTAAAAGCGAACAGGTGCCGGGTCTTTATGGAATAGACACCCGGGCTTTGACTAAAAAGCTTCGCCAAAAGGGCACCCTGCTGGGTAAGATAGTTATGGACGGTGAGGATATCCCCTTTTTTGACCCCAACCGGGTGGAGATTGTCTCTCGGGTCTCCCCGGCCCAACCTCTCATCTATCAAGACTCGGGTTCGCCCCGGATTGTTTTGCTCGATTGCGGCACCAAGTTAAACATAATTCGTTCTTTGTTGCAGCGGGGCTGCTGTGTCATCCGGGTGCCTTGGAATTATGATTTTTTCCACCTTGATTTTGACGGAGTGGTGGTCTCGAATGGGCCGGGCAATCCGGAGAATTGTCGGCCCTCCATTGAGCTGGTTAAAGGCTGCCTCCGGGAAAACATCCCCACCCTGGGCATCTGTCTGGGCCATCAGATTATGGCCCTGGCCGCTGGTGCCAGAACCTATAAATTGAAATTTGGTCATCGCAGTCAGAATCAGCCCTGTCGCGAAGTGGGCACCAAGCGCTGTTATATCACTTCCCAGAACCATGGATATGCCGTCGAGACCGCTTCGTTGCCCGCCGGGTGGGAGGAGTGGTTTACTAATCTTAACGACGGCACCAATGAAGGCTTTCGTCATCGCTCTTCACCCTTCCTGGGGGTTCAATTCCATCCCGAGCATTCCCCGGGGCCGGTTGATACCGAATTTATTTTTGGACGCTTTCTGGAGTTAATCAAATGAGTTCCGCGACTCAGGTCAGAAAAGTCCTTCTCCTGGGAAGCGGCGCCCTGACTATTGGTCAGGCGGGTGAGTTCGACTATTCCGGCAGCCAGGCGATTAAAGCCCTCAAGGAGGAAGGCCTGGCCGTCGTCCTGATTAATCCCAATATCGCCACGGTCCAGACTTCCGAAGCCCTGGCTGAGCGCATCTATTTTCTGCCTTTAATGCCTTATTTTGTCGAGCGGGTGATTGAACGCGAAAAGCCAGACGGCATTCTACTGGGCTTCGGTGGTCAGACTGCCCTGAATTGCGGCGTCGAACTTTTCCGCCGGGGCGTATTGGAGCGCCATGGAGTCAAAATTCTGGGGACTTCTATTGAAACTATCATTGATTGTGAAGACCGCCAGCGTTTTGTCGAGCGTCTGCAAGAGATAGACCTGCCTGTGCCGCGGAGTATGGCCTGCGAATCACCGGAGGAAGCTCTCCGGGCGGCCCGGAAAATCGGTTATCCGGTGATGGTTCGGGTGGCTTACGCCCTGGGAGGACTGGGTTCGGGACTTTTTGCTGAGGAGGCGGTACTGCGCGAACATCTCAAAAAGGCCTTTACTTTCACCAACCAGGTTCTGGTGGAGGAGTGTGTGGAAGGCTGGAAAGAAATCGAGTATGAAGTTATCCGGGATGCTTTTGATAATTGTATCACCATCTGTAATATGGAAAATCTTGACCCCATGGGTATTCATACTGGAGAAAGCATCGTGGTGGCTCCTTCCCAGACACTCAGTAATCAGGAATATCATCGACTCCGGGAAATCGCCATCCGAGTGGTCCGGCATCTCGGTGTGGTCGGTGAATGTAATATCCAGTTTGCCCTTAATCCGGCCAGCGGTGATTATCGGATTATTGAAGTCAACCCTCGACTCTCCCGCAGCAGCGCCCTGGCTTCGAAGGCCACCGGTTACCCCCTGGCCTTTATGGCGGCCAAATTGGCCCTGGGTTTTTCTTTGATTGAACTGGAAAATCCCATCACCCGCCAGACCAGGGCCTGCTTCGAACCGGCTCTGGATTACGTCACAGTGAAAATTCCCCGCTGGGATTTGAATAAATTCCGCCGGGCTTCACGGAAAATCGGCAGTGAAATGAAAAGCGTCGGGGAGGTGATGGCCATCGGCCGCAGTTTTGAGGAGGCCCTCCAGAAGGCGTTGCGCATGCTCCAGGTCGGCCGGTACGGCCTGGTTTTGAATCCCCTGGAGGTGAGTGAGTCCCTCAGTCAGGAGGAGCTGGAAGAGGAACTCAAGCAGCCCACCGACCGTCGTATTTTTGCTGTAGCCGCAGCCACTCGCCGCCTGCCGCTGGAGAAAATCGCCGAGTTGACGCATATCGACCCCTGGTTTTTAGCCCGAATAAAAAATATTGTCTCCCTGGCTGACCGTCTCCGTCAGGCCGGCCGGGAAAACCTTTCCCGGGAGTTGCTTTTGGAGGCCAAAAAACTCGGTTTTTCCGATAAACAAATCGGCCTGGCCGTGGGCCTGGGTGAACTGGAAGTGAGGCAACTGCGGCAGTCCCTGGGGATTCGCCCCTGGATTAAACAGATTGATACTCTGGCCGCCGAATATCCCGCCCGGACCAACTATCTCTATTTAACTTATAACGGCCAGGAAGATGATGTTGTAGCTGATGACCGTCCCAAGGTGATTGTCCTGGGTTCGGGTTCCTATCGGATCGGCTCCTCGGTGGAGTTTGACTGGTGTTGTGTCAATACAGTTCAGACCCTGCGCTCTTTGGGCTATCAAACGATTATGATTAATTATAATCCCGAGACGGTCAGCACCGATTATGACCTGGGCGACCGACTTTACTTTGATGAGCTGAGTTTTGAAAGGGTGGCTGATATCTATGAGAAAGAAAAGCCTCAAGGCCTTATCCTCTCCATGGGCGGTCAGATTCCCAACAATTTAGCCCTCAAATGCCAGGAGTATGGACTCCGGGTGCTGGGAACTTCTCCGACCGATATCAACCGGGCTGAAAACAGACATCTCTTTTCGGCTCTTCTGGATGAGCTCCAGATTGACCAGCCTCCCTGGAAGGAGTTGACCGACCTGGAGTCAGCCAAGCAATTCGCCCGGGAGGTGGGCTATCCCGTGTTGATCCGGCCGAGCTATGTTTTGAGCGGGGCGGCCATGTCGGTGGCTCTGAATGACGCCGAGCTGGTGGCTTACCTGGAGAAAGCCTCCCAGGTCAGCCCGGAGTATCCGGTCGTCATCAGCAAGTTCATTGAAAATGCCAAAGAGATTGAGCTGGACGGTGTAGCCCGGGAAGGGGAGCTTTTCGTCTATGCCATTTGTGAACACGTGGAAAATGCCGGCGTCCATTCCGGTGATGCCACTTTAGTTCTGCCTCCCCAGCGGACCTATCTGGAAACCACCCGCCGGATGAAAAGAATCAGCCGCCAGATCGCCCGGGCCCTCCAGATTCACGGGCCCTTTAATATCCAGTTCATCGCCAAGGATAATGAAGTCAAAGTTATTGAATGTAACTTGCGGGCCTCCCGCTCTTTTCCCTTTGTCTCCAAGATTTTCAAACTTAATTTTGTGGATATTGCCACTCGCCTGATAATGGGTGAGGATCTGGCGCCTATTGATAAATCCTGCTTTGAGCTGGATTACGTGGGGGTCAAGGCGCCTCAGTTTTCCTTTACCCGGATTAAAGGAGCCGACCCGGTCTTGAGCGTGGAAATGACCTCCACCGGCGAGGTGGCCTGTTTAGGCGATAGCTTTGACGAGGCTTTTTTAAAGGCCCTGTTGTCAGTGGGCTTTACTTTTCCCGAAAAAAACATCCTCCTCTCCACTGGGCCGTTTGAGAGCAAAGCTCTTTTTCTCCCCTTGGCCAAGAAACTTCTGGAGATGGGCTATGAGCTCTACGCCACTCCCGGAACCCATGATTTCATGAAATACCATGGCCTGCGTACCACGCTGGTCTTTTCTCCCCTCTCTCCCCGCCA
>QMPV01000184.1 GCA_003648765.1 Candidatus Aminicenantota bacterium
CTGATTAATCTTCCTCCAAATCACTATCTCATTGATTCTGTTCTTGCCCTGGGATATCCAGCCGAGGAGCCGGTGGTCGAGGAAACCGAAGATGATATTCGCTCCTGGAAGGATGAATCCGGCCGGCTCCATGTGCCTAAGAGAAAGCTGGCCGCTGTCCTTCACTGGAATGTTTATTCGCCTGAGCCAGCCAAAATCGATGAAAGTTAATGGAAATTGAGTGGCTTCCTCTGAGGTTGATCAGTTGCCGGCTACGGTTAGGCCAGCCACGGCAATCGTTGGCCCACAGACTGCTGAACGGAACTCAAGGTCATTACCAATGAAAATTACTTGGTTTAGGATATCTTGGAGATTTCCTGAAATAGTTACCTCAGCCACAGGATAGGCTAATTCCCCTTTTTCAATCCATAAACCAAAAGCTCCTCGGGAAATTTCTCCGGTGACGGGATTGAGGCCATGGCCAATAGTCCGCACCAGCAGAAAACCCTTTTCTAGAGATGAGATGAACTCGGCCGGAGAGGTATTGCCTGGCTGAAGATAGAAATTGTTGGGGCGAACTCCACTGCCAGAAGCATTACCGGTTGATTTCAAGCCCAGGCGTCGGGCCGAGTAGGTGTCGAGCAGGTAAGAATTAAGTCTTCCTTTTTCGATAACTATAGTTTTTGCACAAGGTACTCCCTCCCGGTCAAAGGGTCGGCTTCCTAATTTAGCGGGGAGCAAGCCATCATCGATCACCTCAATATTTTTGCCAGCCACAGTTTGACCTAGTTTATCTACCAAAAAGGAGGTTTTCTGATAAATAGAAGTTCCCGAGACGCAAATAAAAAGAAATCCCAACAACCAGGCAGTCATTTCAGGCTCAAAGACCACTGGCACTTGCTGGGTAGGAATTTTCCGAGGATGAAGCAAGCGAGTGGTTCGTTCTATGGCTTTGCGGGCAATTTCTTCAGGGGAGTCGAGACGGTCGAAAAAGCGGCTGGAATGTCCCCAGAAATCTTCAGCCCGATTGTCGGTTTCTCCAGCCTGGAGACCCACGGCTAAAGAGAAAGATGTTTCCTGGTAGTGGCCCACAAATCCTTTTGAATTAGCCAGAACCCGGAAGGACTCCAGAGAACTGAAGCTGGCCCCATGGGAGTTGGTAATTCTTTTATCCTCCAAAGCAATTTTTTCTGTCTGGCGAGCCAGGTCAATTTTTACTTCGGGTGGAATTTCTTTGATTTTGGGATCATAAAGTTGCAGTTTTTCAGCGGGCCAAGCTGGTGAGGTTATCTCCGGCAATCCGTGCCAGGGATCAGGCTCAGTCAATTCCAATCGTTTCAAGGCGCCCTTAATCAGTTCTTCTAGTGTCTTCCGGTCTAGATCAGAAGAACTGGCCGAGGCGGTTTTTTTATCTTTGATCAATCTCAAGCTCACTCCTCGAGTTTGAGCCTGAGTTAGATTTTCTATTTCTTGATGGCGGATGTCGACATTAAACTCTTCGCCTTGACCAATGGCTACTTCAGCTTCATCCGCTCCTTGGGCCACCGCAAAGTCAACCAGGTCAGTGGCCAAATTGATTAAATCTTGGGTGGAAGTGAGTCGTTTCATAGAGCACCTCCGACGGTGAGTTTTTTGATTTTTACCGTCGGACAACCATCGGTGACTGGCACTGTTTGGCCTTCTTTGCCGCAGCTGCCCACCTGATGACTGAAGGCTAAATCATCACCAACCATGGTGATATCCCGGAGAACTTCTAGATTGGAACCGATGAGAGTGACTTGTTTCAGAGGAGCAGTAAGACGGCCATCTTCAATCAAATAAGCCGAGCTGAGGGAAAAAGTGAATTTTCCTGAATCTTCTACTTGGCCTCCTTGGAAACGTCGAGCGTAGAGGCCTTTTTTGATGCTCCGAATAATTTCCTCAGCGGCGTATTCTCCTTTATCCAGATAGGTATTGCTCATGCGGGGGAGGGGAAGATTAGAGTAATCCTCCCGACGGCCGTGTCCAGTTAAGTCATGGCCAAGAATTCGGGCTGAGAGCCGGTCCTGCAGGAAGCCCACTACCCGGCCCTGACGAATAAGATAAGTTTTCCGAGGGCGGGTCCCTTCATCATCAATATTATAGGACCCCCTGAAGCGGGGAATCGTGGGGTCATCAATAATAGTGACCGTTTCGGCGGCCACGGGCTGGCCGAGTTTATTCCAGAAAATTGATGTCTTTTTGCGGATGAAATCTGCTTCCAGCAGGTGGCCCACGGCTTCATGAAGTAACACACCACCTTGGCCAGCCGCGAGGACCACCGGCATCTCTCCAGCCGGCGCTGAGCGGGCTTCTAGAAGAAGCAAGGCCTCTTCGGCGGCTTCCTGACCCACTCGTTGGGCCACTTTTTTCTCTTGTAGGAAGCGAAGGTCAACCCGGCCGCCGTCTCCGGAGAAACCCGCTTCTCGACGAGAACCTTTCTCGGCGATAGCTAAACAAACTAATTTAATCATCGGCCGGGCATCGGTCACCAACAAGCCTTCCGAGTTGATGATGGCCACTTCCTGGAAGACCTCGGTCAAGGAAACTCGAACTTTTTTAATCCTGGGGTGAGCCTGGAGAGCCGTATAGTAGGTTTGTTGAACCAGTTCTATTTTATCAGCCAAAGGAGCAGGCAGAGAGCCTTGAATTAAGTAGTAAGACTTTTCAGGGGTGGTAGGGGAGAAGGTAGGCATTGAAAGCTGCTGGGAAGAAGAAGAGGCAATGGCTCGAGCGGTTTGAGCGGCTCGGAGAAGGGCGTCCAGATGGAGCTCATTGGTGTAAGCAAAGCCCGCCTTTTCACCATCCAGGACCCGCAATCCGGCTCCCTGACGAATAGATTCATCTGTTTCCTTGATAATATCATCCTCCATAAGAAGGTGATAAAAACGGGTGTATTCTAGAAAAATCTCAGCCAGCCAGCCTCCCTGGGAAAGAGCTGTGGACAGAACTTTTTGATAGTCGGCTTCAGTTAAGAGAAACGAATTGGGGTCCAGTGGGTTAAAGTGAGTCTTATTTTTGTTTTTATCCATCATAACTAGCTGAAAAATAAAGTTAGTTTTTTTCTTTTATCCAGACCAAATTTTAATTTAAATTAAATTATAGAACGAGTCACTAATATATTCCAGCTAAAACAGAAAAGAGTAATGGTCTCCAAGGGAGTGAAGGCTCTTAGAAAGATTCAAAAAGATAGAGACTTTGCCTTGGGCTAAAGGGGGTCAGGTGGGATAGAGAGTCTCTGTGACCCCGATTGGGGAGAGGGCGATTATTTTATCTTCTTCAGAGCTTCCGGCATGTCTTTTGATTCTTCAGAGCCTCCGGCATGTCTTTTGGGTTAAAATATAGGTCTACCACAAAATCCCCTTTTTATTTTTCTGGTTTTTCTATCCCTGGCGGTCTGAGCAATATTTCTCCAAAGAGCCTCAGTCGAATAATTGCCCGGTATCCTTGGCCCAGGGAAAACTATATTTCGCCTACTTCAGCTAACAATCTGATATCGCGGATGGACATGCCTTGAAGTCCTAACTTTTCTACTGTCCGGCCTTCTTTCCAGAAATCACGCTCCCGCATAATTGAAGCTAGGTGGATAATTGCTTTTATGGTCGGTACTTCTACTTTAAGCATTTCGGCCAAAGAAGCTAGAGGGACCAAACTCATGGGGACATCTTCGTCAATATAGCGGTGATGCAGCCGGTCGGGGGCCTTAATGCCTAAGTAGCCGGGATTACTGAGGATGGCTTCCCGCAGATCTTTACCCGTGGCGCTATAAGCAGTGTAGAGCCAATTCTTGGCGCTCATGGCTCTGATTCCCAAGGCGGAGGCAATTTCTAATCTTTCTTTGTCGAGTTTTTCCAATACTTTGGAAATGGAAGGACTGGCCCCTTGGATATAATATTCAAAATCACCGTGGGTTTCCTCAATCCAGGCAGCATTAAGCACCGTTAGGGCGGGGTGAAAAATGGCGCCAATATTATTGAGAGAAGTCTTGAAAATATTGTCGCCGGGCACAAACTGGGGAAAGACTCGGTTGAGGACTTTGACTACTCCAGGAATCCAGTAAGCGGGCAAAGTAGCCAGAGGAACTGAATTTTTGATAGAGAAAATCTTGGAATGAGCCGGACCGATGCTCCGGGAAGCGTAGATGAAAGTTTGGGCTTCCGCCAGAAAAGGGAATCTTTCTAGACCTTCTTCTTTAAGAGTCTGGAGGAATTCCAGACAACCGCCAGTGCGACCGGGATTAAGCACGACAA
>QMPV01000185.1 GCA_003648765.1 Candidatus Aminicenantota bacterium
CTGTTTTTAGGTCGAGACCAGCGAGAAGGTTTAGCACATCGGCTCTTTTGAGTTCTACTTCCAATTGCAGGTCATCTACATCTAATTCGGAATTAACAAATGAACTAGCGCTGGTAAAATTGTCGGCATATTCTAACTGAAAATTGGGAAAACTGAGGACGAAAACTGGGGACAGTTCACCTATTTACCCTATTTTTCTCCGGAGCCTCTATAGAAAAAATCACCCCAAAATTCACCCCTTTGGGTGATTGATGTCTTTCAGGATTAGGAAATATTCTTAAAACAGAAAACAACGAATGAAGCCATGAAATTAAATATTATCGAAGCGAATTTTTTGGTGAATCTTGAAAAAAAGGAGGTGGTCATGAAGAGAATGAAAAGGTTATTTGGAGGAATAGTATTTTTCCTCCTCTTTATTAGCATCAACATCACCCTCTGGGGAGAGAACGTGGGACGAACCTTTGTTTCCTACCCGGCGGGAATAAAAGGAACGTCATCCAGACTCTCGGGGAACTCTCCATTTCGTATGAATGTCCAGGCGCTCAAATCCTTCTTTGATGCTGAAATCCAGAAAGGGAATCTGGTGGAGGTTATGTTTCAGGAGGATCAGGCGACCGGCATGAGTCACATCCGTTATGATCAGTTTTACCAGGGGATTCCTGTTTTTGGAGGGCAGGTGGTTTATCATATTCGAAACGGAGTGGTGGAAAGCATTAACGGGGAGTATTATCGGGTGAGTGGTGTGCAGGGCACTCCTTCTTTGTCACGAGAGGATGCAGTTGCCCTTTACCAGGCTCATGTGGCTGAGCCCAATGTCCAGGAGTTAAAAGAGGAGACTCGGTTGATCATTTTTCCAAGAGAAGAAGGAGTTTTTTCCCTGGCCTATCAGATTACTTTGTTCAAGGAAGACTATTTCTCCATGACGGGATTCATCGATGCTCATAGCGGAGAAGTTCTGTTTGAATATTCCAACATCCATTTTGATGAAGGAGTTATCGGGTTAGGAATTAATTACCATGGAGCTTCAATGAAACTTGCTGTCACGCGAGGGACGGACGGGTATTACTATCTCTATGATGAAAAGCGGATCCGTCCTTTTAATCTTTACACGGTTGATTACCGGACTAGGTATATTCCAGGAGATGCAGACAACTACTGGGATTTTGACGGTGCTTTGGTGAGTATTCATGCGTTGGTGGGATTTGTCTATGATTTTTACTACAAGTTCTTTGGTCGTAAGGGAATAGATGGAAACAATCTGGACACAGTGGTATTTGTTCATAACACCAAATACAAGGACAACGCTTTTTGGAATGGTGAAACCCTGAATTTTTGTGACCCAGGAAAGAAAAACCAACAGAATGGGGCGGCCCTGGATGTGGTGGCCCATGAATATACCCATGGGGTGACGGATTACAGCTCGGATCTGGTGTATGCCTTTGAGCCTGGTGCCCTCAACGAGTCCTTTTCTGATATCATGGGGACAACAGCAGAGTTTTATTGGTACCCGGTCGGCCAGGGGCTTTATATGGCTGACTGGTATATCGGAGAAGATGCCACGCCTTACTACAACACTTTCGGATGCCGGAACCTAGCTGACCCTAACAGCAATTCTCAACTCGGAGACCCCAGGTACCCCGATCCATGCCACCTTGCTCAGCAATATTATGTGCCTTTTGAGTTTGACAATGGTGGGGTGCATCTGAATGCAACAATTTATGCCCATGCTTTTTATCTCCTAGCGAACGGTGGCCGAAACCGAGTTTCGGGCATTAAAGTTAATGGTATTGGGATCGACAAGGCCTCCAATATTTTTTATCAGGCGTGGGTTTACTACTTAACAAAAACGTCGGATTTTCTTGATGCTGCTAACGCTCTCCTCCAGGTGGCCTGGTCAAACTATGGGCCTGGGAGTGAGGAGTTCCAACAAACGGTTCGGGCCATGGAGGCCATCGGATGGATTGTAAAAAAATAAAAATTGGGAAAAATTGGGGACACAAAAATTGGGGACACCATACATATTTACCTATTTTCACCAGAATTTTTACTTGTTATAAAGGGAAAAACTGTTATAGGTAATCAGCAAATTAGGGAGTTTTAATATGCCAAGAAGAGTAATTTATTTATCTGTGTTTATTTTGGGGTTGTTGGTGGTGGTCATGCTTTCCTCAATATATGGGGTTGAAAAATCGGCTGCTTTCATTATTAAAGTCAAGGTCAAAGTAGCCAACATACGAAGCCTACCTTCTCTAAAAAGCCCGGTGGTTAGGAAAGCAACAAAAGGAACCTTATTAGAGGCTTTTGCTCGAGAAGGAGAATGGTTCTTGATCTATCTTTCGCAGGGAGAGAGGGGAGTTAAGAAAAAAGCCTTTATTCACCAGAGCGTGGTGGAGATTATTTATTCAAAAGAAGATTCAAAGGAGCCGGTAAAAGAAAAAAAAGAATTAGAAGAATCTTCAGAAATAAATAAAGTAGAGAAGGCGAAAATAAAGGAGGAAATTAGGACGGCAAAAATTGATAAGACTGCTAAAGAACCAGTCTTACTTACTCAGCAGACAAAAAAAATTAGGGCAAAAGAAAAACCGAATTTTAAAAGAGTTTTTTTTACTGTGGGCTTCGATGCAAGTTTTCAAGAAGAAACCGTGGATTTATCCTGGACGGACACTATCTATTACGAGACAGCTACTTCTAACCTTAATTATAAGGCGGGCAAAGGAACTCCTATAACACTATCATTGGGCTACAGATTTTCCCAGAGCATTGGAATGGAATTGGGAGCAGACATTCATTCGCGAAAATTCGATGTCATATACTCATCTTCGATTCCTCACCCTTTGCTTTTTGACACTCTCCGGACGGCAGAAGGATCTGGAGCTTTTTCTCTGAATGAAAACACCATATTTCTGAATATTTTTTTTCTTGCCAAAATGCGCCGGTTTGGGCTAGAGGTTTTTGCCGGTCCTGCCTACATTATAGCCGAGGCTGAAATCATTTCCTCTATGAGCTTTAGCGAAAGCTATCCCTATGATGAAATTACATTGTCAGTGGAGACAACGAAAGTTTCCCGGAATGTATTTAGTTTCAACGGTGGTCTCCGCGTTATGTTCTTTCTGAATAATAACTTTGCTTTCTACGGTGATGCCCGCTACATCGGAGGAAAGGCTCTTTTTGAAGCCGACCAAGGAGTTCCGGGACCGAAAATCACCTTGGGAGGATTCCGAGCTGGCGGCGGTCTGAAAATCTTCTTCTAAAGAAATCGGGGAAAGGAAGGAAAGCAGGAATACTTCCTCTGTTATAGCTAGAGGAAAACTGGAATAAGAAAAGTGGGGACAGTTCACTTATTTGCTTGTTTTTTTGAGAAACCGAGCTTTCTTTACTCGTTACTTTATATGCAATGGGTCGAATAGCTCGAGTTGTTATTCCCGACTTCCCTCATCATGTCATCCAGCGTGGAAATCGGCGTCAGGTGGTCTTTTTTTGTGATGATGACAAAAGGCTTTATCTCCGGATTCTTAATTACCATTGTCAGCAGGAGGGGGTAAAAATATGGTGTTATTGTTTGATGGATAATCACGTTCATCTTATAGCTGTTCCCAGCAGGTCAGAGAGCTTAGCTAAAGCAATTGGTGAAACTCATAAGAAGTACACAAGTATGATTAATATACGTCACAATTGGAAGGGGCATCTTTGGCAAGGAAGATTTCTTTCGTACCCTATGGATGAGAGATATCTTTATTTGGCTGTACGTTATATTGAACGCAATCCTGTTAGGGCTGGGATTGTCAGGAAGGCTGAAGATTACCTGTGGTCTAGTGCAAAGGCTCATGTGTTTAAAATAAAGGATAAGATCCTATCAGAATTCTATCTGACATCATTAGTGAAGGATTGGAGTGCTTATTTGCAGGGGGAAGATAAGGAAGATGATTTGAGAGTTTTTAGATCTCATGAAAAAACTGGTCGGCCATTGGGAAGTGACAAATTTTTAGAAAAACTTGAAATGATTACAGGGAGAAAGCTGAAAAAGGGAAGACCAGGAAGACACCTGTCAAGTCATTTAAAAATCTAACTGTAATATTAATCATCTTGTCATCAAAAATCTAACCATGATGGAGAGCAACGAGCTCTCCGTTTGGATGAGTTTTTATAAAAATGGTTATACCGAAAGCTTGGGAGATGGAGGCCAAAGTTTCTTTCTCCATTGGGGAAAGTTGTTCTTTATGTGGGGGAGGTGTTTC
>QMPV01000186.1 GCA_003648765.1 Candidatus Aminicenantota bacterium
GCATGGGTGAACCTTTTCTTAATTACGAAGCCACCCTTAAAGCAATCCGCATCCTCCATGCCCCGTGGGGACTGGGTATTTCCGCGCGGCGCATTACTCTCTCCACCGTCGGCCTGCCCGCAGCTATCCGCCGCCTGGCTAGCGAAGAACTGCCGGTGAATCTAGCCATTTCCCTTCATAGTCCTTGGCAGGAACAAAGAGAGAAGATAATCCCCCTGGCTGTGAAATATCCTTTAAAGGCTATTCTGGAAGCAGCTCATTATTATTTTCAAAAAACCGGACGGGAAGTCACTCTGGAATATTTAATGTTACCTGAGTTCAATCTCAGCCCGGCTGATGCCCGGGAACTGGCGGCTCTCGCCCGGCAGATAAGAGCCAATGTCAACCTAATTCCCTACAATCCCACCCGAGAGAGTCAATTCCGTTCTCCTCAACCAAAGGAAATAAGAAATTTTCTGCGCTGGTTGCGTCAGCTCAAGATAAAGGCTCACGTTCGCCGCAGCCGGGGCAGTGATATTGAAGCTGCCTGTGGTCAATTGCGTCAACGAAATGCAGCCCCTCCCTAAGAGCAGAGGGAATCTTTTTAACCTGATTATCCTGAGGTCAGTTGGGTTAATGCTTCTTTCAGATTGATCAATCCTTTCTCTAAAACTTCCTTCGGACCACCGAATCCCAAGCGAAAATGGTGAGGAGAGCCGAAAAAACTCCCCGGAACAACGGAAGTCCTGAATTTTTCCCGCAGATATTGGTTAAATTGGTCAGCCTCAAGGCCAACCAGTAAGCGGGGAAAACAAACCACTCCTCCAGCTGGTTCAACCCAAGTAAGCCAACCTTCACCGGCGACTTCTTCCATAAAATCTTTCACTAATTGGAAATTTTCTTGGCGTCGTTTCAGATTTTTCTCTCTGATCTGAGGCAGATAAGGAAAAATCAAACTGGCGATTTTTTCCGCTAAGAAAACATGCTCGACATGCACATAATCGAGAATAGTCCTAATTTCATTGGCCAGAGGCGAGGGAGCAAGTAGCCATCCACATCTCAAATCGCCCAATCCATAAACTTTGCAGAGACTAGCCGAGACAATTAAATTGTCAGCCCGCCCTAAGGCTGTCCATTTTTCAGGAGAAGGCAAGAAATCCAGATAAATTTCATCCACTAGAATCCAGGCCTTCTTTTCTTGAGCCATCTCAGCCATTTGAGTGATTATCTCAGGAGAAAGCAATGCCCCGCTAGGATTATGCAGATTGGTTAGAATAATCAACTTGACTCTCTCGCTGAGCTTGGCTTGGAATTCATCCAGGTCAATCTGAAAACCATTTTCGGAGCTACGATTAAGGGGTAGAACTTCTGCGCCTAAAGCCAAAGGAACTTTTCTCAAAGGCTCATAACCTGGATGTTCCACTAAAACAACATCCCCAGAGGAAACCAAAGCTAGGCAGGTCAAAAAAACTGCTTGTGAGGTACCTAAAGTAATCACCACTTCATCTGGAGAGACTTTGTATTTTTCCGCCACCTGACGGAGGAGGGGCGGAAAGCCGTAAGAATTTTCCCCATATAGTTCCAGTTCATTGAGAGCCAGAGGTTGAGGTAAATCTTGAAGTGATAAAGGTTCTACGCCGCTGCGACACAAGTCATATTCGACCGGGGATTTGCTTTTAAACCACTGAAGATAATTTATCCCACTGAAAGTCATTTTTGACCTCCTTTTTGAGTCAAGTAAAATAGAGGGAGGCCTCCCAAAATAATGGCTGTCCCCAGAAAAGATTTTCCTGGCGAAGAAACAAAAACATTAATGACTACGGCTGCAGAAATAAAGGCAAAGACCACTGGGACCACTGGATACCCCCAAACACGGTAAGGACGTTTTTTGTCCGGATATTTTTTGCGAAGCACAATCAGGGCCAAGGCGGTTAAACAATAAAAAATCCAATCTCCAAAAGTAATATACTGAAGCAACTGGCCATAAGTGTTGGTAAAAAGCAGAACTGTGGCCCAGAGCGACTGCAGAATGAGTGAAATATAGGGGGTTTGGTAACGAGGATGGATGCGGGCGGCCATAGGCAGAAAGGCTCTATCTCGAGCCATAGCTGCATACACCCGTGGGCCGGTCAAAATGGCCACACTGGTAAAACCAAAAGTGGAAATAATAATGGCCAGAGCTACAATTTTAGAACCTATTTCTCCTACCATAGCTTCCATCGAATCAGCTGCCAGACGAGTCGATTGGCTGATTTCTTCTAGGGGTAAAGCCCGAGTATAGACCAGATTCGACAAGATATAAACTACAACTACAATGCTTACTCCAGAAATAATGGCCAAAGGAATACTTTTACCTGGCTTTTTGACTTCTCCAGCCACAAAATTTAAATTCTGCCAACCACCATAAGAGAAAAGAGCTGGCATTAAAGCCAGACCGAACAAACTGATTATTTTAAGATTTAGGCCTTCAGGAAAAAGAGGCCCGAAATCTCGCACCGGAGCTTTAACTAGAAAAACCCCGACGACAATCAGGACAGCCAAAGAGAGAATCTTCATCACTGTGAAAACATTCTGGACCAAACTGCCAGGTTTGATGCCCAAAATATTAATATAAGTTAATCCCCAGATAAGCACAGACGCCAGCAAACTTACCCAGAAATCAGACATGGGTACAAATGTACTCACGAACCGAATACAAGTAAAAGCTACCGCAGCCAACGCGCCGGTTTGAATTGTGGTAAAGAGCGTCCAGCCAAAGAGAAAACCCAACCAAGGACGAAAAGCTTTCTCTAAATAAATATATTGACCACCTGAGCGAGGAAAAAGAGCTCCCAATTCGGCAAAACAAAAGGCCCCCAGAAAGGCAATGGCTCCTCCTAAAGCCCAAACAAAAAGCAACTGGCTAGAACTCTGAAGGAATTTGGCACTTTCGGCCGGATTCATGAAAATGCCGGCCCCGATGGTGGCGCCGGCCACAATCATGGCTGCATCAAACCAGTTTAGCTGACGGCGGTGAGAAGTCGTCTCATTCAGCTCTGAATTATGATGATCTGCCATCAAATAACCATCCCGCTGGGGCCTTTTTTTAATTGTGAGAAACTCCACTTGAAGGAAGAGTCTCTCTTTTCATCAAAATCTCGATCTTACTTCCTGTATCTTCAGCTGAAGCCGGAGCATATTAGCGTTAATTATAAGAAATTTATTGGGTCAAAGGAAACAAGAAATTCCTTCCTTCCAGAGAAGGGTCAGAGACTGGGTTGTGGGTATCAGAGCTCCGGCGAGTTGTGTCGCATAATTCTTGAGTGTCAGACACCATAATTTGGGTCTCTGACACCAAGTGTTGTTAAAATTTTGCAGACAATTTATGGCCCCAAGTTCCCAAGTTGACATCAGAGGTCAAGTTGACTATTCTTTCGGAGAATTGACCTGCCACAAAATTTTCAAAGGATAAAGCCATGAAAAGATTCACTTCAAGTGTCTCTCAGGACCTTTTTCTGATAATGGTCAGCTTTGGTATCCTCATCGGTCTTATCTTACCCTTTTTCACCCAATTTGTGCTTCAGTTGCCTTCGAGCCAAGTCCTCAATTTAACTTTTTTCATCATGTGTGTCACCGCTGGGATAATTGTCGGCATCTTCAACTTTTCCATTTTCCGGCTGGTGGTTTATCGTTTTCTCCGGGAAATGAGAAGCAAAATCAATGAATTCCGGGAGAAACTCAATAAATATTACTGGGACAGAACTCTCCAATGCCTCCCTGAAGAATGTCATCTTGATATGGCTTCTGCTGATGTGATCGGCAGTTTGGTTGAAGATTTTAACCACTTCATTGACACCATCTATCATCTCATTAAAACCGAACACATCAGTTCTGAATTTATGGAGAATCTCAAGAAAAGTCTCAAAATAAATGATGTGGCTGAGATAATCATCCAGTTCTTCCGAGATTATTTTGGGGGAGATGCCGCCGCCATTTTGACCTACGAACGAGGGCAATTTAATATTACCAAAACCTGGAATCTGGAGCTGGCGGCCGATAAAATTAATACTGATTACTGGTTCCGGGTGTTAAGAGAAGGCCGGGTTATCCTCTTAAAGGATGTAGCCGAAGATTTTCTGGCTATCAACATCGGTCTGGGGAAACTAAAACCCAAACACATTGCTTACATTCCATTAGTCTACCAGACCCATGATGTGGGTATTGTCATTCTTCTCTCCCGCAC
>QMPV01000187.1 GCA_003648765.1 Candidatus Aminicenantota bacterium
AACGAAGAAGAAAAGAGAAAAAGTGAGAAAAGTAAGTAATAAGCAAGGCTCACAAAAAGAGCTAAGAATTTTAAGAATTTAAAGAGATAAAATTTATTCTTGAACATCATTCATGAGACGTATCATGAATTTTAAAGATGTCTATAATACATCAGATTTCAGTTAGACAAAAGCAATTTTTTCATACCAAGAATATAAAACTGGAACCAATCAAGCTTGTAGAGGGTTAAGCCCAGGATTACTAGTTATCACTCTGGCCGATGTTGAGAATCGAAGCTTTGAGTTATTTTAAAATTTAATTAATTGGCCTGAACTCTTCATAAAAAAGGGGTGGTACTTATACTATGTCTCTGTAGCCACCATGCCTCGTGAGTAATCCAAATTAAAAAAACCTTTTATTTAAGGCTAATTAATTTATTTCCACCACTAAAACACTTTTAGCGGGTACTCGAATGAAAATTTTTTGTCCCTCAATTCTGGCCCCTTTAAAAGCTACTGGTGTTATTCGCTCGGGTTCTTCGAATGTATTGTGCTCGTTCATCTTGCTCGCCGTCAAAATCCTGCCTTTAATCTCAGAAATAGCTTTACCTCGAATTTCACAGATCAATGGTATTTCTTGACGGGGATTCAAGTTGCAGAGGGAAAGATGTATTCGACCTTCCTCATCTTGAGAAGCTGAAGCCGAAAGAGCAGGAATTTTCTTGCCTTCGAATTCATAATCAGGAGCTGTTAATTCTAAAGGGAGAAGGGTTGCCTTCTGATGCACTTGATAAAGATCAAAGACATGATAGGTGGGGGTGAGGATCATTTTTTCATCCTGAGTAAGGAGAACGGCTTGAAGAACATTAATCGTTTGAGCCAAATTGGCCATTTTCACCCGGTCACAATGGTTGTTGAAAATATTCAAAGTCAGCCCCGCTACCAGAGCATCTCGCAGTGTATTTTGCTGATAGAGAAAAGATGGGTTAGTGCCTGGCTCCACTTGATACCAGGTCCCCCATTCATCAACAATTAAACCCACTCTTTTTTCCGGGTCGTAGCGGTCCATAATCGCTTTATGACGTTTGATGTATTCTTCAATTTTGAGAGCTCTATCCATCGTGTCGAACCATTTTTCTTCTCCAAATTTAGTGGCTGAACCACGATTCGCCCATCCTCCAGGCACAGTGTAATAGTGGAGGCTCAAGCCATTCATCAATCGTCCCGCCTCTCTCATTAAAATTTCCGTCCAGTAATAATTGTCGCTGTAAGGACCACAAGCAATAACATAAAGTCGGTTTCCTGAAAAATTGCGGATATAAGAGCGATATCGGCGGTAAACATCAGCATAGTACTCAGAGCGCATGTTCCCTCCACAACCCCAACTTTCATTGCCCACCCCAAAGAACTTGATTCGCCATGGCTTTTCCCGACCGTTCTGACGACGCCAATCGGCCATCGGGCTTTGGCCAACGAAAGTCATATATTCAATCCATTCGGCCATTTCTTGGACAGTACCACTTCCCACATTGCCACAGATATAAGGTTCGCAACCGAGTTGTTCGCAGAGATCAAGAAACTCGTGGGTCCCAAAATGATTATTTTCGACCACTCCGCCCCAGTGGGTATTGATCATCGATGGCCGCTTTTCTTTAGGACCGACTCCGGCTTTCCAGTGGTAAGTATCAGCAAAGCAACCACCTGGCCAACGAAGAACGGGTATTTTGATCTTGCGCAAAGCCTCGACGACATCCTTTCTGATGCCCCTGACATTGGGGATGGAACTGTTTTCCCCGACCCAGAAACCGCCATAAATGCATCTTCCCAAGTGCTCGGAAAAGTGACCGTATATGTAAGGGCTGATGGTTTCTCGACCCAGGTCGGCATTGATGATGATTCGACTTTTCTCCACAGGGGTGGTTTGAGCCCGGCTCAAAATTTCCAGAATTAGAAGAAAACTTCCGATTAAAATAAGACAAAAGATAATCCGGGGTTTTTTCATCATCCTCCTCCAAAAAATTACGTTCCATTCCAAGGCCAAGGGAGCACATGAGTCCTTCTAGCCCATTCATACCACATCTGGGCTAGTTGTTTAACTTTTTGGGGGTATTTTGGAGCCAGATCTTGTGTCTCTGTTCTATCTTCATCCAGATTATATAGTTCCCATGGCCCATCTTTCCCTCTGGCCACTAATTTCCATTCGCCCGAAATGACCGCCCTGTTTCCTTCATGTTCAAAATAAATTGCTTCACGATCGAGAGGTTTATTGTCGAAAGTAGGCACCAGGCTCAGGCCTTCGTAAGGTTGGATCGATTCTCCGTTATAACTCTGAGGATAAGAAGCTTGAGCTACATCGACACAGGTAGCCATGATATCGATTAGATGCCCTGGTTGATGACGGAGTTCACCTGGAGTTTTTATTCTTGCTGGCCAGTGAACAATAAGAGGAGTGGCTATACCTCCTTGATGAACCCAATGCTTGTATAATCTAAATGGAGTATTGGAAGCATTAGCCCAGGGAATCCCGTAGCTAGCATAAGTGTTGGCTGGACCTGGGAAAATATGAGGAAAGTTTCCAAAGCGCACTCTTCGACCATCCCTGGTAAACTCGCGAGCAACTTGGTCTTGACCGTGAAGAAGCCAATTAAACCAGCTCTCGGTTATTTCCTCAGCACAACCTCCGTTATCGGAGAGGAAAAAGATCAGGGTGTTCTCCAGCTCGCCTTTTTTTTCTAACTCTTTGATTATCTGCCCCACTCCTTTATCCATCTGTTCGGCTTGAGCAGCATAAACTTCCATTCTTCGAGCTTGCCACTCTTTATGAGGAGCTTCTTCCCAGGGGGGAACCCGAGAATCTCTGGTTGTTAACTTCCATTTGGGATCAATAATGCCTAATTCAATCATTCGCTTATACCGCTCCTGGCGAAGTTTATCCCAACCAATATCGTACCGACCCTTGTATTTCTCGATATCTTCTTCAAAGGCGTGGAGGGGCCAATGGGGAGCTGTGTAGGCTACGTATAAGAAAAAGGGACGGTGATAATCATGTTCCCGAATATATTTGAGAGCCCAATCTGTAATCGCCCCGGTGTAATAATATGATTCAGCTTCGGGTTCGATGCGTTTATTGTCAATGGTTAGCGTTGTTGGTTCAAAATAGCTGCAGGCACCGGTAATGGTCCCATAAAAGCGGTCAAACCCCCTCTGTTTTGGCCAGTTAAGTTGAGGTTGGTCAGGATTTAGATACTTAGTTAAATGCCATTTTCCACACATGTAAGTCGAATATCCAGCCTGTTTTAAAACCTCAGCAATGGTGACGCAGTTGCGATTTAAGTCTCCTCGGTAACCAACTAAATTCCGGTCTTCTGTCATGTGACCAAAACCAGCTTGATGAGGATAAAGGCCAGTTAATAAGCTAGCCCGGCTCGGGCAACATCGGGCCTGATTGTGAAAATGAGTAAAACGGAGACCATTTTTAGCCAGTTGGTCTAAATTAGGGGTGTGAATTTCTCCTCCGAAACAGCCAATATCTGAGTAACCCATGTCATCGGCCAGGATTAGCAGGATATGGGGGCGTTTGAGTTTTGGCCGGCATTGTTCGGAAGCGGAAAGGAGGGAAAAGGTCATCAACCCCAAAGAACCATAAGAGAGTGATTTAATAAAATCTCGCCTTTTGATTGATTTTGGAGATGATTTTGGTTTCATTGTGTTTTCCCTTTTTTTATTTTTTATTTTGATTCAAATAATCATTGTTAATTATATGCTAATCATATTTAAATAGCTTGGAGAAGAGGAGTTTCCAAATTAAAGGTATTTGAATCGAAAATACGCGATTGTAATATTCGTGAGGGAAAAGCACTTTTGTATACAATTTATAATAATTATAAATAATTATCCACCCAACTAACAAAATTGATAATATTTCCGAGGCAAGTGTTAATTTGTATTCACCATAATTTGTTGATTTCATCTTCCAGACCCGTCATTTCCCAGCAGATTAGGCTTATGGGAATCATGCCTGCTGCGAAAAACTCGTCAAAAAATTGTTTTAACGAGAACTCATTCCCGAGCTGTCGGGATCTGTCGACAAGCAGTTTATCGAGTTGGACCTTTCCCATCAGGTACCCCATCCCGTAGCCCGGTTGCCGGAGGTAGAGTTCTAAGTCATCCCAAAGGAGGAAGCTATCGGCTTTGGCGTAGCCTCGCG
>QMPV01000188.1 GCA_003648765.1 Candidatus Aminicenantota bacterium
AAACATAAGACACCCTGAGATAAGACACCCTGACATATTAGACCAGGAGTCAAGACAAGGTGTCAGACACTTTAGACAAGGTGTCAGACACCCTAGATAAGACACCCTAGATAGATAAAAGGGTGTCTGACACTCTGCGACTCCTATGACACCCTGCGACTCCCTAACACTCTGTGACACCCTGAGTCGACACCCTAAGACTCTAGAAATGCTGACAATTCTTAAGATTGACTAGAAATTTGAAATTTGGGGTCCAATATGTTTCTTTCTCTAGGCAGCCATTAGCACCATGAACCTGACTTGACAAGTTCAATTCTAGTTAAGTATTATTTAACCAAAGGAGGAGGAAATAATATATTTCTAATAATTTATAATTTTATTAAGGAAAAGGCTTAGAATGACTTCTCCAACAACTCCATCGGAGAAAAAAAAGAAAGAGCTTCTTAAACTCCTGATTTATTGCCCCTCAGATTTGATCCTCGCGGGCATCCTCAAATCAATTGAAGCCGATAAAGAAATTGAAGTAGTTGGTGTGGAAAAAACCACCATCGACTCCCTGTTGGAAGCTATCAGAAAAAACACTCCCGAGGTGGTTCTTTTTTCCAATACAGAACCTGTGCCCAATCTTCGCGAAATCTGCAAAGCTATCCGGGATGCTTTGGGAAAAGGAAAAAGACCCCAATTGCTCCTTCTGGGAACAATCCCTTCCCATGAAGAAATTGTTGGCTTAATGAATTCAGGCATGAGGGGCTATTTCGACATCAATGATCATTCCAATCAGTTATCAGAGGCTATTCGGGTGGTTCATCGGGGCGAAATTTGGTTACCCCGAGATAAAATGTCCAGTATTATGGACCGTATCATTTCAGTCGTTGGTAAAGACCTTAGAGAAAAATCTCTTGATCAGCTGACACCTACCGAATTTCAGGTTCTCCGTCTCATTGGTCAAGGAAAGAGCAATGAAGAAATAGCTCAGGCCCTCTTCATCAGCAAAAATACGGTTCGTTCCCACATTAAAAGCATTTACGCCAAACTCAACACTCATAGTCGCCTCCAATTGGCCCTCTATGCCATCAACTCAGCTCTTTTTTAACTTGAGGGAGATAAAATAATGACAGAAACAAAAAAGACCATTTCCCCACCCCCAGAATTAATCACCCAAGAAAAAGAGGGAACCTACCTTCATCTTGACCGCCGACGAGAATGGCGGTTGGAATTACCTCTGAAAGTCCAGGTTAAAGGCTCTCATCCCAATGGCCAGCCTTTTGAAGAAAATACCGTGGTGGAAAACATAAGTTCCACCGGAGCTTATTTCGGTCTGAATGCCCTGGTAAC
Source organism: Candidatus Aminicenantota bacterium (assembly GCA_003648765.1). Lineage (GTDB taxonomy): Bacteria > Acidobacteriota > Aminicenantia > Aminicenantales > Aminicenantaceae > JdFR-80. The sequence goes on from QMPV01000188.1 coordinate 1,336, forward strand.
TATTGGGACTCCTTTAGTCATGTCCTTAGATCTTCCTCCCAAACTAACTGAAGGCAAGAAAATTCAGCTCATTCTTCAAGGCAAAGTAGTGCGCTTGGAGAAAAGGGAGAATAAAGAAAAAGCTCAGGGAGTGGCTTTGCAGTTTGAAGAAGAATATCAATTCGTCCCTCTAGATTAAAGCCGAGGGCTGAGAGTTTGGCTTTTGATAAAAATTATTTATTCTCTGAAGAATCTCAATAATTTTCTTTAAGTGTTAACCAGTGTTAATTGTGGCTCTCACCGGCGGAATTGCCACCGGCAAATCAGTTGTGGCTTCAATTCTAGCTGACCTGGGTTGCTACATTCATCGGGCCGACCAAACCGCTCACCAATTGATGAAACCCCATTCACCAGCCTGGGCCAAAATTGTCGATTATTTCGGTCCAACTATTTTAAGAAAAAATGGAGAGATCGACCGCCGGCGACTGGGGGAAATTATATTTGCCGAAGCTGAAAAAAGAGCCTGGCTCAATCGACTCATTCATCCCCTCGTTTTGGCAGAAAAGAAAAAGCTTATTGCTCAACTCGAAAAAGAAGGGCGTTATAAAATTTATGTCTCTGAAGCAGCCTTGACCATTGAAGCAGGCTACCATCACTTCTATGACAAGATTATAGTGACTTATTGTCCCCCCGAAGTTCAGCTGGCTCGCCTGATGAAAAGGGATTCCATTGACCCGGCCTTGGCCCAAAAGAAAATCAGCAGTCAAATGCCCGGGCAGGAAAAACTCCGTTACGCCGATTACATAATCGATACTTCCGGTAGCCTTCAAAGAACCATTGAACAAACCGAAGGGGTGTATCGATATCTTCTCCAGGATTATTATCTAAAAAAGGCTACTCTGAACTCCCAGAAAAGAAAATAAGGTTTTCTCTGCTCGCCTTTGGTTTTAGACTTGTCAATCAGTTAAAATATTTACTTGAACTTTTTACTCCTTTTTCTTCCCTCTAAGCCCAAGATAAAAGATGAAAAACTGTACCCCCATTTCTTAATGAAGGACTAATATGGCTTAATGTGGCTTCCTTGGTCTAAGAGATAAACATAAAACATAAAAAGAAAAAATAAGAACTAAATTATTTGGTAGAAAGAAGAGCGGCCGCCAAGAGAGGAATCATTATTTCATGATGTCCCAAAAAATAATAGCCCTGACTATTTTCTCCAAGAGGCCGACGGACTACATTCTCCAAAGGACGATAATGTTTTTTAAAGTCAAAAACGGCTGTGATGAATTTCTTTAAGGGAAAGCCCTGATTACGCACATAGGCCACAGCTTTGAGAAAAATCTCGGGTAGAATCACGGCTGAACCAATGTTGAGATAAACACCACCACCCTCTAACTGGGCTATCAGGGCCGAAAACAGGAAAAAATCTCGTAAAGAAGTCTCCCCAATGGCTGCCCCGTCCACCCGGGGATGAAAATGAATAATATCAGTGCCCAGGGAAACATGCACGGTTACCGGAATATTCAAACGATAAGCTTGATAAAGCAGACTATATTCTTTATAAGGAAGCTCCAGCTGGCTGAAAAAACGACCAACTGCTTCTCCCAGCCCCAGATTATTATCCTTACCTTGCTGGATAGCCTCATTGAGTAATTCGCCTGTCTCAGCGGCGGTACCAAAATCACCTTTTTTGATCTGGGCAGCTACATCCTCAGAAGTTTTGCCCGAAAGAGCTACTTCAAAGTCATGGATAATGCCTGCTCCATTTAAAGCTAAAGCCGAGATCCAGCCATTTTCCATGAGATTAATTAAGACGGGATTAAGCCCAACTTTAATCACATGAGCGCCACAGCCGAAAATAATCGGCTTTTTCTTCCGAAAGGCCCCACGGAGATGTCGGAGAAATTCTTTGAAATCTCGGGCCGCTAGAATATCAGGCAGAGTTTCCAGGAAAGAATTGATTTCTTGGCTGCCTGAATATACCCGGGCAAAATCCTGCCAGTTGACCTTACTCGGCCGCTCTTCCAGAGAAATGGGGCGCATTTTCTCTGGAAAAAGAGGCTTTATTTTATATCGGCTGGGGTTTTTTTTCTTCAAGAGACCTATCTCCTCTCTTGGCTGAAGCAAAAAAGGGGACTCGAATTAAAGAAAAAACAGGAACAGTTATCGAGAGACTTCACAACTTCTTTAAGTCCTGGCCGGGCCGAAACTTAACCCTCTTACCTCCCTTTATTTTAATTTGCTTTTTCCGTCTAATATCTCGGCCAAAACCACTTTTTTTAGGAACAATTTTAAAGCTGGCAAATCCTCTGATTTCTATTTTTTCATTATTAGAAAGAGCTTCTTTCATGGAATTCAGAATCAATTCCACCATTTTTAAAGCTTTTACTCGGGAAAAGCCGGTTTTTCTCTCGATAGCTAGGACAATATCGTTTTTGATCATCCGCATCTCCTTCCCGTTAAATCTTAGGTTATATTTAAGTTATTCAAAATAAAAAGTCAAGCCACGAATTTTTTTCTTTAGCCAAAAATATATTTTTTGAAGTCTACTTCCAGAAGAAACTCCCCAGGAGAAAGAGGTAACCTGTGAAGCTCTCGTACGTTACACAGGTATAGAGTGGCACGGGTATATAGGGTGTCTGGGTGTAGGGTGTCTGTGGGTGGAGGGTGTCTGACACTTTATATGCGGTGTCTGACACTTTCAGATGCGGTGTCTGACACCTGAATTAGGGTGTCTGACACCCAAAAATTATGCGACACAATTGTGAGTTTCTGACACCAAAATATTGTAGGTGTCTGACACAGTATTGTAGGTGTCTGAGACAGTATTGTAGGTGTCTGAGACAGTATTGTA
>QMPV01000189.1 GCA_003648765.1 Candidatus Aminicenantota bacterium
AGCTAAAGCTTCTACCCCAACTCTGGAAGAATTCGCCCACCAAGGGATTGTTGTGGCTCCTACTTACTCGCCTATTCCGATTACAGCTCCGGCCCATGCAGTGATTTTTTATTCACTCCCCCCTCATCAACTCAAACTTTATAATAACGGTCAAATTTTCAACCCTCCTCCCTTGCGGGAAAAATCAGCGGTGCCGAAAGCCTTAAGTGAAATTTTCCGCCGCCGCCATTTTGAGACGGCTGCCTTTGTTTCGCTGGGAGTTCTCAAGTCCAAATTCGGTTTAGCCAGAGGGTTTGATTACTACTCGGATTCTTTTCCTGAGGAGAGATGGTATCTAACGGCTGAAGAAATAAATCAGCGTTTCTTCAGCTGGCTAGATAATTTCCGTGGTCAGCGGGCTTTCCTCTGGCTTCATTATTCCGACCCCCATGACCCTTATGCTCCTCCTAACTTACCGGCGGACGTAGCCATCATAGTCAACGGACAAGATAAGAAAACTTTTTCTCTGCAAAAAATGGAACCAATTGAAGTCGAGTTTATGACCCAGCCAGGAGAGAACAAAATTGAAATTAAAGTCCTTAAGCCCCATCCCGAAGGTCAAATCAGAGTCCGTCTTAGTCAAGTTAAAATATTCTCTAGTCAGAAGGAAATTTCCTTTTTCCAAATCAAAGGAGCTGATTCTTACGAAAAAAAAGGGAAAAAGTTCTGGTTGGTGAAGGACAGAGCTGTTCTTTCTTTCCTTGACTCAGGCCCACCGGGGCCGTTTAAATTTCAAGCCCAGGGAGAAATTTTCCTGACCATTGAAGAGAAGAGAAAAGCCTATCAGGCGGAAGTTGAATATTTAGACGCCCAATTAAAAATTTTTCGAGAGAAATTAATCTCCCGGGGAATTTATCAGCAAAGTTTATTTATTTTAGTGGGGGACCATGGAGAAGGGTTGGGAGAAAGAAGAACCAGATTTGGCGATTTCCACTTTGGTCATATTCATTTTCTTTATGGTAATTATCTCAGAGTGCCCTTTATTATTTCTTCCCCCCTCTTGGAGCAAACTGATTTTTCCCAGAGCGGGCCGGCTTCTCTTCTTGATGTGGCTCCCACCTTAATGAAGCTGCTCGGCTGGCCGACACCAGATTATTACCAAGGACGAAATATTCTGGAAAAGACTAACTCGCCGGCCCAGTCTTTTATTTTTCTGGAGACTTATCGTCCCGAAGCTGTTCAGGATCGTTTTGGAGGCATAAGCTATCCTTGGCATCTGGTGTTTACACCAGCCCAGGCCCGCTTTGAACTATATAATCTGGAAGACGACCCGGCCGAGAGGCAAAATCTCCATAGCTCTTCCCTTCTCCGACTCGAATGGCGAGCCCTCTATCGACAGGTGACTGCTACGGCTCTTAAAATACTAGAAGAAAAGAAAGAAACTCTCCTTGATCCTCAAGCTAAAGAAATGCTTCGTTCTTTGGGTTATATTAAATAACCGCCCGATTTATCGAGCTGGGAATAATTTCCTATATATTCTGGCTGGCAAGCCCAGGAAGAGACGATTAAGTCTTCTTTGCCAGCCTGGTCGACTGCTTTTAACGGAACCTTCTCTTGCCCTTTCCTGAGCCAAAACTCTTTGGACGATGGGGCAACCAAGCGATTCCCGGCAATAGGGACTTAATTCTCCCCGAGCCAAATATCGCCTGATTTCTTGGAGTTGAGAAGAATTCCATGTTTCAGACCATTCATCCATAGGAGCCACAATAGGATTACCGTAACAACAGGGTAAAATTCCCCGTCGTAAAATATAGTAACTCTCCCATGGTTCCCGACAGAGAGGCCCAGCTTGAAGGCCGAGTTCGTCTTGATCTTTAGTTTTCTCGTTCATTTTATGATCTCTGAAAATCAATCAATCCGCTCTCGAACTCTTCAGCCTGAGGTTCTTTGCGCTGACCGAATTCAAATTGGTTGGCCAGAGGGATTTTATATTTTTTAGATAACTTTCGAGCTTGAGTAATTATTTCCTTTATTTCTTCCTCAGGCAGGAGCTCATCTTTATAAACGAAATGATAACCTCCCCGGTAGGCCTCAATTTTAGGTTCATGAAGGTAAAGGAGGGGTCTTAAAACCACAGCATCAGCTTCTATCCTTTGACATAACTTAAAATATTCCTCGAGGTCACCCCGATTGACTTTCATGGGCATAAACACCATGTAGATTTTCGGCAAATAATGAAACTTTTTCCTTTTTTTATTGAGCTCCACCAAGCGGGGTATAATGGCGTCCCAATTGTCATTTCTTATTTTGGCGTAAGTTTCTCGGGTGGCCGCATCCAGAGAGATATAAAGAAAAATAGGTTTCCCCACTAAAGCATCAATTATTTCTGAAGTAAAGGCCTGACCATTGGTGGAAATCTCAATAAATTTACGATAACGAGCGCAAAGGTCCAGGATTTCTTTTAACCGGGGGTGAAGCAAAGGCTCGCCAAAAGAACAATTCACCAAAGTCCGAGCCGAAGTGAAAAAGGGGCCATAACCAAGCAAAGTTTTTTCATCTACCTTGACGTGGACGTATTTCCCTTCAAGTTTCTTCATGGACGTCCATAAACAATAAACACAAGGTGGTTTGATATTGCAGCGGGCGTAGAGGTCAATCCCCAGATTTAAAGGAAAGGAAGATAAAACTGTTTTCCCGGCCATCATTTCTTGATAATTCAGGCGAGCATTTTGATGAAAGGCTAAAGTTTTTTGATGAAGCTCATCATCTTGATGTCCAGAAAACCAGCTGAAACGGGCGCCCAGTTCCCGAGAGTCATGGGGATGATAGCGGGAGGGAAAGGTTTTATTTAAAGCCAACTTCAATTCTAGCCAGTGAGGGACTTCTTTTTGCTTTGACTGAACTGCCTCCTGAAGGTCAAGACTGTAAAAATTCCATTTATGAAGTAAAGGAAAAGAATCTAATTTTCTTTCCCCAAGAAAGATACTTAATTCCTGCGTTAGGTTAGCATATTCGGAAAAAGCATAAAAAGATAAATATTTATTTTGACAGAGCTCAGCTGAGGAAAGGAAAAGACGACTGGTCTGTTGCATCCAGTGAAAAGGATAAAACTCGCCGCTTTCTGCCTCATACCAGCCTTCCCCCAAGACTATTTCTACTTTTTGAGGCGAATGAACTTTTATTTCATGAATAAAGAGGCCTAAAGAACGAGTATCACCGGAGATGTCTACCGGAAAAGCATGATCTGAAGTTAATTGGATAAAAAATTCTTCAGAAGAAGGCAGTTTTAGCAGCCATTTTTGGCGTTCTGAAGTTATTCTTTTTTCAGCTAACTCTTTATTGTTGACAAATATTTTAATATTTGGAGAATTGTCAATAGGAAATGGGTGTCCTAGAATTAGTTCTAATAATAATTCTTCATTTCGATCGCCGCGAAGAGCTAGGCTGGCTTGGTTCTTTATCCAGCGCTTTCTAGGCATCTGAAGCAGAACATCCTTTTCTTCAGGCAGATACCAGCCTGTCAAAGGAAAAGGTGACTCTAAAGAACTAAGGTCAATTACTTGCAAAGCGCCGATCATCAAACCTAAATCCCGTGGATCACCGGCGACGTGTTTTATTTCTGAAAGATTAAATTCAATTTCTAGATTATCTTCCTGAGGAAGAAAATAGGCATAAGAGGCAAATGGAGATGCGATTTGTTCAACGGAGATAATTTTTCCCGAGATAATTAATGTCAACTCTGGAGTCCAGTCAGCAAAGGAGTGTCCAGCCAGAAAAGATAGCACGTATTTTTTTTCTTTAGAGAGGCCTTTGACTGATAATTTAGCTTGTCGGCTCATCCAGCGGTAGGTCAATTGTGCATTTTTTTCTTCTTCATACCATCCCGATAAATATGAAATTTCTGGAAGAGCCATAGTGATGATGATTCTAAGCCCTGGCTTAATTTAAGTCAAGTGAGCTTTCAAGCCAAGAGCCTTTTCTTTTTGCTAATAATATTGATGGGCTCAGATAAGGTGTCCAACACTTTGGTGTCAGACACCCTGATTGTGTCGCATAATATTAAAGTGTCA
>QMPV01000190.1 GCA_003648765.1 Candidatus Aminicenantota bacterium
ATCCCAACTCTCTTCTTTAGTCTTTTCCTCGGGCTATTGGGGGGGGTTTTAGCCAGCTTTTTTATGGGAATTCCAATTCAGGCAGCCAGCATGGCCTGGGAGAGGACCTGCCTGGCGGGCAGTGGGCTTTGCTCAGCTCAGCTCCTCAAAAGAAAGTTAGAAGCCACATTGACTTCAGCAAGCTGGCGAAACCAACAAATTAGGAGCCAACTGAAGGAGCAAAATGAATTATTTTTGAACACCAAGGTCGGCTCGGCCACGGCGGCAGCCGCCAAGTCGTTTCCTGGGAAAACAAAGAGGTTAACTCTCTCTGGGCAGGAAGAGAAAGCTAGCGAGCTTTTACCCTGGCAGCAGAAAATAATTCAACTGTTGGGGCAGATTTCTGCCACCTCAGAGCAAGAGGCCCTCCAACAAGCCGTGGCTCTCCTAGAGAACCTCTGGCATGAATTACCTGTCTCAGAGAAAATAAGCGCTTCCGCTTGTTTAGCTTACTTCTACCATCGGCTTAAGCGCCAGGAGAAAGAATATCATTGGTTGAGTCTTCACTGGGAAAAATATCGCTCTTCCTTCTGGAATTTCTCTTTCTTGCCGCCAGCCTGGTCTAAGGCTCTGGTTGATTATTTGAACTACTGGGAAAAAAACTATCCCCAACTTTTTGACCTGGCCTTTATCAAACCAGCTCAACCTCTCCTGGAAAAGTGGCCGGCCTCATTGACTCTGGCCGCAGTTATTAGAAGTGAGGCTTTCTACAAGATTTTTCAAGGGGAGAGCCCGGTTAGCGGCGGCCGGTTAAAAGCTGGGACTAACTTAATTGAGATTCCTTTGCCCGCTTTTTCTCCAGGTAACAAAAGTATTAAATATATTTTGGAATTAAAAAAAGCAGACTTAATAATTCGTTATCAGCTGGAATTACTCCAAGATTTGACTACTCAGGTAGTCTCCGCTCCGGAAAAGGCTCAACAATCGGGCGCCGTCCGCGTTGAGAACCGGGCCCGCCAACTGCAGGTATTCCTTTATTGGCAAGATAAATTGCTGGCTCAAAGCCAAATCATTCAGGATTTAAAAGAAAACATTAACCAGGACTTACCGCCTCGCGATGGTGTGTTTCGCCCCTTTGGCCCCTATCAGGAAAAAACTAATCCCCAGAATTTCGGTGTTCCCGTATTTCAAGCCCTTCAGCTTCTGGGTGACTATCTCTGGAAAAAACTGAGGTCTGACCAATCACTGGGGAAAGGACAGTCAGGGAAGAGCCAGCGCACTTTTTCTCTGACTCATTTAACTCCAGAGAAAATTAGGACTCTGAATTTTTCCTTCCATTCTCTGGTCGACCAGGGACAAACCCGCCTTTATCAAGGATCTCTCCGCTTGCAGGTGAGCTTTCAGGAAGGAACTGCCTTTTGGCGAAAATAATCTAGCTGGTGGAAAAGCCAGGGTCAGGGTGGAAGAACCAGGCTACGAAAATAATTTCTTGGCTTTCCTGAGTGGCTAATCAGCCCTAAGTTAACGGGGGCAGTGATGGGCCATGTTATTTCTCTTCTTCTTCAGGTTTAATCCGGCCTTCCCGGATGGCTTCTTCGATGATTTTGCTTTGAAGCTGCTGGGGCACTTCTTCGTAATGACTGAACTCCATTATGAAGGAGCCCCGCCCTCCGGTAATTGAAGTTAGCGTGGGTTCGAAATCAAGCATCTCGGCCATGGGTACCTGGGCTCGGATAACCTGCATGTTGCCTTTTTGCTCCATCCCCAAGACTTTGCCTCGACGGCTGTTAAGCGCCCCCATGACATCGCCCATGTTGGCTTCAGGAGTGTAAACCTCTACATTCATGATCGGTTCAAGAATAGTCGGCTTGGCCTCTTTCATGCCCTTCTTAAAGGCCATTGAAGCCGCTATCTTGAAAGCAATATCCGAGGAGTCAACTTCATGGTAGGAGCCGTCATAGAGGGTAACTTTAAAGTCGACCACAGGATAACCAGCCAGAACACCTTTTTTGCGGGCCTCCTGAATACCTTTTTCAATGGAAGGAATATAGTTCTTGGGAATGGCCCCGCCGAAAATCTTATCTTCAAATTCAAAATCCTTACCCCGAGGCAAGGGTTCCATCTTTATTTTGACATCGCCGTATTGACCTCGTCCGCCGGTCTGTTTCTTATATTTTCCCTGAACGTCAGACCGACCTTTAATAGTTTCTTTATAGGGAATCTTGGGCGGTTTGAGGTCAACATTAACGTTGTATCTCTTTTTTAAGCGTTCGGTGACAATTTCCACGTGAAGCTGGCCGTTGCCGGAAATTATCAGCTCATTAGTCTCGGGATCTCGCTCAATGCGGATGGTCGGGTCTTCTTCGGTGACCCGGTGAACCGCCTGAGAAATACGGTCTTCGTCGGCTCGGGTTTTAGGCTCAATAGCGAAAGAAATGGAAGGTTCAGGAAATTTAATTGGGGGAAATTTTATGTTAGTCCCTTTAGCACAAAGGGTATCCCCAGTTAAAGTGGCTCTGAGTTTGGCGGTGGCCACTATTTCCCCGACCCCGACCTTGGCGGTAGTTACCTGTTCCTTACCCTGAAGGAAGAAAAGACCACTGAGTTTTTCTTCAACATCTTTAGTTGAGTTGTAAACCACCTCATCTCCTTTAACTTCTCCCGAAAAGACACGCATAACTGAAATTCGTCCGGTATAAGGGTCGGACATTGTTTTGAAGACAAAAGCAGCCAAGGGCCCTTCGGCACTGGGTTTTAATTCTCCATCTACGGTGGGGATAGCCTCTCTTTCCAAGGGAGAAGGCAATAAATCAACCAAGCCGTCAAGCAATGGCTGAATACCCATATTCAAGATGGCCGAAACCACAAAAACAGGCACAATGTCACCGGCTAAAATACTCTGGCGAAGGCCTTTGGTGAGGTCTTCCTGAGAGAGCTCTCCCTGGTCAAAATACTTCTCCATCAATTCCTCATCTGATTCGGCCACCATTTCCATTAACTCTTCATACTTCTTCTCCACTTCGTCAGCCATATCGGCTGGAATGTCTCCTTCTTTCATCTGGCCGCTCTCGTCTTTCTCAAAGAAATAGGCTTTTTTACTGAGGAGGTCGACCACGCCGGAGAAATTTTTTTCCTGGCCAATGGGTAATTGTACCGGCACAGCCTTGCGGCCGAAAAATTGATGAATGGCCTCCATGGTCCGGCCGAAATCGGCATTTTCCCGCTCTATTTTATTAATCACAATCAGGCGAGGTAATTTCAATTCATCCATCATCTCCCAGACTTTCTCAGTGCCTACTTCTACACCGGCCACCGCACAGACCAGGACCACTCCGGCATCTACAGCTCTTAAACTGGCGCGGGTATCCCAAAGGAAATTGGTATACCCCGGGCAGTCAATAAGATTGATTTTATGGTCTTTCCAGGTAAAGTGACAAAGGGCTGACTGAATAGATATTTTGCGGGCAATTTCATCCGGGTCGAAGTCAGTGACCGTATTCCCATTATCTACTTTAGTCAAGCGACTGGTCACCCCAGTCTGAAAAAGAAAAGCCGCTGCCAAAGAGGTTTTACCCGAAGAACCGTGTCCGGTCAGAGCTATATTGCGGATTTTCTCGGCGGGATAATCTTTCATTTACTTCCTCCGCTTGAATTTTTGATTTTGGTTTTTAGTATAAATTTTATTTTTTATATGCTTATATTATATGAATTATAAGCAACTTGGCAACTGGATAAGTCTCTTTGACAAGATTTGTTAAAAGAGCCAACTATAATACACTAAGTAACGTCGACAACTCAAGAGAAAAAACCTTTAATTAAAGGTATTTTTTTGAGGAGCGACATATTTTTTCTTGAGAAGTAACGTAGCTTTTTTTGAGGAGCGACGTATTTTTTCAGATGAGTAACATATCTTTTTTTTGAGGGGTAACGTATTTTTTTAGAGGGGCGAGGTATTTTTCTCAGAGAAGTAACGTATTTTTTTCAGAAGAAATCCGGAGGAAATCTCAACAAAATAGGCCTCAATTACAGGTGGAGGGTGTTACTGGTGTTG
>QMPV01000191.1 GCA_003648765.1 Candidatus Aminicenantota bacterium
ATAGAAAAAGCCGTTATCTTCAATCGGCTGGCGGCCAATCCCGAAAATAAACCTGAGGAAATATTAAAGGCGCTGCACCTCCGACAGGGCCAAGTGGTGGCCGACATCAGAGCTGGCGGGGGGCTTTTCTTTCAGAATGGCCGAACTAGTGGGAGAAACAGGCCAAGTCTTCGCCGTCGAAACTAATCCAGATTTTCTTCGCTATATCGAGCAACAAGCCAGAAAACAAGGGTTGCAAAACGTAGTGCCAGTTCAAGTCAGCGGTGATCTCCCAGAACTACCTCTCCAGCAAATAGACCTTATCTTCATGCGCAATGTCACCCATCATTTACCCCGACGCCCAGAATACCTTAAACATCTCCGGAAATTTTTAAAACCGGGAGGAAGAGTGGCTATAATAGAATACCAAAAGGCTAAGTTGTTTTCCTTCCGCCGTCTCTTCGGTCACTATGTCTCCAAAGAAAAAATCATTCAGGAAATGAAGCAGGCCGGCTATCAATTAGAGCAAGAGCTAAACTTTCTGCCTCGACAACACTTTACTATCTATAAACTGCCTCTAACTTAAACTTCCTTTTTCTTTCCTAACTCCCTCAAGAAATTAGCCTTATTCCTTTTTTATCTTTTTGCTCTTCTCTTTAATATATTTGTCTTTTCTTTTTTTAATTATAGTCTTACTTTCTTCTTGAGACAGCTCAATTCACCAAATCCCCAGAAAGGGGTCAAGAAAGGTCAAAATTCCAGCTGGGCTCTTCATTAAGAATTGTCGATATTCCAGAGCTTTTTCGCCAGCTTCCAAAGTCAAGACTTGAGCTGGCCTCCTCATCAAGAACTTAATTCTAAGAAAAGCCTGCTCCAGGAGCAGGTCTTTGCCTTTTGCCGGGGAATATTTGAATAATTATATTTTTTAATCTCTATCAGTCAGTTTAAATTCTTTATCCTCTATCCTTTATCCTTCATCCTTTTTGAGTCGGTTTAATCTCAAAATTCCTTCTCCTACCAGCCGGTCCCTCCCCAAAGCCAAGGAGAAGCTCAAGTCATAAGAAAGTAATAAGAGAATAAAAAGGAGCCAATTTCAAACCAGCTAACCACGCACTTCTTCCCTGGGGAAGTTTTGCTGCCTGTTCAGGGTGAAAACTTGACCCCAGCTTAACCGGCCAATGGCGAAAACCTAGCTCCCAATCATTTTTTAGATTAAAGGTGAAAGGTAAAGAACTAACCCTTTTTAGTTAAGTGATTAGTTGATTTGCGAAATTTGAAGTCCTGACTTCGATCCTTTTTATCTTTCCGCCTCGGAAAGCTGGCGGTGGATGGCGGCGGCCGCCTTTCGGCCGTCTCCTAAGGCCAGAATTACCGTAGCATTTCCCCGGATAGCGTCACCCCCGGCGAAAACACCCGGCAAGTTGGTCTGTAAATTATCATCAACCTGGATAAGCCCCCAGCGATTGACAGCCAATTCCGGCGCTTGCTTAAGAAAAAGCCGGTTAGGCGTGGTTCCCAAAGCTTCAATCACCGTCTCCAGCTCCAAGACAAACTCACTCCCTTCAATGGGCAGAGGCCGCGGCCGACCGCTTGAATCTGGCTCACCCAGTCTCATCCGGACCAATTCCACTCCCCGGCACCACCCCTTCTCGTCTCCTAAAAAACGTCGTGGCGCTACCAGTTCCATCCAGATAATACCTTCTTCAAGGGCGTGCTGAATCTCTTCATCTCTGGCCGGCGACTCTTTTCTAGTCCGACGATAAAGGATATATACTTCTTCTGCTCCCAGCCGTCGGGCACAGCGAGCCGCATCCATAGCCACATTTCCCGCCCCAATGACCCCGACTCGCCGGCCACAAATTATCGGAGTGTCATACTCCAGGAAACGATAAGCTTTCATCAAATTTACCCGAATTAAAAACTCGTTGGCCGAATAAACACCTTTTAAATTTTCTCCCTCAATTCCCAGAAAAAGAGGCGCTCCGGCTCCGGTGCCAATAAAGATGGCCGCAAAGTCTCGTCTTAATTCGGCAAAAGGAATATTCTGCCCAACAAAAAAATTAAGGCGAAATTCTACTCCAATTTCTTGAAGATAAGAAATCTCATAATCCACCACTTCCGTGGGCAAACGAAAAGCGGGGATACCGTATTGGAGGACCCCTCCAGCTTTATGAAGAGCTTCAAACACCACCACCTGATAACCCCAACGCCGTAAATCATAGGCACAAATCAAACCAGCTGGGCCAGAACCAATCACGGCCACCCGTTGGGGTCTTTCTTTAATCTGGAGCTTCTCCCGAAGACCTCTGGCCCGGGCCCAATCAGCCACAAAAGCTTCCAGCTTGCCAATATTAAGGCCGCGCCCATCCTGGGCCAAAGGACAGACCCCCTCACATTGACTTTCCTGAGGGCAAACCCGACCCGTAATAGCCGGCAAAGGATTATCGGCCTGAATAATGAAAAAAGCTTCCTGGAACCGTCGCGCCGCTATGGCCCGAATCATATCCAGCACCCGCAAGTGTATCGGACAATAAACTTCACAGGGAACTCCCCGACACTGCAGACAACGTTGGGCTTCTCGGACGGCCTCTGCTTCAGTATAACCTAAAGGAACAGAAGAAAAATTTTTGATTCGTTCTTCAGGCGACAATTCCCGCATCGGGACCCGTCGTCCGCCAATCTTAATCACTGCTTAACCTCTTAGGATGAAGTTCTTTGGGGGCCAGACCCTCTCTTTGGGCTGCTAATTGGCGCCGATAAGTCTCCAGAGCTAATTTCTCTTTTTGACGAAACATCTCCAGTCGACTAATCACATCATCAAAATTCACTCGGTGGGCATCAAATTCAGGCCCATCAATACAGGCTAGTTTCATGGTTTGACCGAGAAAAACTCGACAGCTGCCACACATACCAGTCCCATCAACCATAATTGTGTTAAGGCTAACAATCGTCTTAATCCGCTGGGGCCGCGTGACCTCAGCCACCTTCTTCATCATTGGAGCTGGACCGATAGCAATTACGCGATCAATTGCCGGGGAGCTGGCCCCAGCTGGTGAATTTATCCAGCGGGCCAAGACATCCGTCACCAGTCCCTTTTCTCCCTGGCTGCCATCATCAGTAGTAATAAAAACCTGGGAACTGGCTTGGCGAATTTCTTCTACCAAAATAAGCCGCTCGGCTGTCCGGGCCCCAATAATCGTCAGAACCTCATTACCCACTGCCTTTAAAGCCTTAAGAATCGGCCAGAGACAAGCAATGCCAGTTCCACCCCCGACGCAGACTACTCGGCCGAAACGCCGAATCTCACTGGGATTGCCCAAAGGTCCTACACAATTTTCTAGATATTGCCCCTTCTGAAGAAGACTGAGATGAAGGGTGGATTTACCTACCACCTGAAAAACAAGAGAAATTATCCCCTTTTCCGGCTGAGCCTCAGCCACTGTCAAAGGAATTCTCTCTCCTTTTTCATGCGTTTGAATAATGACAAATTGCCCTGGCCGAAAACGCTCAGCTACATGGGGGGCCTCTATTTTATAAAGATAAATTTCTGGGCACAGTTGACGCCGCTCAATAATTCTGGCTTTCATAGCCGCTGTTCCTTTTTGCTGACTTCGCCCCGGCGTTCGACCTTAATGGCCAGCTCAGGACAAAACATTTCACAAAGTCCACAGACCAGACACTTTTCAGGATGAAGGGCCACCGGATAAGAATAGCCCCGCTTATTTTTAGTCTCAGCCCAAGCCAATACCCCGGTCTGACAAACTTCAAGACATATCCCACATCCCTGACACTTCTCGCTCTCTAAAAAAATTTCCGCCTCTCCGGTGGACCAGTTATCATCAAAGGCTTTTTTCCGATGGTCACGAGGAGAGGGGAGTCGGTTGACAATTTCGCCCACAATTATTTGATTCTGCCGCAAATCAAGTTCCTGGAGGGGTTGACCCGAATAAAACTCTGTCCATTGGTCATAGAAAAGAAACCGCTCACTGGCACTCAGGCAGCGATTCTCCTCGACTTCCCAAACAACGCAAGGAAGAACCACCTCAAC
>QMPV01000192.1 GCA_003648765.1 Candidatus Aminicenantota bacterium
CTCGTGGTCAACTAAAATTAAGAATTATCCGGACTTATTTATTTCTTCCATAATCCATGAATATTACAATATTCCCGGGCGGTTCCCGGGGTGGTCGGGACGGTAAAGAAGACTTCCGGCGCTTCTCCTGGATTCAAAAATTGACGCCAAATAGTATTACCGGCAATAAACTGGATCCACTCAATATGATGAGCTTCTTCCATAGGATGAGGAACCTCGCCCACTTTTATGCCCACCCCTTTATCCTTTAAATCTACTACTGGTAAATGTTTCTCCTGCCCCTCTTCTTGAGTCTTTTCCTTCATTAAGGTCATGGGCTGACCGCAACAAACCAATCTTCCCTGGCCAGGATGAAGAACTTCAACTATGTTGCCACATATCTCACACTTATAAATTTGTAGTCTGGCTGTCATTTATAAACCTCCAATTTGTTTTTACTCTATTTGTTCTTTAAATACCGGGCTAATTCCCGAGCTTTTTCTTTGACTTGAACTAACTCTTCTTCATCAGGAATATATTTGAGGTTAATTCCAGCCAGGGGCAATTCCCAACCCAGGGCTTTCATCACGGCTTCCATTTCGCTAACCGCCTGCCCACTCCAACCAAAAGAACCGAAAGCTAGGCCGACTCTTTGTTGGGGTCGTAAACCTTTGAGATAAGTCAACCAAGCTCCCATCGTGGGGAGATAGCTGTTATTGAAAGTGGGTGACCCCAATAAAACCAGCCGACTCTCTAAAACATCAGGAATTATATCTGAGACATGGTTAGTTTTCAGATGCCTTACCACAACCGGTATCCCTTCTTCTTCTAACCCTGATTGGAG
Source organism: Candidatus Aminicenantota bacterium (assembly GCA_003648765.1). GTDB lineage: Bacteria > Acidobacteriota > Aminicenantia > Aminicenantales > Aminicenantaceae > JdFR-80. The sequence goes on from QMPV01000192.1 coordinate 824, forward strand.
AGAACGGGCGATTTTTTCTGTTGAGCCCCACATCGTATCATAAATAATTACAGCTTTCTCTTCAGCCTCGTGGTCAGCCCAGCGGCTATATTCAGCCACAATCCTATCGATAAAAGAACGCCAGATAAGCCCATGACTGGGGCAAATAAGTTTCAGGGGCAATTGCTTTACCTGAGCCAAAGCTTTCTTGACCTGGGCTCCGAAAGGATAGACGATGTTGGCGTAATACTTGGCCGCTTCCCGTCGGAGAAATGACCACCCTAGCTCATCGTCATACCTCTCGGCGGAAGCCACATGTTGGCCAAAAGCATCATTGGAAAAGAGAATCTCTTCTTCCGGCAGATAAGTGACCATGGAATCAGGCCAGTGAACCATCGGCACATGCACAAAGGTCAAACTACGCTGCCCTAAACTAAGGCTCTCGCCTGATTGGACTACCTGAAAAGGCCAATCTTGCTTAAAATGACGGCGCAACCCCTTCTCACCCATGGGCGAGGTGATGATTTTTGCCTGAGGGGCCAGCTGCAACAAGCGCCCCAGAGAACCTGTATGGTCCATCTCTACATGATTGGCCACAATATAATCTATCTTCGAAGGGGAAATTACACTCGAGATCCGAGCCAACATTTCTTCACCCAGATAATGTTTCACCGTATCAATTAAGGTTACTTTTTCATCTAAAATTAAATACGAATTATAAGTAGAACCCAGGGGGGTTAAATATCCATGGAAATTCCTTAAATCCCAATCAATTCCACCCACCCAATAGATATTGGGGGTAATTGATATTGCTTTCATGGTTAAAGCCTCCTCACTGATAAACTTAAAAGATTATTTGCATCTAATTAATAATCTTTCTTAATTAAGAATATTTATTATTACTATAATTGTCAAGCAATTTTTTCCCTCTCCTGGGTACAAAATCAATAAGCCGGGGAAAATAAAACGTAAATTCGGAGAGTTAGTGTTGGCTAAGCCTCCTGGCTGATCCAGGAAAAGAGACAAGATGACTGGAACGCTAAATTGAGGCATTAATTATGGCAGTTTCCTGACTTTCTCTTAAGCCAGAACCAAGGCGGGTGATTTAAGACAATCTAGAATGGGGCAAGAAGCTCTAAAGAAGAGTGTGGCGGAGGGAGAGGGATTCGAACCCCCGTCACGATTTCTCGTGAAGCGGTTTTCAAGACCGCCGCCTTCAACCACTCGGCCATCCCTCCGCTCTTTGAAGAGAGGCAGGATTTAATATTTTAGGCTAGCTTGGGCTTATTGACAAGCCGGGTCATCTATCTTCTGAAGAGTTTGTCTATTTTCCTGACGTGGCCAGGAAATTTAACTCTCTTCCCCAGATTTATTCCAACAGTTTCTTCTTCTTTTTTGCCTAAGTTTTCGCCTGAATATTTTCCCCTAAAACCGTCCAGCCCAGGTTCCGATTTTTTTACCGTCATTTTTGTTATCGAGCTCAATTTTATTCATTGGTAAACATTCAGCCGCCAACTTGACGCATTTTGAACAAAGCAGAAATCCACTCAGAAAAAACTCTGGGCTCGAGGCATCACATCTTTATCCGGCCCCCACCACAAGAGAAACGCTTGAGAAAAGAACAGCCCCAAAAATCTAGGCTTGTCTTGATGCTAAGGTATAGTTTCCCGCCCGCCTAAATAGGGCCGGAGAACTTCGGGGATAACTACTGAACCATCAGCTTGCTGAAAATTTTCCAGAATGGCAGCTACTGTCCGGCCTACGGCCAGCCCAGAACCGTTTAAAGTGTGAACAAATTCAGGCCGACTACCAGGTTGCCGGCGAAAACGAATGTTGGCTCTTCTCGCCTGAAAATCAAGACAATTAGTGCAAGAAGAAATCTCTAGATAACCCTGCCGACTGGGCATCCAAAGTTCCAAATCATAAGTTTTCGCCCCGGCAAAGCCTAGGTCCCCGCTGCAAAGAAGCACTACCCGGTAATGAAGCCCAAGACGTTGGAGGATACCTTCAGCATCAGCCGTAATTTTTTCTAGCTCCTTAAATGATGCCTCGGGCAAAGTCAGCGACACCAGCTCAACTTTATTAAACTGGTGCTGGCGGACCAGCCCCCGAATGTCCTTTCCATAAGAACCCGCCTCTCGACGGAAGCACGGTGTGTAAGCCACAAAGCGCTGCGGTAGACTGCCGGGAGGCAGTATTTCTTCCCGGTAAATATTGGTTAAAGGGACTTCGCCAGTGGGAATCATATACCAGGGATGGCGTTTCAAACTGAATAAGTCTTCTTCAAATTTGGGAAGATTGCCAGTGCCCAGTAAAGCCTTCTCGTTGGCTATAAAAGGCGGAATAACTTCCAAGTAGCCATTTTCCTGGGTATGAACATCCAGCATAAAATTTATTAGAGCCCTTTCCAGCTGAGCTCCCAGACCCTTGTAGAGAGCAAAACGAGAACCAGCTAATTTCACCGCTCGATCAAAATCAAGAATACCCAGAGATTTCCCTATTTCCCAATGAGGTTGAGGGGAAAAATCAAAGATGGGCTTTTCTCCCCAACGTCTCACCTCCACATTACGGCTCGAATCCTCGCCTATGGGAACGGAGTCATCAGGAAGGTTGGGCAGGTTAATTAATATCTGATAAAGATTCTCCTCGATCTCTCGGAGCTTCTCTTCCAACTGCCGGACTTGGGCGGCTATCTCCTTCATCCGCGCCAGGACTTGGCTGACCTCCTGGCCTTCTTTTTTTAACCGGCCGATTAATTTGGAAGTTTTATTCTGCTCAGCCCGCAATTCATCCACTTGCTGCTGGATTCGGCGGCGTTTTTGGTCAAGAGAGGCATATTCCTCGGGATTAAAGTCAACTCCCCGGGTGGCTAATTTTTCGCGCACAAATTGAGGTTTCTCGAGAATTATTTTGGGGTCAATCATGGGGATGATTATAACATATCTCTTCAGGTTGAGAAACAATCTCTTCTCTGCCATAGAGCTGAAAAAGAGGCGGGTCTAAATCGGGAGAAGGCCAGCCAGCTTTTACCTTTGATATTAGCGTTAATGAAAGAGGTTCATCGCAATAATTGATACCTGAGCTTAGAAAGAGAAACTTTATCCAGAGTGACTTAAGTTAAAAGCAAAGATATAAGTGATGTACCTCGTAATCTTGTCTCATGCGTTTGCCCTGGAGCAATGCTGTCATTTAAAG